>NZ_JBQCDN010000450.1:0-10729 GCF_051961175.1 Trinickia sp. | reverse complement strand
TTTTGGTTTTGGTTCGTTAATTTATTTTGTTTTTTCTATTTTGGGGTTGTTTTTTTTTGGTTTTTTGGGGGTGGGTTTTTTTGGTTGTGTCTGGGGTGGGCGGGGCCACGACGTGCCGATCAGACGCGAGCGTGCCTACCGCGATCCATTATTGCGGTTCGTACCAGGAGTACGTCGCAAGCGTGGTGACGGCCGGCGTGCCGATTTGCAGCGTGATGTCGCGATGGGAGATCAGCTCGATCGCACGCAGGTCGCCCATGTAACGGCGCGACTCGCCGTTATCGTTGATATAGGCGACGATATTGCCGGTCAAACCCGCCACGTTAGAGGCCGACAGCGGCTGGCCCCAGATGTCGAAGAATTGGCCGAGCGTGTACATCTTCTCGTTCGGCGCTTCGATATGGATGATGCCGGTGTGGTCGTGCGTGTGCATTTCATAGTCGCACGATCCGGTCAGGCCGATGTTCTGCGGCAACTGCAGCCACTGTCCGTTATTGACGATGGCGAGATGGGCATGCACGTGGAAGAGCACCGACATGTTGGGCGAACACGTCAGGCCATCGACGTCGGGACCGCTCCCCCCCGTCGCGGTGTCGCCGTCGGGCCAGTATGCCGTCGTGCCCACCGTGCCCCCGAATGTCAGTGTGATGGGGTTCGGATCGAACGGCGGCGGATCGCTCCACGTATAAGTGGGAATTTGCGTGAGCGGCGTGCCGATCATGATCGTCACTTCGCCGCCGGGCGGCAGGACGAGACTGGCGAGATCGCCCGCGTACTTCGTCAGCGCACCGCCCTGATTGACATAGACGGTGACCGCCGATCCTTGCAAGCCCGCCACATTGGTTTGCGTGAGCGGTTCGCCCCAGATCGCGAAGAACTGACCGAGCGTGTATGACGCGTTGCTCGTCGTGTCCATGCGGATTTTGCCGGTTTCATCGACGGTGTTCAGCGGGTAGACACAGCCCTTCGGTGACGCGACAGTCGGCTGCTCCGTGCCGATGTTCGCCGGCACCGCCAGCAATGTTCCGTTCTCGTAAATGGACAGGTGGGTGTAGCTATAGGTATTGCCGGCCACGGCACAGTTGAGCCCGCTCACCGCTTGTCCTTGGCCACCCGTCGCCGTCGAACCGGCCGGCCAATGCTCGGTGCCGAGCGTCGTGCCGTCGGTAACCGAAGCCGCGGCTGCAAGGGTTGGCGCCGGGGTGCCCGCGCTACTGCTGGAGCCGGCTCCCGTGGAACCGCCGCCGCTTCCTCCGCCACCGCAGCCCGCCAGTGCGAAGGCGACGCCGATCGCAAGAAACCCTGAACTGATTTTGTGCAACATGTTGCCCCTGTCTTGTTAGTCGATCGTTGAATCGAATGAACGGGAGTGCATAGGGCCATCACGCCTGCGCCAAGCCTAAAGGCATGCAGGCTCATGCGCGGGTGCGGTGATCGTCCTTGCCGTTCTCAATCGCGATGGGTGCTGCGCGTGAGGCCATATGGCCGCATGGTGGAACGCGCTGCACTGGATGACGGACCGTCGTGCATTTCGTGCGTGGGCCCGCGCGCATCGCTCGGGTTCCGCCGCATAGCGCCGGAACCATTGGTCTCGCCGCACGAATACGTGCCGGTGGATAAGGGAATGGAGTTGAAGCTCGTTGTATCTCTTGTGCGCTAAAGCCTAACGGCGACGTTTTTGTGCGGCAAGAAAAATAAAACGGCGAGATTGTATGGAGTGCTTGATGCCATACACGGGCATTCTAAAAAAAGCAAAAAAAATTGCGAAGCGTGGAACGGTCGGAAAGAATCGCCGCCAGCAAGCAGGCACGACGGGATACGCCAAGGAGGACGAGGCGGATTTACCGATGAGGAGGCGCGTACCTGAAAAAAGGCGAATGGCTGGCTAACACATTTCGATCAGCCGCCCCAATGGACGACGTGTCGACACGCCGGGAACGGATGCCGAGGTGCAAAAAAGCTTCTGCACGCCATAGCGATCGTTCGATTGCCACGGCGTGCAGAAAGACGACGGTAAGTCGACAGTGCGCTATGCGCGAGCCGGCTTACTGCGGCTCATACCACGAGTACGTTGCGAGGGTATTGATCGCCGGCGTGCCGACTTGCAGCGTCACGTCGCGAAGCGACGTCAATTCGATCGCGCGCAAGTCACCCATATAGCGGCGCGATTCGCCGTTGTCGTTGATATAGGCGACAACTTCGCCCGACAATCCCGCCACGTTCGTGCTGGTTAACGGTTCGCCCCAGATGTCGAAGAACTTGCCGAGCGTGAAAGCGGTGAGGGTTGGCGATTCGATATGGATGATGCCGGTATGGTCATGCATGTGCATTTCATAGTGGCACGCCGATGTCACGCCGATGTTCTGCGGCATGGTGAGCCACTGGCCGTTGTAGATGATCGCCAGATGCGCATGCACGTGATAATTGACGACCATATTGGAGGAGCAGGTCAGGCCGTCGACGTCGGCACCGGCGCCGCCCGTCGCTGTATCGCCATCGGGCCAATACGGCGTCGTGCCCACTGTGCCGCCGAAGGTCAGCGCGATCGGATTCGGATCGAACGGCGGCGGATCGGTCCACGTATAGGTGGGAATCTGCGCGAGCGGCGTGCCGATCATGATCGTGATTTCGCCGTGCGGCGGCAATGTGAGCGTGCACAGACAGCCGGTGTACTGCGATAGCGTGCCGCCGTCGTTGACGTAGACAGTGATGGGCGAACCCTGCAGGCCAGCCACGTTCGTCTGCGTGAGCGGTTGGCCCCAAATGGCGAAGAATTGGCCGAGCGTGTACGGTGAACTGCTCGGTTCCTGCATGCGGATCTTGCCGGTTTCATCGACGGTGTTCAGCGGATAGACGCAGCCTTTCGGTGCCGTGAGCGTCGGCTGGACGACACCGATGTTCGCCGGCAACGCCAACTGCGTCCCGTTCATGAAAATGGACAGATGGGTGTAGGTGTAGGTTTTGCCGGCCGGATCGCAGTTGAAGCCGTTGATGGCTTGTCCTTGGCCGCCCGTCGCGGTCGAACCGGCTTGCCAATTCTCTTTGCCAAGCGGTGCGCCATCGATAACCGAAGTCGCCGCCGCGAGTGTCGGCGCGGCGCTGGCCGCACTGCCGGCACTGCTGTTTGCCCCCGCGCCAGGCGAACCTCCGCCGCCGCCCCCGCCGCAGCCTGCGAGCGCCAGAGCGACGCCGATCGCAAGCAATCCCGAACTGATCTTAAGCAAGATATCACCCGTTTTTTGATAGTTGATCGTTTAATCGAATAGTTGAAATTCGACTGGTCTCGCCGCCCGAATGCACGCAAGTGAATTGGTCATTTGACTTCGCTGTATTGCTCGCGCGGCGATGCGTAGCTTCGATGTTTTTTTTGATGAAAAAAAGTGGGTGTCGCAAAACAAACGTTAAGTGCTTTGCTCGATCAATTAGAAAAAATCTTACAAAAATTGAGGCGGCCGGGATGTGAAGAGTGGCGCAGTGTGCACAGTGTCGCTAGTTTTGGCGGGGCTGGCACCGCTTCGGATGGGCCTGCAGTGGGGTAGAGGGTGGAACGAAAACTCAAAAATCAAAATACCAAAACATCGATCGTATGCAGCAACAGACCGACAATTCCGCCAATCACCGTGCCGTTGATACGGACAAACTGAAGGTCGCGCCCAACTTCGAATTCTATTTTTTGCGTGACGGTGGCGGCGTCCCAATGATGCACCGTTTCGGCAATCAGGCGTGCAATGGCGTGTCGTTGGCCGGTAATGACGATCAGCATCGTTTCTTTCAGCCAGGCATTCAGTTTTTGGCGCATGGTGCTATCGTCGAGCAAACCGTTGGCGATACCGGCAATGGCTTCTTCGATACGCGTCTTGATATAGGAATGAGGGGCGGCGGCATCATGCTCGATGCCCGCTTTGATGTCTCGCCAGAGCGTGGCGAGGTAGGCCGTGAGCGCGGGATGCTCGACGAAGCGATGTTTGAGCGCTTCCCATTTGGCGAGATAGTCGGGCGACGTTCTCAACTGCACCACGAAATGGCGGATCGCTTCGTCGAAGCCGAGCCGCCATGCGTGATCGGGATTCTCGCTGAGTTCTTTGAGTGTATCGTCGACGACGGCGATGAGATTGTCGGAGACTTTTTCGTCGATGGACAGTTTTTTCCAGATCCACGCGGTGCTGTCGCGCACGCGCTGCCGAATCAGCGGCTTGTGTTCCTCGAACAGTTGCGCGAGTTGTTCGAGCAGTTCGGTGACGACAGCCTGATGGCGGTTATCCTCGAGCAGCGTATCGGCGATCGTGCCGACAACGAACGGCGTATCGATCTCGTGCACACGCCGGGCGACGTTGTCGTGGATGAAATGCCGGACGTCTTCGTCGTCGATGGCCGCGAGCAGGTTCGGCAAAAAATCGAGCATCCATTGCGCGATTTGCCGGCCGCGTTCAGGGACGGCGAGCCAGTGGGCGAACTGAATGGCGAAGTCGATGCGTTCGAGCTTGCTGGCGATGAGCTCGGGGGCCAGAAAATTCGTTTCCACGAACTTGGCCAGATTTTCGCCGATGCGGTCTTTATTGCGCGGAATGATCGCTGTGTGCGGCAGCGGCAAACCGAGCGGATGCCGGAACAGGGCGGTGACGGCGAACCAATCGGCAATGCCGCCGACCATGGCGGCTTCGGCCCCGGCGCGCACGAACCCCAGCACGGGGTAGCGCGGTTCGAAGAGGCGCGAAACCACGTCGATACCGGCCATCGCCGCGAGCAGGGCGGTGGCGAGCCGTTTCATGCGCGAGTACGCGCGCAGTTTGTCAACCGCCATTCCCCTACGCCGTGACGGCATCGCGCCGTGGCCGTCCAGGCTTTTCCACCGCTTGTTCGCGCGTGCGCGAGACATCTTCGAGCGCGGGCATCGAATCGAACAATTCCGCAATCCATTCCGCGAATGCGCGGACCTTCGCGGAGAGATGGCGGTTATGCGGATAGACGATCGAAATCGGCTTCGGCTTCGGATTGCACCCCGTCAGCACTTCCTTGAGCGAGCCGTCGAGCAGATACGGCAGCGCCATGAACAGCGTCGGCTGGATCATGCCGAACCCTTCGATCGCGCAGGTCATATAGGCATCGGCATCGTTGACGGTGATCAGGCTGTCCATCTTGACTTCGACGACGTCGGAATCGATCACGAACACCCACGGTATCGGGCGGCCGCCGAGAGCGGCACGGAAATTCACGGCATGATGAGCGGCGAGTTCGTCGATGGTTTTCGGTTCGCCGCGCTTGGCCAGGTAGCCCGGCGAAGCGCACGTCACGCGCTTGAGCATGCCGATGCGGCGCGCCACCATCGATGAATCTTCGAGCGGGCCGACGCGGATCATGCAATCGACGCCTTCCTCGATTGGATCGACCGGGCGATCGGAGAGGCCCAGATCGAGCGTGACATCGGGATAGCGTTGGTGAAACGTCGACAGGGCCGGGATCACGATACGCCGCCCGAGTGCGCTCGGCATGTGGACGCGCAGCAGGCCGCTCGGCCCGCGGTTGCCGGCTTGAAAGCTTGCGTCGGCTTCGGCGATTTCTCCGAGGATCTTGATGCAGTGCTCGTAGTAGGCGGCGCCGTCGGGTGTGAGCGACAAGCGGCGCGTGGTGCGGTGCATGAGCCGTATGCCCAGAAACGCTTCGAGGTTCTGGATGATTGTCGTGACCGATGCGCGCGGCATGCCGAGCGTTTCGGCCGCGCGCGTGAAGCTGTTCGCATCGACGACGCGGGTAAAGACTTCCATGGCTTGAATGCGGTCCATACCATCTCCCTCGGATGACCAACGGGAAAGGATAGACCGTCACGCAGGGCGGATTCAAGCCCTTTCGCGCAACCTTGCCGCGAAAACGGCGGCGGTCACACGTCGGGATTGATCAGCGCCGTCAGCACGTGATCGGCCCAGGCGCCGTTGATTTTCAAGTAGGCGCGCGCGAATCCCTCGCGCTGGAAGCCGAGCGAATTCAAGAGCCGCGCGCTGCGCGCGTTTTCGGGCCGGTAGCTGGCCATGATCCGATGGAGCCCCACGCGGTCGAATACATATTCGATCGACGTGGTCAGCGCTTCGCGCATCAACCCCTTGCCTTCGCGCCGATGATCGATCGAATAGCCGAGATGGCACGCCAGAAAAGGCCCTCTGACGATGTTCGTGAAATTGCATTCCCCGATGACGGTATCGCCTTCGAACATCAACCAATGCAACGCGTTGCCCGAGGCCATGCTGTTCGCCATCGCACGTGCCCTGGCCGCTACGGCGTCGAGCGTGAAAAAATCGCTTCGGCGCAGCGGCTCCCACGGCTGGAGATGCGCTCGATTGTCGAGCTGATACTCGAGCAGCTGGTATGAGCAATCGACACTGACCGGCTCGAGCGAGAGACGCTGCGTGGCGAGACGATGGTCGAGCCGGGGTGGAAGGATGGACGTCATGGCGATCGGCGCATAAAGGGGCCGGCGAGAGCGTAGCTCGCCGCAAACGCCGCGTCAACGCGATGTTGGGCACCGGAACGTTCATCGCGCCCGCAGGCGCGCCATCGTGTTTAGCAATGCATCGAGCGTCACGGGCTTCGTCAAATGGGCATCGAAGCCGGCGCGCAGGGCTGCTTGCACGTCGCTGTCCCGGCCGAAGCCGCTGAGTGCGATCGCTTTCACGCCCGCAAGCTGGTTGCGCTTGCGTACCGCCTCGATCAATTCGACGCCGCTCATGCCCGGCATGCCCAAGTCGGACAGGATAAACGACGGACAGCGCTGATCGAGGATACGCAGGGCTTCGTCGCCGGCGGTGGCCACGATCACGTTGGCGCCTTCCGTTTCGAGCAACAACTTGAATGCCTCGACCGTTTCGCGGTCGTCGTCCACGACCACCACCTCCGTGTCGCGCAGGAACGTTGGCGGCGCGCTGTCGTTCGGGGGGGCGTCTGCGTCGCCGAATATGCGCGGCAACTCGACGGTGAACGTGGCACCATGGCCGAGGCCATCGGAGTGTGCCGATACGCGCCCCCCATGGAGCGCGACCAGTTCCTTCACGAGCGAAAGCCCGATCCCGAGCCCGCCCGATCGCGATGTGCTCGCATTCCGCCCCCGCTGAAACATCTCGAAGATATAGGGCAAGATGCCGGGATCGATGCCCATGCCGTTGTCGGCGACGATGAGTTTGGCGACAGGGTCTTCTTCCGTCAGCGTCACGCCGATAGTCCCGCCGCGGCCGGTATATTTGAGCGCATTGCTGATGAGGTTCCACACTACCTGTTCGATGCGCGTGGCATCCGCTTTGATGGTGATTGCGTGATCCGGCACGGAGACTGCGAAATCGATGCCGTCGCGCCGCGCTTCTTGCCGGACCGTGCTGCAGATGCGCCGCACCGTATCGGCCAGATCGACGGACGTCTGCGTGATCGAGAGCTGGCCCGTGCGCACGCGCGAGATATCGAGCAAATCGTCGATGATTTGCGTTTGGCCCGATACGGTCCGCGTAATCGTGTGGGCCGCCCGGGCGAGCATGGGCTCGCGTTGCGCGGTAGACGAGCGCGCGATGAGTTCCGCGCTCGCACTGATGACATTCAGCGGATGCTTCAGTTCGTGCGAGACGACTGCGAGAAACTCGTCCTGACGCCGCTCCAATTCTTCGAGCGCCGTCTGACTGGAGCTGTGGAGGCGCTCCTCCGCGATTCTTTGCGATGAGATGTCGATGAACGAAAGCACCGCGCCGTCGATGAGGTCGCCTGTCGCTCGATAGGGCTGAAAGCGGGCGGAAAACCAGCGCCCGTCGTTGCTTCGTACTTCGCGCTCCACCAAGCGCAGCGAATCGAATGCCTCAGCGACATCGGCCTCGAGGCTATCGTACTGAAGCCGATGCGTGATCCCGCTCAGCGGGCGGCCGATGTCGGCGTCCTGGACATTGAAAATGTCCTTCGCGCGAGGCGTGAATCGCACGAGGCGCAATTTCCGGTCGACGAAGAGCGCCCCGACATCGTTGGCGGTCATGAGGTTTTGCAGGTCGTCATTGATTTTCGTCGTTAGTCCGACTCTGGCATGGAGCTCCGTATTGACGGTCTTCAGCTCCGAATTGGCGGCTTCGAGGTCTTCCTTGTGG
The DNA here is from genome assembly GCF_051961175.1 of Trinickia sp. Taxonomy (GTDB): domain Bacteria; phylum Pseudomonadota; class Gammaproteobacteria; order Burkholderiales; family Burkholderiaceae; genus Trinickia. The sequence goes on along the minus strand of NZ_JBQCDN010000450.1, from coordinate 2,624 downwards.
ACCTCCAGCGCTTCCGCCGTTGAGGACAGTTGCGCGTTCGTCATCTGCAATTCCTCGTTCGATGCACGCAACGCCTCATTGGACGTTTCGTATTGCTCGACCGTTCGCTGCAACTGAATTTTTATGTTTTGGAGTTCTTGCTCGAGTTGCGTGATCATCGAAGCCTGTGCGTCCGGCACCGCCTCTTCGTGCACCTTGTCGACGCCTGCGGGCAGTTCGTCGAACAAGACAAGCACGAAATCGTCGTTGGCTTCGTCGTCGTGGACGGTGCGGGCGATGATCCGCACCGTGATCGAACGGCCTTCGTGAGCAAACGTCACGGGCAGCGCATCGACACGTTGCTGCGCTTTCATCGCCATGTAAATCGTCTTACGTAAGGCCGTTCGCAGCTCGGGCCGAATCGTGGCAAGCATATTGTGGGACGGCTCGCCGCCGGCGAATTGCAGAAAACGGCCGGCGCGGCCCGACACGTGCACGATTTCAGAATGGCGGTTGATCAGCACGCTGGGAAACGCATAGTCCTCTATCAGCCGCCCGTGAAGCTCGCCGAAAGAGACGCGCGGCTTGCGCGCTGGAGACAAAGGCGGGAGCGCCGATGTAACGGGAAGCATCGCGTTCGCGACGGTGGGCGTACGGTGCAGGTGGGGTGGCATCCGTTTGCCGTCGCTGATAAAAATACGTGCCTTTTTGTCCACCGGGGCGAAGAGCGAACTGGCGCCCTCGGTGGTTTCGGATGCGCCAAGGAACAGGAATCCGCCTGGATTGAGCGCGAAATGGAAGGCGTGCAGCGTATCGATTTGTGCTTGCTGATTCAGGTAGATCAGGAGGTTGCGGCAGCAGATGAGATCGAGCCGGGAGAACGGCGGGTCTCTCAGGACGTTATGCACCGCGAACAACACGCGCTCGCGCAGCTCTTTCTTGATGCGGTAATTGAAGCCGTTCTTGACGAAATACCTCTTCGTGCGTGTTGCATCGACGTCGCCCAGGACGGCCTCCGAATACACGCCCTGGCGCGCGACCTCGATCGCGCGGTCGTCGATGTCGGTGGCGAATACCTGGAACGGCGCGCGTGCGGCGCTGCTGACCGACGCCTCGTGCAACAGCATGGTGATCGAGTACGCCTCTTCTCCCGTTGCGCACCCCGACACCCAAACGCGCACGGGATCTTCCGTCGCACGTTGCGCGAATAGCAGTGGCAGAACGTCCGTACGCAGCTTCTCGTAGGCTTCGCGGTCCCTGAAGAAATGGGTTGCACTGAGGAGTAAATCCTGCAGCAGCGCTTTCGTCTCAGAGGCGTGAAGATGGAGGAAATCGCGGTACTCCTCGAGATCGGTCAACCCGTTGATTTTCAAGCGGCGGTCGATGCGCCGGAGCACGCTCGCCCGCTTGTAATGCTTGAAATCGTGACCGGTGCGGGTGCGCAGCACGATCATGATTTCGCGGAGGGCGCGCTGATTGCGCTCGGAGAGCGGATCGTCGGCGGCCCAGCGCGTGTCATCGTCTTCGGCTTGCACCAGCGCATCGGGCAACCGCACGCGCCGGGCTTGCGTCCACAGATCGAGCAGGCGCTGGGGCATTTCGCTCGCACTGAGCGTGAAATCCACCATGTCCGTCTCAATGGCGGCCTGCGGCATGCTGGAATGCTCGGCATCGTCCGGGCTCTGCGCGATCGTGATGCCGCCCAGTTCTTTCACTCGCTTGATGCCGACGGAGCCGTCGGAGCCGGCGCCGGATAAGACGATGCCGACGGCATGCTCGCGGCATGAGTCCGCGAGCGAACGAAAGAATAGATCGATCGCGGCAGTGGCGGCCAGTGCTTCAGTTGTAGCGACTACGGTGAGTTGATTGCCGTCGATCGTCACCGCGCTCGACGGGGCAACGACATAAACGCGATTGCGCTCCAATGCCGCGTTTCTCGAAACCTGCACGACGGGCATCGGGGTTGCTTTCTGGAGGACTGCGTCGAGGCTGCTCGGATGCTCGGGCGACAGGTGCAAAACAACGACATACGCTGCCCCTGTCGCGGCCGGTAACGCCTCGAAAAATTGCTGGAGTGCAACCACTCCACCCGCCGACGCGCCAAGACCCACGACCGGAAAGTCGACGTGGGTGGGCGCCGATGATCCATCGCTATGCTTCGGCATCGTCTCCGGCTCAATGAAAATTGGGGCCCCGGCTTACGGCGATTGGTCTGTTTTGTACAGGCGCTGCTCCAATGTCGCGTGCGTGGTGCGCCGGCAAGCGCCCGGCGCGTCGCAGTAACTCGGGAAGGATGCTTGGATGCGCGCCGCCGTGTAGTACGGCGAAAACGGCGGCGGGGAACCGCTCAGGGCAACGCCGCGGCAATTGCGGTGAGCGCGTCGACGCCCCCGCGGATGCCCCCAATACGATCGTGTCTCGAGTAGTTACTGTTCGGTCCTTTCCACCTATTGCCCGCAAGGACCGCGCCTGAACCGCCCACAGGCGCGCGGGCGATTTCGTGCTTTGTCGCGAATTCGGAGGAGCGTTTGCCAGCTTGGTTGCCGGCATGGGGCCGATTAGCCGAACGGTTGGCCCAGAGGCCGGGCGTATACTCAGTGCTTACGCCGTAGGAATCGCGCTTCATCCATACCCCTTATGTCCGA
>NZ_JBQCDN010000449.1:0-9188 GCF_051961175.1 Trinickia sp. | reverse complement strand
TCCAGCCGGTGCTGGGCGAAGTCGATGGCGCGATCGATGCGAAGAAGGTCAAGCGTGTCGTCGTCTGCTCGGGCCGCGTCTACTACGATCTGCTCGCTCACCGTCGCGAAGCGAAGGCGAACGACGTCGCGATCGTGCGGATCGAACAGCTCTATCCGTTCGCGCACAAGCAGTTCGAAGCGGAGATCAAGAAGTACGACAACGCGACGGAAGTGGTGTGGGTGCAGGACGAGCCGCAAAACCAAGGCCCGTGGTTCTACGTCGAACACCACCTGAAGGAAGGCATGAAGGAAGGGCAGAAGCTGGCATACAGCGGCCGCCCGGCTTCGGCCTCGCCGGCGGTCGGCTACTACGCGAAGCACTACGAGCAGCAGAAGGCGCTGATCGAAGGCGCGTTCGGCCGGCTCAAGAGCGCGCAGATCGCCAAATAACTAGATTGAGGGTGAACCGGGAAAGCGCGAGTGTGCTTTCCCGCGTCGTATCCGGCGCGAGCAACGTGCGGTGCGACGCAAGACCCGGTTCGCCTCCCACACCAGATTAAAGAGTTCAGGAAAGATCAAATGGCTATTGTTGAGGTCAAGGTTCCGCAGTTTTCGGAGTCGGTTTCGGAAGGCACGATGCTTCAGTGGAAGAAGAAGCCCGGTGAAGCAGTGACGCGCGACGAAATCCTCGTCGAAATCGAAACGGATAAGGTCGTGCTGGAAGTGCCGGCACCGGATTCGGGCGTGATGGCCGAAATCATCGTCGCCGACGGCGCGACGGTGGAATCCGAGCAACTGCTCGCGAAGATCGACACGGAAGGCAAGGCCGGTGCAGCGGCTGCGCCGGCTGCTGCTGCGGCTCCGGCTGCCGCTGCCGCTGCGCCCGCCGCGGCAGCAACCGCCGCGACGGCATCGGCCGGTGCCGTGGCTTCGCCGGCTGCCGGCAAGCTCATGGCCGAGAAGAACCTCTCGGCGGACCAAGTGCCGGGCACGGGCCGCGATGGCCGCATCACGAAGGGCGACGTGCTGAGCGCAGGCGCCCCCGCCGCGCGCGCACCCGCCGCGGCTCCGGCTGCGAAGCCGGCCAAGCCGTCGCTGCCGGACGTCAAGGCGCCCGCGTCCGCCGAATCGTGGCTGCAGAACCGCCCGGAACAGCGCGTGCCGATGTCGCGTCTGCGTGCGCGTATCGCCGAGCGTCTGCTCGAGTCGCAGCAAACCAACGCCATCCTCACGACGTTCAACGAAGTGAACATGGCGCCAGTGATGGATCTGCGCAACAAGTACAAGGACAAGTTCGAGAAGGAGCACGGCGTCAAGCTCGGCTTCATGTCGTTCTTCGTCAAGGCAGCCGTCCATGCGCTGAAGAAGTTCCCGCTCGTGAACGCGTCGATCGACGGTAACGACATCGTCTATCACGGCTACTTCGATATCGGTATCGCCGTCGGCTCGCCGCGCGGCCTCGTGGTGCCGATCCTGCGCAACGCCGATCAACTGTCGCTGGCCGACATCGAGAAGAAGATCGCCGAGTTCGGTCAAAAGGCGAAGGATGGCAAGCTGTCGATCGAAGAAATGACGGGCGGTACGTTCTCGATCTCGAACGGCGGCGTGTTCGGCTCGATGCTGTCCACCCCGATCATCAACCCGCCGCAATCGGCCATCCTCGGTGTGCACGCCACCAAGGAGCGCCCTGTCGTCGAAAACGGCCAGATTGTCATCCGTCCGATGAACTATCTCGCGCTGTCGTACGACCACCGCATCATCGACGGTCGCGAAGCCGTTCTGTCGCTCGTCGCCATGAAGGACGCGCTCGAAGATCCGGCCCGCCTCCTGCTCGACCTGTAATGCTCGCGCCAATGCGCCTGCTTGTGCGGGAGCACGAGCAGGCGCAGGAACATCAGCACTTCAATCGCAATAAATGAAACCGCGGCGGCGTGCCATACGTCGCACGCCGCCGCGCAATCGAAAGGATTGTCATGTCTCAAGAATTTGACGTCGTCGTGATCGGCGCGGGCCCGGGCGGCTACATCGCCGCGGTGCGTGCTGCCCAGCTCGGCAAGACCGTCGCCTGTATCGAAAAGTGGAAGAACCCGGCCGGCGCGCTCAAGCTCGGCGGCACGTGCCTGAACGTCGGCTGCATTCCGTCGAAGGCGCTGCTTGCTTCGTCGGAAGAGTTCGAAAACGCATCGCACCATCTCGAGACCCACGGCATCACCGTCGGCGATGTGAAGATGGACATCGCGAAGATGATGGCCCGCAAGGACGGCATCGTCGAAAAGATGACGGGCGGCATCGAGTACCTGTTCAAGAAGAACAAGATCACGTGGCTCAAGGGCCATGGCAAGTTCGTCGGCAAGAACGAAGGCGGCGTGCAGATCGAGGTGAGCGGCGAAGGCGCGACGGAAGTCGTCACGGCCAAGAACGTCATCATCGCGACGGGCTCGAAGGCGCGTCACCTGCCGAACGTGCCGGTCGACAACAAGATTGTGGCCGATAACGAAGGCGCGCTCGCATTCGATGCCGTGCCGAAGAAGCTGGCTGTTATCGGTGCCGGTGTGATCGGCCTCGAACTCGGTTCCGTGTGGCGCCGCCTGGGTTCCGACGTGACGGTGCTCGAAGCGCTGCCCGCATTCCTCGGTGCGGCTGACGAGGCGCTGGCCAAGGAAGCGGCGAAGCTGTTCAAGAAGCAAGGGCTCGACATTCATCTCGGCGTGAATATCGGCGAAGTGAAGACGTCGAAGGACGGCGTGACGATCGTGTACAAGGACAAGGACGGCAACGCGCAGACGCTCGAAGCCGATCGCCTGATCGTCTCGGTCGGCCGAGTGCCGAACACCGATAACCTCGGTCTCGAATCGATCGGCCTGAAGGCGAACGAACGCGGCTTCATCGACGTCGACGATCACTGCCAGACCAGCGTGCCGAACGTCTACGCGATCGGCGATGTGGTGCGTGGCCCGATGCTCGCGCACAAGGCCGAAGACGAAGGCACGCTCGTGGCCGAAGTGATCGACGGTCAAAAGCCGCACATCGATTACAACTGCATTCCGTGGGTGATCTACACCGAGCCCGAAATCGCTTGGGTGGGCAAGACGGAGCAGCAGTTGAAGGCCGAAGGCCGCGAGATCAAGAAGGGCCAATTCCCGTTCTCGATCAACGGCCGTGCGCTCGGCATCGCGAAGCCGGACGGCTTCGTCAAGATGATTGCCGACGCGAAGACGGACGAACTGCTCGGCGTGCACATCATCGCGGCGAACGCGTCGGATCTGATCGCCGAGGCGGTCGTGGCGATGGAGTTCAAGGCTGCGTCGGAAGACATCGGCCGCATCTGCCATCCGCACCCGTCGTTGTCCGAAGTGATGCGCGAAGCGGCGCTCGATGTGGACAAGCGCGCGCTCAATAAGTAACGCTTTCTCGCTCGGCCATCCCGAGCTTGGCCTGTGTCCCCTCGGGGGACCGGCGTAGCGCCAGCCGGGGCGTAGCGCCATCGGCCGGCAAGCGAAGGGCCACGATGAAGGCGGGCAGGGCAGACCCCTCCCGCCTTTGTTTTTTTGTATCTGCACGATGAACGTCATCGAATACTACGAGCACGAGCTCACGACGCGGGGTTACGCCTCCGATACGGCGCAGCGAGCGGCTGTCGATCGTCTCCAGCAATGCTATTCGGAATGGGTGGCTTACAAGGCGCGTCGCTCGTCGGCGTTGCGCAAGCTGATCGTCCATCCGCAATTGCCCCGCGGCGTGTATATGTGGGGCGGCGTGGGGCGCGGCAAGAGCTTTTTGATGGACAGCTTTTACGCCGTCGTGCCCGTGCAGCGCAAGACGCGTATCCATTTTCACGAGTTCATGCGCGAAGTGCACCGCGTGCTCGAGGAACTGAAGGGCCAGGCCGATCCGCTCGACGAACTCGCGCGGCGGATGGCGAAGCGTTATCGGCTGATCTGTTTTGACGAGTTCCACGTGTCGGACATCGCCGATGCGATGATTCTTTATCGGCTGCTCGATCGGCTCTTCACGAACGGTGTGCAATTCGTGATGACGTCGAACTACGATCCCGACACGCTCTATCCCGACGGCTTGCATCGCGATCGCTTGTTGCCCGCGATCGAACTCATCAAGTCGAAGCTCGAGGTGCTGAACGTCGATGCCGGTGTCGATTACCGTCAGCGCACCCTGGCACAGGTGAGTGTTTATCACACGCCCCTCGGCGCGCAGGCCGATCGCGAGCTGCGCTCGGCGTATGCGCAACTGGCGGCGGTGCCTGACGAAAGCCCGATCCTGCATATCGAAAAGCGCGAACTCAAAGCACTGCGGCGCGCCGATGGCGTCGTATGGTTCGATTTCGCGACGCTCTGTGGCGGGCCGCGTTCGCAAAACGATTACCTTGAATTGGCGACGCGGTTTCATACGGTCATTCTCTCGGACGTGCCGCAAATGTCGCCGCGCATGGCGTCGGAGGCGCGCCGCTTCACGTGGCTCGTCGATGTCTTCTACGATCACAAGGTCAAGCTCTTGATGTCCGCGGCGGTGCGTGCGGAAGACCTGTACGTCGAGGGGCCGATGGCCAATGAGTTCAGCAGGACGGTTTCGCGTCTCGTCGAAATGCAATCGAAGGAATACTTGGAGACGCCGCGCAGGATCGTCGATACATCGTTGACTTAGCACCCGCGCGCCGGGCATCGACGTGAGCCGGCGCGGGTCCTGTTTTCACGCGTCGCGCTGCAATTTCAGACTATTCCGATAGGCAGCGCGCGCAGCCGAGCATATCGTGCCTTTTCCCTGTTTTGAGAGAGGCGCGGATGACTCCTTACAGCGATATCACGGACGAACAATGGGCGCGCATCATGCCGCTCTTTCCCGAATTCGGCCCACGAGGGCGAATCCGGGGGCGTCCCCTGACCGATACGCGCGCAGTGCTCAACGGCGTGCTATGGGTGATCTACAGCAACGCGGCATGGGCTTCGATGCCCAAACGCTACCCTGCCTATCAAACGTGTCACCGTCGTTTTACCGCATGGTTTGCGGCCGGCCTCTTCAAATGCGTGCTGACGCGGTTATACGGCGAGGCCGGCGTGGCGCTGTGCGAGACCATCAAAGCCCGCATGCGCGAAAAGCGTCCGGCGAAGCCGCGTACGCAGCCTTCGCCCGCTTTCGTCACCGTGGATTTGCCGAAACTGACCTACCTTGCTTCACTACGCCGCGCCGCATAACCACGCGCCGAAAGGGCGCCGGCACGGCCGTACCGATCGTCGTGCGAGCGGCGGGTGCGCCCGCCGCTTGGACGGCCGGCATAGGTAACGGCGACTTCGCCGGGCATGCGCGGCCGGCCTGCGGCATCGGGTGTTAGTTCTTCGCTTGCGCAGCCGAATCTTCTCGGATCCACGTTTGCGAACGGCCCAGCAGCGAAATGCCGATAAAGCCGCGCACGACGAGCTTCTGTCCGCCATCCTCGAGGCGCATGTTGCATTTGTAGACTTTCCCGTTTTCGGGATCGAGGATGTTGCCGCCGTCCCACTTGTCGCCGTCCTGCTTCATGCCCTTGATGATCGTCATGCCCAGGATCAACTGATCCTTGCGATCGTCGGTACAGGACGTACACCGTTTGTCAGGCGTGTCATGCGGATTGAGCCCTTTGATCACCTTGCCACTCAGCGTGCCGTCATCGCCTTGCGTAATTTGGACAAGCGCTTTCGGTTGATGCGTGTTGTCGTCGATCGTTTGCCAGACGCCAACCGGCGTATGGGTGCCCTGCGCGAATGCGGTGGCGGCGGCCGCGAGCAGCATGCCTGCTACCGTGGCGCGTTTAATGGCATGCCACGCGGTGGTTTTGGCTTGATGCGAGAAGTGCGTCATGTCTTCCTCCTGTTGATTAATCGGCTGTCGTTCGATGCGCAGCGGCGAATCGCTTCGCGTTGCGTCTTCTTTGAATCTTTGCAGGATACGCGCGAAATACGGCGCTCAATTGATAGTGGTACCTCTAATCAGAAGGGGCGGACAGGTCTGCCGACGACTGATGTTGCCACCGCTACGGGCCAGAATCATTGGTTTGGAGTGCTAATCATTTTGTCGCCCGGGTTGCCTTTGATCGGTGCGCTTTCCTGAAGCCCCGTTTTTGTTTGCTTCGCTTACCGTGCGTCGCTGTTCCCGTTCCCGTTCCCGCGAGACCAGGCGTGATACGGTGCCTACGACATGACGAACGCGCCGGAGCGCAGCGCGCGCGCTTCGCTGGCGGTGATCAGCGTCATCGGCAGAGGCAGAGGCAGAGGCAGAGGCAGAGGCAGGCTGCGCCATTGGCAGGCGCATACGGGGATGCCCTGGTATTCGCGCGCGCTGCCGCTCTTCGGCGGTGACGTGGATCGGCTCGGCAATGCCCGTTAAGGTCGACTTCCGGTTGGTGGCCGCGACGCGCTCGCCGCGCTCGCTGCGAACGCATGGCGGCGGCAGAACCCAGCACGATACCTCGGCATCAGTCGAAAAGTCTTGTGGGAAAAAATGCGGAAATACCAGATCTTCGATGAGGAGCCCGAAACGCGGGAAAGTGAGGGATAATGGCGCGCTTGAGTTAAGGCGTCTCATAAGTAGAACTATTCGTGCAGGAAACCACACATGAGCCACTATTCGCGTATGCGGGGGACCGCGCTTGCAGCGCTTATCGCAATCGGGGGATTCGGTATAAACGGCTGTGCCACGGCCCAATCGGGTGCGGACAGCGCCGCAAACGTTGCACCCGCAACGTCCGCACCGGCGGCACCCGCCGTCGCGGCGACGCCAGTCGCATCGACGCAGTTGTCGACTCCCGTGACCTCGGCGGACGAGCCCGTATCGGCATCGTCGGCTGACGACAGCTCGCAAGCTCAGGGTAATGTTGCTGAATTACAACGGCTGATGCATGACAACGCGCTCTCTGAGCTGCGCACGGCCTACAACGGCACGTACGGGGCGAGCTTGCTGCTTTACGGAAAGGACATGACGTACTACGTCGTGCTCTTTCAGCAGAAGAATGACTGGCGCGTGATCAAGACGACGAAGCAGGACTATGCGGAAGCCGTCTATGCGGACTTCGTGCGTCGCAGCGCGCAGCTTGCCGACGTCGAGATTCAGCGTACGGTGCTGGCCGCGCAGAAGACCTACACCGAAGCGCTGATCGCGCAGGCGCAAGCCCGAGCCGATCGTCTGCAGGCAGACCTCGACGTCGCACATAAGCAACAGGCGCTGGTCGCGAGCCGTCAGAAGCAGGCGCGCGAGGAAGCGGTCGCGCTGCAGACGCAGAAGGCGGCCGCCCAAGAGCAACTGAGCGCCGTGCGACAGCAGATCCATCTGTTGCAGCGTCAGACGGAGCAGGGCTTGCCGCGTTCGCATACGCATTCGCGCCACCGCACGCATTAAGCCGCGCGCGAAGTGGCGCGAGCGATTCGCGCCACCCGTCGAGATGCTGGAGCGCGTTGCCCTCGGGTGCGTGGCCTAACCTGACAGGCCGCGCACCGGCGGACGCTTTCGCCTCATTTCGTCCGCCGCGCGCGCGGTGGGTGCGGCGTGCGCGTGTTCGGCCGTTCCGCGAGCGCCTGTTCGACCACCTGCATGGCGATGCGTCTCGCGCTCGCCAAATGCTCGACCGTCATGGCACGGGCCGTGCGGGCGTCGCGGTCGCGACACGCCTGCAAAATGGCCGCGTGCTCGTCCTGGAACGCGGGCGTATCGGCGAGCAGGGTGCTTTGCACGCGTTCGTAGCGTTCCACTTGCCCGCGCAGCTCATTGATCGCCTTCAACTGCCGCGCATTGCCGCAGGGGGCATACAGCAATTCGTGAAACTCGCGATTGAGTTCGCCTTGCTTGCCGGACGTCTTCGCCTTGCCGAGCAGACGGTGCACGAGCTCGGCGCGCACGAGTGTTTCCTCGTCCATTCGCTTGACGGCACGGAACATAGCATCGCCTTCCAATAGCGTCCGCATGGCATAGATTTCCTCGACATCGGTGCGCGTCAACGTACTGACGACGGCGCCCCGGTTCGGATAGATCTCGATCAAACCTTCGGCTTCGAGCTTCTTCAACGCTTCGCGCAAAGGAATTCGGCTGACGGCGAAGCGCGCGGCAAGCTCGCGTTCGACGAGCCGCGTGCCATCGCACAGCTCGCCTCGCGAGATCGCATCACGCAGCGATTGCGCGAGTGCAGCGGCAGTGGAGTCGATCTTCGGTTGCATGGCACTCCTGCAAAATTAAGGCATAATGGTATACCAAACTACCAATGAAAGGGAGGCCGCGATGTCGTTTGCAGAAACGGGCGAAACGCCGTATTACGCCGTCATCTTCACGTCGATTCGCACGGATGGCGATCACGGCTACGCCGAAATGAGCGAGGCGATGGAGGCGGCTGCCCGCAAGCAGGCTGGCTTTCTCGGCGCCGAATCGGTGCGCGACGGTCTGGGGATCACGGTGTCATATTGGCGCGATTTGGAGTCGATCGCGGCTTGGAAAGCGGACGCGACGCATCTGATCGCGCAGAAGCTGGGACGAGAAAAATGGTATGAACAATACGTCACGCGCATTTGCAAGGTGGAGCGCGATTACACGTTCAAGCGCGACTGAATGAAATGCATTGCGCCGTTGCGGCCAGTAGGGCGGCAACGGCGCAGAGTGGGGGAGACCTGGTTGAACCTGCGAGTGCTTACTCGTCGCGGTCCGGCTCGTTCGTCCCGCTGGACTGGCTCGATTGGCTGCTTTGCAGCGTACTGAACGGACGGCGCCGGCGGGTGACCACCACCGGCCCTTCGGACGAGCGGTGCTCCGGGGCCGAAGGTGCGCCGTAGCCCTCCCGCGGCTCGCGCGGCTCACGGGGTTCGCGCGGTTCGCGCCCTTCGCGGGGCTCACGGGATTCGCGCGGGCCAGACCCTTCGCGCGAACCATGGCGTTCGCCATAGCCGCCGGTGCGCGGGCCGCGCGGGCCGGGGCGCGTACCCGTATCGATCTGGATTGTCGAGATGGCGCGTTTGTAGATGCCTTGCAACCCCACGGGTGTGCGCAGCATGACGAGATACTGATCGAACGACTCGATGCACCCCGTCAAACGGATGCCGTTGACGAGATAAATTTCGACGCGCTTGCGCTCCTTGCGCGCGGCGTTCATGAAGTCGTTCTGCGGATGCGATTCGGACGGATTCGGCATTGCTGGTACAGCAGCGAGGGCTGCTCCACGGTTGGTTGGCGGCTGCGCGA
>NZ_JBQCDN010000448.1:0-8380 GCF_051961175.1 Trinickia sp. | reverse complement strand
TAGCGGCTCGCGTTGCTCTTCGGCCCGAGCCAATTCAATCATCCGAGGCGAGAGATCGATGCCCGTGACACGCGCGCTGCGGCGCGCGATCGCGCGTGTCGTTGCACCCTCCCCGCACCCGAGATCGATGACTTCACGTCCGACCAGATCCGGCAATTCCGCGAGAAAACTCGGATCGTTGAACACCGCGCGATAGCGATCCACCCCGGAGCGCACACGCTCCGCCCACAGCCTCGCGTTTCGATCCCAAGCATCGCGCACCTCCGTTTCATCGATCGACATGGATCGCTCAAACTCCCGTCATGGTGCGCGCAGTCGCCACGCCCCGTTCAACTCGCGTCGTCAGCCTTCACACCCAGCAACTCACGAATATGCGCAAGCGAGCCGTCATCCTTGACAACCGCGCTCAGCCACTCATGCAGCGGCATATCAGCCCATTCGGCCGCTTTGTCCGCCAGATAAGCCGCCGGACTATGCGGCTCGGTCGTGCGCAAGAATCGGGCGACGGCCCGCAACTGCGCGACCGCATCGGCCCGGCTTTGAATCGCGCCGACAGGGCGCACCACGCTAAGCGCAGCAGTGTTGTTCGGCATCGAAGTCTCGAGAGAAGGGGCCGTCTTGAAGGTGGGTTCGGTGCGCCCGGTCGGGCCCGCATCGGGTTGCTCAGGCGCGGGCGTCGGCTCCAGCTTCGCTCCCACATCGCGTGCGAAGCGTTCGGCCAGCCCGAGCACATACTCGTACGCCTCCTTCGTCTGCCGAAAACTCGGCGCGGCATTTCCTGCACGCGCATCGAGCGCTTGCTCGAGCGCCACCATCGCCGCCTGGAACCCCTTCAAATCCGTGACCAGCGTCTTATAGAACGCTGGCGGCGTCGCACGCTTGGCCGCTTCGATCTGTTCGAGCGACGGCTTGCCGCGCGCGATTTCATCGGCACGCTCGGGATCGCGCCGCTGCGCTTGCGCGACACTGCCCGCCACCTCCCAATCGAGCCCGCCGAATTCCCCCGCCGACGACTGTGTAAGCGGCACCTCGCGCAGCAGCTGCGCGGTGCGGCCCACGAGCCAGCTCACGGTGCCGAGACGATACTCGATGTCATCGCCGTCGGGCTGCGGATGCACGGTGTCCCAATAGCGCTCGGCCAGCGCCGCCAGCAGCGCATAGCCTTGCGACAGCCCCGCCACGCCCTGCTTCATTGCCAACGCCTCGGTCAGCCAGGCAGCCAGGCGCAAGTCCTTGGTTTGCGTCCTAAGCAACAGCGTGCAGCGTTCGATCACGAAGCCCCAATCGGCTTCCTTGATTTCGGTGATCCACTCGCCCTGATCGAGCGACGGATCGTCGAATTTGCGCGCATGTTGGATCGCGTCGAAATCGGACGAGAACAGCAGATCTTCGCCGCAAGGCGAAGCGCCCTCGAGCGGTGCGATGAGCGGAGCGAGATCGATGGCCATATCAACTTACCTTGTATTCGAATTCGCCCGATTCGAGCGCACGCACGGCAATGCGCTCGATGCGCTCGCCCTGGGCGATGCGGCCGAGCACGTGCTGCGCGAGTTCGGGCAATAGCGTGCCATTGAGAATGTGGTCGACGTTGCGCGCGCCCGAATCCACTTCCGTGCAACGCGCAAGCACCGCGTCGACAAGCGATTCGTCCCACGAGAATGCGGCGCGATGATTCTCGGCGATACGCGAGCGGATCCGGCCGAGCTTCAGTTCGATGATCTCAACCAGCACGTCGTCGGAAATCGGATAGTACGGGACCACTTTGACGCGGCCGAGGAACGCGGGCTTGAACGCCTTGTACAACTGCGGACGCAGCAGCTCGGCCAGCGCGTCGGCATCCGGCAGCGCTTCCGGCGCCTGATTCAAGCAAGCCTGCATCACGGCAGTCGAGCCGACATTCGACGTGAGGATGATCAACGCATGCCGGAAGTCGATCTCACGCCCTTCGGCATCGTCGAGCGTGCCTTTGTCGAACACTTGAAAGAACATTTCCAGCACATCGGGGTGCGCCTTCTCGATCTCGTCGAGCAGGACAACCGAGTACGGATTGCGCCGCACGGCTTCGGTCAGCACACCGCCTTCGCCGTAGCCCACATATCCCGGCGGCGAGCCCTTCAGGCCCGAGACGCTGTGCGCTTCCTGATACTCGCTCATGTTGATCGTGACGAGCTTGCGCTCGCCGCCGTAGAGGATATCGGCGAGCGCCAACGCCGTTTCGGTCTTGCCGACGCCCGACGGCCCCACGAACAGGAACACACCGCGCGGCTTGTTCGGATCCTCGAGATTCGCGCTGGCTGTGCGCACGCGTTGTGCGATCGCATCGAGCGCATGGTCCTGGCCGATGACACGCTCACCGAGCAGGTCGTTCAAGCTCAGTACGGTGCCGATCTCGTCCTTGACCATGCGGCCGAGCGGGATGCCTGTCCAGCCAGCCACGATCGCGGCGACGACGTTCCCGTCCACCTGCAGCGGCACCATTGCGCCCGGCTGCTGCAACGCTTCGAGCTTCGTCGTGAGCTGAGCGAGTTCTTCACGCTGTGCGTGCGCGGCTCGCGTGTCGGCACCAGCAATAGCAGTGGATGCATCCGCTGACACGGTGGCGGTGGCCGCGGCCGTAGTCGTGGCAAGCTCATTGCGCAATGCCTCGATCCGCTTCGCCAGCGCGCGCTCTTCTTGGTAACGCGCCTCGTCGGCCGTCAGCGCGGCGACGTCCGCTTCGCGCGCCGCGCGCAGCCGTTCGAGCCGTTCGTCGTGCGCCGCACCTGCCGTACCCGTCACGCTCTCGCGTTCAAGCGCGGCGATCTCGGCGTCGATCCGTTCGATCCGCTTACGCGCATCGTCGATGACGGCCGGCGTCGAGCCCTGCGCCAGCGCCACCTTCGCGCAGGCGGTATCCAGCACGCCAATTGCCTTGTCCGGCAGCTGCCGCCCCGTGATGTAGCGATGCGACAAACGCACGGCCTCGGTAATCGCTTCATCGAAAATGCGCACGCCGAAGTGCGCCTCCATGCGGGGCGCGAGCCCACGCACCATCGCACAGGCGAGCGCCTCGCTGGGCTCCTCGACCTTCACCACCTGGAAACGCCGCGCGAGGGCGACGTCTTTTTCGAAATACTTGCGATACTCGGCCCACGTCGTGGCCGCGATCGTACGCAGCTCGCCGCGCGCGAGCGCCGGCTTCAGCAGGTTGGCCGCATCGTTCTGTCCGGCTTGGCCGCCCGCGCCGATAATCGTATGCGCTTCGTCGATGAACAAGATGATCGGCGTCGCGCTCTTCTTCACTTCGTCGATGACGTTCTTCAGGCGGTTTTCGAACTCGCCCTTCACGCTCGCGCCGGCCTGCAACAGCCCCATATCGAGCACGTGCAGCGCCACGCCGACGAGCGGCGCCGGCACGTCGCCCGCGGCGATCCGCAGCGCCAGCCCTTCGACCACGGCCGTCTTGCCCACCCCCGCCTCGCCCGTCAGGATCGGGTTGTTCTGACGGCGACGCATGAGGATGTCGATCGTTTGCCGGATTTCAGCTTCGCGGCCGATCACGGGATCGATCTCGCCGTCGCGCGCACGCTGCGTGAGATTCGTCGTATAGGTGTCGAGTGCCGGCGTCTTCGAGGGCGCAGCCGGCAACGTGGGATCGACGGCCCCGTCGGCAGCTCGCGCATCGCCGTTTGCTGGAGCGCCGGCCACAGGCACGGCTTCCCGAGAACCCGCCGTCGCTTCGTCGAACCGGTGCTTGAGCTGTTCGACTGGCACCTTCGTCAATACCGGCGACATCCGCTCCGCGAACTGCGCGAGTTCGGGCGACGTCAACAGCGCGAGCAGCAAGTGCCCCGAACGAATACGTGCCGCGTGTGAATCGAGCGAGGCGATCAGCCACGCTTGCTCGAACAGCGAGATCAAGTGTTGAGAAAACACCGGCGTACGCGTGTTGCCCGTCTTGAACCGTTCGAGCTCGCGTTCGAGATCCGTGCGCAGCACTTCGGCACTGAGCCCGCTCGCGCGCAGGACGACCGACAGATCGCTCGTATTGTCCTCGATCAGCGCAAGCAACAGATGCTCGAGATCGACTTCGTAGTGGCCGCGCGCGAGGCAAAGGCTCGCAGCGCGCGTCGCGGCATTCAGGCACAGCGTGTCGAGCTTGGCGATGAGAGTCTTAAGGGGTGTGCTCATGTCGGGTCGATATTCGTTTGTTCGTTTATTCGTTGGTCGGATCGATATCAGTGAATGACGTTCAGTTCATAGCGCGCGTCGTCGCGATCGCGCTCGGCCGGGCGGGTGCAAAGGAAGGCGTCGTAACCGAGCCGCGCGCCCTTGCCAAGGCGGCTCATGCCCACTTCCTCGCGCGCCAGGACGAGCGATACTTCGTATTCGATGGTGATGCCTGCGAGCAGCATCAGCATGCGTTCAAGGGCAATCGCACGCCCCTCGTCGGGCAAAAACGCTTCGTAATCGCGCTTGTTGAGCGGCCCTACAACGATGCGCACACGCATGTCGCGCTGCCACACGCGTTCGCCGGCGAGCGCGGTGGCCCCGAGCGTCGCATTGATCTTGCCCAGCACCGAGAGCCGTTCTTGCGGCACCGCGTACCACTTGCCCGAGAACTGCTCGACGTGCACCGGCGCACGAAAATAATCGGTCAACACCTGCTCGAGATACGCGGACGACATCGGACGATGGCGCGCCGGCAGCGCGTAGCCCGCAATCGCTTCGTCGATCAGCGCGCCCGGTCCTTCTTGCAGATGCGCGCGCGCGGACGCGTCCGGTACACCGGCGAGCGCCAGCAAGAGCGGCAGGTAGCGTTCGTCGCGATCGAGCTCGTAGTGAAACGGCAGCCGGTATTTTTTCCACGCGGCATAAAAGAGCGCTGTAGCGCGGCTTGAAAAGACGTCGAAGAACTCTCGGGCCGCATGATCGCGCTGCACTTGCGCCCGTGCGATCAATTGCTCCGTATAGTGCAGCGGCAACGCGCCTTGGCCGCCAAGCAGGCCGAAGAAAGCGGGCGTCAGCTCGATGCGCTCGATTTTGCTTTGCGCGAGCGCGGTGCGCACGGCATCCGGCCCGGCGAGCACATCGCCGGCCTCGTCGTACGACACCGCATGCTCGATCTCGCTGGGCGGAAACGTCAGCGCAAGGCTGTTGCGAAACGTAATGCCTGGATCGCGGCGATCGTCGGACACGGGCTCCTCCTTCGAGAACCACGTCTCGAGCACCCGCACCGCCTGAAAGAATTTGAATCGGAAAGGCTGGTCGAGCAGGCGCTCGACTACGCCAGCGTCGATGCCGCGCTGCGCGGTCTGCATCGCATGATCTCCTCGCCTGTGCGGCCCGCGAGGGCCACGAGTTGGACGAAACTGTTCAACCGGACGAACAGGCCGAAGAAGGTGTCGAGCACGCGCACGAACGTGGCGAGGCTCGTCCCAACGTAGTGCGCTTCGTCGAACGTCAATCGAATTTCCACGCCACGCACGAAGGTGGCGTAAGGCCGCCCGGGCAGCCAATGCACGGCCGGCTTTTGCTCGATGCCGACGATGCCCGCAATATGCCGCGCCGAGACCGCCGTGCGCCGCCCATCGTAGAGCGCAAGCAATTCCTTGAGCGGGGCAAGGCCCTGCGCGGCCAGCGAGACGTGATTGAGCGAGAGATGCGACACGAGCCGCCAACCCATCGCGGCCCCACGCGGCACGCGCACACTCGGACTCGGCCGCGAGAGCAGCCCGATCGAACCCGAGACGATATCGGACTGCGCGAACACATCGCCGCCTTCGAGCCCGATTGCGAGGCGCGCAGGCAAATCGCGATTCGTGCAGGTGAGCGAGAGGCTCAGCGTATCGGTGCGCGCTTCGAGCGGTGCGAAGTCGGCATCGACGATCGAAATTTCAGTCTCATAGCCGGGGCTGTTCTGTGCGACCCAATCATTGCGGCGGGCGAACCAGTAGCGCCCCACGCGCGCCGCTTCGTCGTGATGAAGCGCGTAGAACGGCCGGAACTCGGTGATGGTTTGACCGTCCGCCCGGGTCTCGACGCGGCGCACGTCGTCGATCGAGTAGACCTCGTAATCGCGCGCGTGGGCGGCGTCGGCAACGACCGGATACGCCACTTCCTCATGGCTCACGTGAATCGGCTCGCCGCGGTGCGCGAACAGGTTCACGACGGGCGTGCAAAAGAGCCGAATATGATTGACGCTCAGCGATTCGACGAGCCGCTCGATATGCGGCTCGTCGCGCAACTCGCCCAGGGCCACGTGCAGCGTCACGCGCCGGCAGCGTCCCGCCATCTTCAGCATCGCCCCCAAGTCGAAATCGATGAAATCGAATTTCTCGGGAAAGGCGAAGTACTCCGTCAACACGCGGTAGGCAGGGTGCGACTTGGCGGGATAGTCGATCAGCGCGTCGTCGTGCGCGAAGCCGGCCGGCTCGATCGGCATCGCCGGGAGCGCTCGCCATTGACGGCTTTCGGGCGTTTCGACGTAAGCGCCGACCGCTTTCATGAACAGACAATCGGTGAGCGCGGCGATAAACGATTGCTCGCCGTGAAGATAGGCCAGTACCGTCGACATCTCCAACGATCCGAGCGCGCCTTCCGGCAGCATCGTCTCGAACGTAAACGAGAGCAGCGCGGAAGCATCGCCGGGCAGCGTGACGGCCGAGGGCGCGACTTCGGCCAGCGGCGTGTGACGGGCGCGCGCCAGGCGCAACGGCGCGAGCGTCACATCGTAGGCGGTACGGAAGCGGCAAGGCACGCCCTTGATTTCACGCGAGACCAACGGCGTGCCGCGGGGGACGACCGTCGGCTTCGCCGGGGCCCCTTCGCGGGGGAGGCTGAACTGAGCGATCGAACAAGAGGGAAACGGCCGCAGATAGTGCGGATACAGCACTTCGAGCAGCGCTTCGGTAAATTCGGGACGATCGTCGTCGAGCTTTTTGTTGACGCGGGCCGTCAGCAGCGCGAACGCTTCGATCATGCGTTCGACATGCGGGTCGTCGCCCTGTTCGCCTGCCGAGGCAAGCCGCGCCGCGATCTTCGGATATCGCTCGGCGAAATCGTGCGAATAGCGGCGCAAAAACGCCAACTCGCGCTCGTAGTAAGGCAGCAACGCTTCCATCTATGATCCCCGGCGCCCTGATTTGCCCGATACACGCTTCAGGCCGCTTGTGCGCTTTTCTCGACCTAGCCGAGTCCCGGTTCGCGCACCCGGGAACGCGCTGCGTCCGTGCCGCGGCGCGACCGCGTGACTGAATATTGCAATGTGGACGCTTGCAGCATGGCGTCGAAGCTGACCGGCTCTTCGGCCGGATGGACGACGAGCTTCGCTCGGATGACGAAATTGAGCGCGTTGGTCGACTGCTCGCCCACTTCCAGCGATACACGCACGTCCTGCAGGCGCGGCTCGTGCCGGGCAATCGCCTGCTCGATGGATTCGCAGATGAACGTTCTGTCGTAGTGGCTCGCCAAGCTCAAGCCCGCAAAATCATTCAACCCATAAGTGAGCACGGAGCGCTGACATTCGGGCAGCTTCGCCAGCTCCTCTTCGGTCATCACGATACGGGTATTGAGCAGCGCCTCGACATCGCGCGCCACACGGCCCTTCAACTCGTCGAGCGACCACTGGCGCATCGCCGCGGGCGCGGGCGAGCGGGGATCGTCGTCGAAGAGCTTATCGAGCAAGCTCGGTTCGAAGCGCTTCATGGGGCAGCCTGCTCAAACAAATACACATCGCATTGAACGATACGCCGCCCGCCCCCCAGGGAGCGCGCGGCGTATCGATTAGGACAACTTAGACTTAGACCGCGTAGGTCTTGTCGTTCTTCGTCAGGCTCCACGCGCCTTGGGCGTTACCGCCTTGGCCGCCGCCCACCTTCTGCTGCGTGTACTTCCATTGCACGGCAGCGTACTTGAGCGAGAACTGTTCCGTCGGCAGACCTTCACCGACAACGCTCGGCGTCACGCTCGAAATAATGACGTACTTCATCTTGATTTCGAGGTACTTGACGCGGTTGCCTTCGCCGTCCGAACGCATGAAGTCGACCGTCACTTCATCGAACGTCGTGCCGCCCGAAGCGTGCTGATACAGCAGCGGGCTGACCACGTCGATATCCTTCGTGAACAGCATGTCGCCGTGCTCGCAGCGCTCAGCCGTCGCACCGCCGGCCGTCGAAGCCGTGGCCGAACGCGGCTGAACGATCGAGTGGTTCCACGAGCTGATTTCGATCCAGTCCTTGTGATCTTTGTCAGCGGATTCGCCCTTGATGGCGGGATTGCCAAACTTCAGATAGACGTCTTTCATGACTTCTTAACTCCCAGGTAGCGGTATATACGCGGCCGCGGGCCGAAGACAAGCCCGGGCCGCACTCGGAATGGATTCTTGGGTTAAGCGCCGGCC
>NZ_JBQCDN010000447.1:0-17020 GCF_051961175.1 Trinickia sp. | reverse complement strand
TGACGCGCGAGCAATTGCTGGCGTTCTACGAAGGAAAGGTCGCGAAATGGTGGGTGCCGGACGATGTGGTGTTCGTCGACGAACTGCCGCATACCGCGACCGGCAAACTGCTGAAGCTGAGGCTGCTCGAAATGTTCAGCGATAATGTGTTGACGGGCGCGGCATCGACGTAGTGCATGGGGCGATCGTATTTCAATCGCTCTTGCTCTTGCTCTTGCTCTTGCTCTCGCTCTTGCCTTCGCGTGCGCTAGACGATTCGCTCCTTGCTATTCCGCTGGCAAGTCAACGCAAAAACTGCACGGTCGTTCGAGCATGTGTATGCTAGCCGGCATCGATAACCGGATACGCAGCGCGGCAGGGCGTGCCGCTCGACGAGGAGGCGCACCGATGGCAGATCAGCAGACCCCCGAAAGCCGCGCATTGGCCTATGTCCGCGATGCGCAGCGCGCGGCCCGCGACATCGCAGACGTTCCCGCCGACACGCCGTCGCGTCCGATCGCGCGCGTGGCCATCATCGGCGCCGGGACGATGGGCGGTGGCATTGCCATGAACTTCATCAACGCAGGTATTCCCGTCACGCTCGTCGAAACGAATGCGCAAGCGCTCGAACGCGGGCTTGCAACGATTCGGCGCAACTACGACGTCACCATCCAGAAAGGCAAGCTGACCGAGCCCGAGCGCGACGCACGCTTGGCTCGCATTGCGCCGACGCTTTCCTATGAGGCGATCGCCGATGCAGACCTCGTCATCGAAGCCGTATTCGAAGAGATGGGCGTGAAAGAGACGGTGTTTCGCGAAATCGACGCGTTTGCCAAACCCGGTGCAATCCTCGCGTCGAACACCTCCACGCTCGACTTGAATCGCATCGCCGGATTCACGAAGCGCCCGTCGGATGTCGTCGGTTTGCACTTTTTCAGCCCGGCGAACGTCATGAAACTGCTCGAAGTCGTGCGCGGCGAGGCGACCTCGAAAGCCGTGCTTGCCACGGTCATGCAGATGGCCACGACCATCGGTAAAACCGCCGTCGTCTCCGGTGTGTGCGACGGCTTCATCGGCAACCGCATGATCGAGCAGTACTTCCGGCAAGCGCTGTTCATGCTGGAGGAGGGCGCGTTGCCCCAGCACATCGACAGTGCGATCGAGCACTTCGGTTTTGCGATGGGGCCGTTCAGAATGAGCGACCTGGCCGGCAACGACATCAGCTGGGCAATCCGCAAACGTCGCTATCGTGAACAGCCTGCGTTGCATTACCCACGCGTGGCCGATCGCTTGTGCGAAGCCGGCCGCTTCGGCCAAAAGACGGGCGCCGGCTGGTACGACTATCAAAGCGGTCAGCGCGAGCCGCACGTGTCGAGTGCCGTCACCGGCATGATCCTCGCTCATTCGGATAGCATCGGCTGTACGCGGCGCACAATCGCGGAAGACGAGATCGTCGAACGGCTGGTCTACTCGCTCGTCAACGAAGGCGCGAAAATTCTTGCCGAAGGCATTGCATCGAAGTCGTCGGACATCGACGTCGTCTATTTGAACGGCTATGGCTTTCCGGCGGCGCGCGGTGGCCCGATGTATTACGCGGATACAGTGGGGCTCGATCGCGTGGAGCAAGCCATTCGCCGATATGCTTCGCAGGCGAACGGCGATGGATGGGAAATCGCGCCGATGCTTGTCGAGTTCGCAAGGGCTGGGCGGCGGTTTTCGAGTTAATCGGTGCGGTGCGAATGCGGGACGAAGCGAGGCGAGGTGCAATCGAACATGAAGGGTTCTCAAAACGTACTGCTCGTGGTCGACGTGCAAAACGATTTCATGCCCGGCGGCACCCTGGCGGTGCCGCACGGTGACGAAGTCGTCCCGATCGTGAACCGGTTGGCCGCCGAGTTCGAGCATGTCGTGCTGACGCAGGACTGGCATCCGCGCGATCACCTGTCGTTCGCCGCCCATCACGCGGGCCGGCAGCCGTTCGAAACGATGACACTCCCTTATGGCGAGCAGGTGCTGTGGCCTGTCCATTGCGTGCAGGGTACGACTGGCGCGGCCTTGCATGCGGGGCTCGAGGCCGGCCATGCTCGGCTCGTGATCCGCAAGGGCTACCGGCGCGAGGTCGACAGCTACTCGGCGTTCGTGGAAGCCGATCGACAGACCGGCACCGGCCTCACGGGCTACTTGCGCGAGCATGGCGTGACGCGGGTATGGTGCTGCGGGCTGGCGACCGACTATTGCGTGGCGTGGTCCGCACTCGACGCGCGCGCGGCTGGCTTCGATGTCGTCGTGATCGAGGACGCGTGCAGAGCGATCGATCTTGATGGCTCCCTCGATCGAGCGCGAGAACAGCTGGATGCGGCGGGCGTGGTGCGGATGAATGCCGAGCAGGTATTGGCCGGCAGATAGGCGCCCGCATGCGTCTGCTAGATAGCACGCAGGGCGTCGACGGCAAGACGCGAACGGTACCGCAGCGCACTGGGTTCTTCCTCACATTCGCCGAAGTTCCTATCGCGGCTCGTCAGCTGCCATCAGGCCCCGCCGGATCCGCATGAGAGCCGATTCTTGTCCTTGCTCGTCTCTCATTAACATTCGGTAACAACCTCGTCGTCTCTCGCCATTTTCGAGACGATTACAGTTCCTCCTCGCTTGATCCGCGGCGCATGCCAAGTACACGGCGCCGTGCACTTCACCGTCGTCCATCGTCAGTCGCCCGCCATTGCGGGCGTGCGGGCGAGACACTGTCCGCCGCCTGCCGCGGCACCAACCAACGCATGATCAAACAACGATATCGCCGGCTCGTGGCCGGCTCGGGCGCGGTCGTCGCGCTGATGGTATGTACGATCGTCGGCTACCGTCACTTCAAGGCGAACGATGCGCCTTCCTATCTCACCGCGCGCGTCGAACGAGCGGATCTCGAAGATGCCGTCCTGGCCGCCGGGACGCTGTATGCGCATCGCCAAGTCGATGTCGGCGCGCAAGTATCGGGGCAGCTCAAGGCGTTGAAGGTGGAGCTCGGCAATCAGGTGGAGCAGGGACAACTGCTGGCCGAAATCGATCCGACGTTGCTCGAGCACGCACTCAAACAAGCCGAAGCACAGGAACAGTCGCTTCGAGCACAACGCGGCGCGACGCTGGCACGCTTGGGGCGCGCGTCGCTCATGGCCGCGCGCGAGCGGCAGCTCTGGGAACGCGCAGCAACGTCTCGCGATGCATTCGAGCAGGCCCAGGCGGATTGGGAAGTCGAGCGCGCCAATCTCGGCGATATCGAAGCCAACTGGAAGCGCGCCCGTATCGAAGTCGACAAAGCGAGAGCCAACGCGGGCTATACGCGAATTCTCGCACCGATGTCGGGCGAAGTCGTCGCCATCGTGACACGGCAAGGTCAAACGGTGATCGCCGAGCAGCAAGCCCCGGTCATTCTCAAGCTGGCCGATCTCGAAACGATGACCGTCAAGGCGCAGGTCTCGGAAGCGGACGTGCTGCGCGTCGCACCGGGCCAGCGCGTGCATTTCACGGTGCTGGGCGATCCCGACACCCAGTCCGAAGGCCAGGTTCGCGCGATCGAGCCGGCGCCGCCCGAATTCACCGAGCCGTCGGGATCGGGCACCGGTGCCGGGACGTCCGGGGGAAGCCCGTCGCGCGGCGGGGCGGCGGTGTTTTACAACGCGTTGTTCGAAGTGCCCAATCCGGGGCATCGCCTTCGTATTTCGATGACCGCCCAAGTGTCGATCGTGCAGGGCACGGCAAAAGGGACACTCGTGGTGCCGGCATCCGCGCTCGGCGCGAAGTCTGCTGATGGTACGTTTGCCGTGCGGGTGCTGGCCGACGACGGCAAGGTTCATACGCGTCAAGTACGCGTGGGCATGAATAACCAGATCAAAGCCCAAGTGCTATCTGCCTTGCGCGAAGGCGAGCGTGTGATTGTCGGCGAAGGGGTGCCCGATCGCGAGCGCGTCGTCGTCGGTGAAGCCTCACGCGAAGGCGCTACGAGCCAGGCAAGCGAGGAGGCGTGAGCGATGAGCGAACCGCTGCTTGTGCTCGAAGGCGTTTCGCGCCGCTATCGCTCGGGCGACAAGGAGATCGAAGTCCTCCGCGATATCGATCTGACGATCGAGGCGGGCGAGTTCGTCGCGATCATGGGCGCGTCGGGCTCGGGCAAGTCGACGTTGATGAATGTGCTCGGTTGCCTCGATCGTCCGAGCGCGGGGCATTTCCGTGTGAGTGGGGTCGATGTCGGCGAATTGCCACCCGACGCTCTCGCCCGGCTACGGCGTGAGCGATTCGGTTTCGTCTTTCAGCGCTATCACTTGTTGCCGCATCTGAGCGCGGCCGACAACGTTCAAGTCCCGTCTGTCTACGCCGGCGTCGCCAGACACGCTCGTATCGAGCGTTCGCAGGCATTGCTTACGCAGCTCGGCTTGGCCGACCGGGCAAGACATCGTCCGAACCAGCTTTCCGGCGGGCAGCAGCAGCGCGTGAGTATCGCGCGCGCGTTGATGAACGATGCCGACGTCATCCTGGCCGACGAGCCCACAGGCGCGCTCGATAGTCGAAGCGGGCGCGAGGTCATGCGCATCCTCGGCGAACTGCACGCGGCCGGGCGGACGGTGGTGCTCGTCACACACGACGAACATGTCGCCGCGCATGCACAGCGCATCGTCGAGATGCGCGATGGCGCGATCTTCAACGATCGGGGCCGCGCAGGGGACACCCATCCGGCAGACGACGGGCAAGCGCCGCCCGTCGCCGCTCGCGCCGCTGCGGTCTCGTCGCATCGGCTGCCGCGGGCCTGGGCGCGCGTGGGACAGTCGTTCGCAACGGCCTGGGCGGCATTGCTGGCGCATCGGCTGCGTACGCTGCTGACGATGCTCGGCATCGTCATCGGCATCATGGCGGTGGTGTCCATCGTCGCCGTCGGCGAGGGTGCGAAGCGCTACATGCTCGATGAGATCAGCGCGATGGGCACGAACACCATCGACATCTATCCCGGGCGGGACTGGGGCGATAGCGACGCGGATCAAATCAAGACGCTCGTCGCGGCCGACGCGCACGCGCTCGCGGGCGAGTCGTACGTCGATAGCGTCACACCTGGCGTCTACCGATCGGCCACGGTTCGGCATGGCAATGTCGACGTGCGCGCCATGGTCAGCGGCGTGGGCGAACACTTCTTTCAAGTGCGCGGCGTGACGTTGGCCGAGGGCATGACGTTCGATACGGAGGCCGTGCGCCGCCACGCACAGGTCGCAGTGCTCGACGCCAACGCACGCCGCAAGTTGTTCGGGGTGCACACGAACCCGATCGGGAAGACAATTTTCGTCGGCAACGTGCCATGCATCGTCATCGGCATCGCGGCCGAGAAAGACACCCGATGGGGCGGCGGCATGTCGGACTTGACGGTCTGGGTGCCGTACACGACGGCAGGCGCGAGGCTATTCGGCGGCCGCAGGCTCGACGGCATTACGGTGCGCATCAAGGCGGGGCAGCCGGGGGAGGCCGCCGAACGCGGCATCGTCGAACTGCTCACGCGTCGTCATGGCCGAAAAGACTTCTTCACGTACAACATGGACAGCATCGTCAAGACGGTCCGCTCCACAGGCCGAACGCTGACGCTGCTGCTTTCGCTGATTGCGGTGGTCTCGCTCGTTGTCGGCGGGATCGGCGTGATGAACATCATGCTGGTTTCCGTCACCGAACGCACGCGCGAGATCGGGATCCGGATGGCCGTCGGCGCCCGGCGCGGCGACGTGATGCTCCAGTTTCTCGTCGAAGCCGTGCTCGTCTGCCTCATGGGCGGGGCGATCGGCATCGCGTTGTCGTTCGGCGCCGGCTTCGTGTTTTCCGCGTTCGTCCATCAATGGAGCATGGTGTTTTCAACCGGCTCGCTGATATCGGCGGTCGCGTGTTCGACGGTGATAGGCGTCGCGTTCGGATTTATTCCCGCCCGCAATGCGGCGCGGCTCGATCCGGTCGAAGCGCTGGCGCGGGATTGAGACGAGAGGCCACGAATGAACGTATCGATCCGTTTTCCGTTCCCGGCTGCGTCGCCTTGCGTCGCGATAGCGGTCGCATTGCTGACAGGCTGTGCGTCTTCGACGCGTCATACGGCATGGACTTCTCCGGAGCTTCCGGCCCGATGGATGGCCGCCCCGGAGCAGGCGATCGTCGAAAGCCCCGATTTGCCGTGGCCCGGCTCTCTCGAAGCTATTGCGCAGGAAACGGCCGGCGTGCATTCGGCCGAAGCGCATGGCGATGCGTGGTGGCAAGCATTCGGCGATGATGCACTGAATGCCCTGGTGGAAGAGGCGTTGGCGAACAATGCAGACCTCGCGATTGCCGCGCTCCGCGTTCGCCGCGCGCAGTTGGAAGCGGGACTCGTTGGCGCGGAAACGGGCCCGCGGGCCAAGGTTACAGCGGCCGCCGACGCCGGTCGCGCGTTCGATACCGACCGGTTGCGCCGTTCGAGCGGCGTCAACGCGGCGTTGTCGTTCGAATTCGACTTGTGGGGGAAACTGGCGGCGCGGCGTGACGAGGCGGCGTGGCGCATGCAGGCTACCGAAGCGGATCGCGAAGCCGCTGCGTTGCTCCTGATCGGCACGACGGCCAAACTTTACTGGCGCATCGGCTATCTGAACGAATCGATTGCGCTTGGCGAGGCATCCATCGTCGATGCGCAGCGCACGGCAGCGTTGCTGGAAGCCCGGGTGGCGGCGGGCGCCGCCACGCCTGTCGACGCCGCCCGGGCGCGACAGCAGCTCGCCGCATTGCGAGCGGAGCAAGCAGAACGGAGGCTCGAGCAGGAAGGGGGGCGCAACGCGTTGGCGTTGCTCTTGAACCGGCTGCCCGAGGAACGGAGCATGCAAGCGCAAGGACTATCCGGCACGCGCGTTCCTGACATTCGCGCGGGACTGCCGGCCGTTGTATTGGCGCGGCGGCCGGACTTGCGCGCAGCGGAATCGCGGTTGCGCGCGCGCATGGCCCACGTCGACTTCACCCGGGCCGCGATCTACCCCGATTTCACATTGACGGCCGAACTGGGCACGCGCAGCGATAGCCTCGTCCGCCTGCTGCAAAATCCGATCGCCTCCGTCGGCACGGCGATTGCACTCCCGTTCATCCAATGGCATACCGTCAGGCTGAAGGCTGCGCTGTCCGAAAACGAGTTCGAGGAGGCGTCGGTCGATTTCCTGAAGAAGCTCTACGCGGCGCTCGCCGATGTCGAAACCGCGCTGGCGGCGAAGACGCAGCTCGATGCCGAAGCCGAACAACGGACCCGCGCGCTCGAGGAAGCAGGGCTCGCCGCCGCGTCGGCCCGTGCGCGCTTCGAACTTGGCGCTACCGATGCGGCACCTTGGCTCGATGCGCAGCGCGCGCAGCGATTGGCTCGAGCGCACCAACTGACGAACCGGCTCGCCCGCCTGGAAAATCGGATCGACCTTTTTCTCGCGCTCGGCGGGGCGTAGCGTGATTGAGCGCGGCGGGATTGGCCGTTCGGCAGCGGGTTGGATGCGAGGAAAAGAGTATCATCCGTCGCTATCGCCGAAGTTCCGGCAATCGATGCATCAAGGAGCGATTCAAGTGATTCGTCACATCGTCATGTGGAAGTTGAAGGAAACGGCCGAGGGTGCCAGCCGCGCCGAAAACGCGGTAAAGCTGAAGGAACGGCTCGAAGGCTGCCGCGACATTGTGCCCGGTATCCTGCACCTGGAAGTGGGGCTCGCCGCGCCCGGGCTCGAATCGACGTACGACGTCGTGCTGGTGTCCGACTTCGCCGACAAAGCAGCGCTCGACGCGTACCAGGTGCATCCGACGCACCAGGCGCTCAAGCAGTTCATCACTGCCGTGCGAGAATCGCGCGAGTGCGTCGATTACGAAGTCTGACGCGCGCGATGTACCTGACGCACGTCGAAGTACGCATGAAGAACGAAGCACAGAGCACGAATGTATGACGTCCGATCGACCACTGCCGCCGTCGGCACAGCCATCGCAAGCGGGTGAACCCGAACGCACGATCGAAAGCCCGTTCGTCGATCATCTTGGCGTACGACTGATTTCAGCCGAGAACGGCGAGAGCGAAGTGGCGCTGATGCTGGCCGACACGCAGCTGAACACCTGGCAGGTCGCCCATGGCGGCGTGACGATGACGCTCGCCGATGTCGCGCTGGCTACCGCGGCGCGCAGCTTGGCGGCGGATGGGGTCGGCGTGGTCACGGTCGAGATGAAGGTCAACTTCATGCAACCGGGCCGCGGCGAATTGCGTGCGTTCGGGCGTGTGTTGCACCGTTCGACCACGATGGCCTACTGCGAGGGCGAGGTGCGCGACGACAGCGGGCACTTCGTCGCGAAGGCGCTCGGTACGTTCAAATACATGCGGCGGCTCGCGGTGGGGCGCGAAGTCGTCGAGCAAAGAAGGCGTCCGCCTTCCGGCGCCAAGCCCGGTCCCAGCGACGGCTGATCGCTCGGGTGCCGCGCGTTCTCGTCACCGTTTCCCCGCCCAATCGCGAATCGGAGAGAAATCGCTATGACCCAAATCAATCGCCGCATCGTCCTCGCTTCGCGTCCGGAAGGGGCCGTCACGGCCGATAACTTCCGGCTCGAAGAAGCGCCGCTTGCCGAGCTGGCTGAAGGGCAGGTCCGCGTCCGAAACCGCTATTTGTCGATCGACCCGTATATGCGCGGCCGCATGAACGATGCGAAATCGTATGCCGAGCCGCTGGCGCTCGGCGATGTCATGATCGGGGCGACGGTGGGCGAGATCGTCGAATCGAAACACGCGAGCTTCGCTGTCGGCGACAAAGTGACGGGAATGTTCGGCTGGCAGGACTACGGCATATCGGACGGCGCCGGCGTGCGCAAGATCGACGATACACACGTGCCGCTCACCGCCTACCTGGGCGTAGCCGGGATGCCCGGCGTCACAGCGTGGTACGGGCTGAACAAGATCATCGCCCCGCGTGCCGGGCAGACGGTCGTCGTCAGCGCGGCCAGCGGTGCGGTGGGCAGTGTCGTCGGCCAACTGGCCAAACTGGCGGGTTGCCGCGCGGTGGGGATCGCGGGCGGCGTGGAAAAGTGCCGCTATGTCGTCGAAACACTGGGGTTCGATGCTTGTGTCGATTACAAGGCCGGCAACTTGTATCGTGATCTGCAGGCTGCGACGCCGGACGGCGTCGACGGATATTTCGAGAACGTCGGCGGGGAAGTTCTCGATGCGACGCTGTCGCGGATGAACCCGTTCGGCCGCATCGCGCTGTGCGGCATGATCGCGGGCTACGACGGGCAACCAGTGCCGCTCAAGCAGCCGCAGATCATCTTGACGATGCGGTTGCTCGTGCAAGGCTTCATTGTCAGCGAGCATCTCGAGTTCTGGCCGGAAGCGCTCGGCACGCTCGCCACGCTTGTCGCGAGTCAAAAGCTGCACTATCGCGAGAGCGTGGTAGACGGCCTCGAACACGCGCCCGATGCACTCATGGGATTGCTGCAAGGCAAGAACTTCGGCAAGCAGCTCGTCAAGATCAGTTAAGCCGGTTGACTCGGTTGACTCGGTTGACTCGGTTGACTCGGTTGACTCGGTTGACTCGGTTGACTCGGTTGACTCGGTTGACTCGGCTGACTCGGGTGGCGTCGCGCTCGCCCGCGGCGTCGCGGAGCGATCGCCACCACCTCGGATAGGGAGGACGCATGGAACAATTCGACGGCAAAGTTGCCGTCATCACCGGTGCTGCCAGTGGGTTCGGCCGCGCGTTCGCGCAAAAGGGCGCCGAACTGGGCATGAAGCTTGTATTGGCCGATATCGACGGCGATGCGTTGACCGATGTCGTCGAAACGCTGACCTCCGCGGGTGCGGATGCGATCGGCGTGCCGACCGACGTATCGGAGGGTGCCGCTGTCGAAGCACTCGCGCAGCGCACGCTTGATGCGTACGGCAAAGTGCATCTGCTGTTCAACAACGCCGGCGTAGGGGCCAGCGGGTTTGTCTGGGAGATGAGCGCGAACGACTGGTCCTGGGTGTTCGGCGTCAACGTGATGGGCGTTGCCCACGGCGTGCGCGTCTTCACGCCGATCATGCTGCGGCAGGGCGAGCCCGCGCACATCGTGAATACGGCCTCGGTCGCCGGGCTGATTTCACCGCCTGGAATGGGCGTGTATAACGCGTCGAAGCATGCTGTCGTCACGCTGACCGAAACGCTCTATCACGACCTTCGTCGCGTGGGTGGGCCCGTGCGGTGCTCGCTTTTATGTCCGGCGTTCGTGCCGACAGGAATTGCAGAAGCCGAGCGAGCGCGTCCCGTACGGTGGCGCAACGAGGCGCGTCCATCGGCATCGCAATTGCTGGCTGGCAGGGAGTTGCGTAAGGCCGTCCGTTCGGGGCAACTCACCGCGGCCGATATCGCCGAAGCAACGTTCGACGCCGTACGCCACGATCGGTTTTACATCGTGACCCATCCGGCCATCTTGCCGAGCGTCCGGGTACGCCACGAAGATATCGAGCAAATGCGCGCACCGAGCGATCCCTCCGTGCCGGCGCAAGCCGATCGCTGACATTCGATCGTTAACGGCTCATCAGGCGCCGCATGTCCAGCGTCCGCTATCGGAGCGGGCCGGTTCAATCGAAATGCGGGAGGGTGGCGATGCATGACATTACCGTCGAATCAGGCACCTGGCAGGGGTTGGGCACGGATGCGGCGCGCGTGCGCGAGACGGTATTCGTCCGCGAATTGGGAATCGACGCGCCACTCGTCTCGGATGAAGCCGATCTTGTTGCCGTACATGTAGTGGCATATCGGGGCGGTGATGCGGTTGCGGCGGCGCGTTTGCTGCCGGACGGTGCGATCGGCCGCTTGGCAGTGCTGGCTGACGCTCGCGGTGTGGGCATCGGATCATTGATACTGCACGCGCTGATCGCGCATGCGGAGCGACGCGGCGATCGTTGCGTGTGGCTTTATGCCCAACGCGATGCCGTGCCGTTTTATCTTCGGCATGCCTTCTCGGTGGTCGGAGAACCGTTCTACGAGGCCGGTGTCGAGCACGTCGAAATGTCGCGCCGATTGGATGTCGAGACGTCGAAGACGAACCGGCGCTCATAGCCGCCCGGACGCACAATATGGTGCGAGCCATCATCGTCGCTGCGTTCCGCGATTTCGACGACGAGCCCCGCGCCAGTCGTCTCGACACGCAATGCCGTCGTGCCGCGTGTGCCGTAATGGGGCGTTTCAATGAAAGCGGCCGATAACGCCCTCTCGCGGTCGAGTTCGATTCCCGTGGAAGGCAGTTCGTCGTCGGGCGCAACGCGCGGGTCGCGCATCAGTTCAATCAAGGCATCAAGGGTGGGTGCATTTTCGCGCGCCACCCATGCACCGATCTCCGATCGCTTGCGCACGAGCTTCGGCCATGGTGTATCGAGCACGGCGTTCGAGATTCCGTGGACTCCCGGGGGTAACAGACACGGCGGGGTATCGGCGCGATTGCAGTACCAGCCGAGTTCGCGCTGGGAGAGGTCGCCGACGATCAGATTAAAGCCGTTGTAGTCAGCGCCTCGCTGAGCGACGCGGCTCAAATAGTCGAGCGGCGCAACGACGGGCCCCGACAGATAATCGGCGACCAGGGAGCCGCGCGTGGGGGCATCGGCGCGAAACGCCGAGGGATCGCGATGATTCGTGAGCGCGGCAAAGCGTCCGTCACGCGAGAGGCCGAGCCAAGTGCCCGCGCCCACGAGATCGCGCCCGGCGAGCACGTCGGGGGCATCCACCCACCAATCGAGCGGTGCTGTCGCACGCGCGAAGTATTCATCTCGGTTGGCGGCGAGCGTAAGCAGAGAACCGGTCGCGGCCTCAGGCCGCCAGTCGAAGACGATCAGGCACATGGACGTTTTTTGAATGATCGGCAAGAAGGCGGCCCGAACCATTCGCGATTGTAACCGGCACCCTGTTCGCACTCAGCTTCGCGCTCGCACTCACTGGCGTAGTGACGACGCGGCGGGTGGTGCGGCGAATAGTGACCTAGGTCGCCTCGCTCGGCAACGCATACGGCAGCGGCAGAAACTCGAGCAGCGGGCCATCGGCCGCGCCCAGATGAACCGTTCCGTTTTCAAGCGCGGCCAGCTTGATTTCGGCCAGCAAGTCCACGCCGCCCTTGGCTTCCGGCGCGGCGTTCACCACCATCCCGCAAGGCTGGCTCGGATCGTCCGAGTGGAAGAGTTCGACACCGGGATGCACTGCATTCCCGGTTGAGTCGATCGCGACGTGCGCCAGCGCCATGCGCCGCTTGATCGTCCCGCGATACTGGCTCCGCGCCACGATTTCCTGCCCCGGATAGCACCCCTTACGGAAGTTGATGCCGCCGATCACGTCGAAGTTGATCATCTGCGGCACAAACTGCTCCAGTACACCCGCTGTGACACGCGGCTCGCCGGCGTGAACGTCCAGCCAGTCCCACACGGCGGGCGATACGCGAGTCAGTTCCCCTTCGAGCGCGGCCAGGCGCTCCTGCACGAGCGCCTTGGGCCCGATCCACAGATAGCGCGGCCGCCCCGCGGAGTCGGGCACACGAATGAGCGAACCGGCGGGCCCGGCCACATGAACGTGCACCCCGTCGGGCAGGGCGTCGAACAGTTTCGCGAGCGGCGCGCGCACATCGCCCGCGAACCCGACGACGGCAACCGAATCGGTCGCATCGAGCAGCTTTGCTTTCGCGCGCAGAACGAACATCGAGAGCCGCTTCAGTACGGGCGCGGTGAGTTCCTTCGATACGAGCAGACGGATCGTGTCCGCCGAACGCCACGTCAACATCGACGCAAGCAGGCGCCCTTTGGGCGAGCAGTAACCGGCGAGCCGCGCGCTCGCCGCATCCAGATGCTGGACGTCGTTCGTCAGTTGGCCGTGCAGAAAGCCAGCGGCGTCGTCACCGGCCGCTTCGATCACGCCGAACTGGTCGAGCGGCATGAAAGCACCGTGCGCAAGGGCCGCATCGAACTCGGCGGCAGCGGGGGGCGACACCGTGGGGGACGGCGCCGCGGCAGAGGAGACGGAGGCTTTCTGTTCGTTCATGGAATTCGTGACTAGTCAATCCTGACTTCGGCTAAGGCGAACAAGTATTATATGGGGTCCTTCCGAGCCTTGTTTTCATGTCCCTGCTGAAGAAATGCCTTGCCTTTGGGGTAGCCGTCGCCGTTTTGCTTACCCTCGCTGCCGCCGTAGGCGGCTATTACTGGGCCACACGTCCGCTCGCGCTGTCCGCGGCGACCGTCGATGTGACGATTACACCGCGTAGCACGGTGCGCGGCGTCACGGCGCAGCTCGACCGCGGCGGCGTGCCCGTCGAACCGAACCTGTTCGTCCTGATGACGCGTCTGCTGGGCCTTCAAAGCCGCCTCAAATCGGGCAACTACGAGTTCAAGACCGGGGTCACCCCCTACGAAGTGCTGCAAAAGCTCGCTTTGGGCGATGTCAACGAATCGGTGGCGACGATCATCGAAGGCTGGACGTTCAAGCGGATGCGGGCGGAACTCGACGCCAACCCCGCCGTGCGGCACGATACGGCCGGGATGAGCGATGCCGAACTGCTGGCCGCCATCGGCGCGAGCGATTCGCAAGCGGCCAACGCGGAAGGGTTGTTCTTCCCCGATACGTACTTGTTCGACAAGGGGACAAGCGACGTGGACGTCTATCGGCGCGCCTACCGGCAGATGCAAAAGCGCTTGACCGCGGCCTGGACGGCCCGCGCACCGGGCCTGCCGTATCGCACGCCCTATGAAGCGCTGACCGCCGCGTCGCTGATCGAAAAGGAAACGGGCAAGGCGAGCGATCGCCCGCTCGTGTCGGCCGTGTTCGCGAATCGTCTGCGCATCGGCATGCCGCTGCAGACCGACCCGTCCGTGATCTACGGCCTCGGCGAAAGCTACGACGGCCACCTGCGCAAGCGGGATTTGCAGCAAGATACGCCGTACAACACCTATACGCGCCGTGGTTTGCCGCCTGGCCCGATTGCGCTGCCGGGCGCAGCTTCGCTGCAAGCGGCACTGAACCCGGCGGCCACGAGCGCGTTGTACTTCGTGTCGCGCGGCGACGGCAGCAGCGCGTTTTCAGATACGCTCGGCGATCACAACCGTGCCGTCGATAAATACATCCGAGGACAGGAATAAATGGCGCGTGGCAAGTTCATTACGTTCGAAGGCATCGACGGAGCGGGCAAGACAACGCATTTGTCCTGGTTCCGCGAACGCGTCGAAGAGAAAGTCGCGGCGGCCGGCCGCACCGTCGTCTCGACGCGCGAGCCCGGCGGCACGCCGCTGGGCGAAGCGTTGCGGGAATTGCTGCTGCATGAACGCATGGATCTCGAAACCGAAGCGCTGCTGATGTTCGCTGCACGCCGCGAACATCTTGCGGTGGTGATCGAGCCTGCGCTTGCGCGCGGCGACTGGGTCATCTCCGACCGCTTTACCGATGCCACCTTCGCGTACCAGGGCGGCGGCCGCGGTCTGCCGCGCGACAAGCTCGAAACGCTCGAACGCTGGGTTCAAGGCGGCTTCCAGCCAGACCTGACCGTCTTGTTCGACTTGCCCCCCGAAACGGCGAGCGAGCGTCGCGGCGCCGCGCGTTCCCCTGACAAGTTCGAGAGCGAAACCGATACGTTCTTCGCGCGCACGCGCGCCGAGTACTTGCGCCGCGCCGAAGAGGCGCCATATCGCTTCGCGATCGTCGATGCGTCGCAAAGTATCGAGCACATCCGCAAAACGCTCGGCGATGTCATCGACACGCTCTGAGCGAATACCGATTCACGCAAAACGCGAAGCGAACGTATCTCCTTGCACGAAGGCTCGACGATGATCTACCCGTGGCAGCATGACGACTGGAACCGCCTGCAGCGCCTGCGCGCGCAGTGGCCGCACGCCCTGTTGCTGTACGGTCAGGCCGGAATCGGCAAGTTGCGTTTCGCGCAACATCTGGCGCAGGGCATGTTGTGCGAGGCGCCAGCGGCGAACGGCGAGCCGTGCGGGCAGTGTGCCGCCTGCAATTGGTTCGTCCAGGGCAATCACCCCGACTACCGGGCCGTGCTCCCCGAGGCGCTGGCCGGCGAGGCAGCCGGTGGCTCGGCAGCCGGTGCCGACGAGAAACCCGACGGCGAAGAGGGCAAGAAAACACGCACGCTGAGCAAGGAAATCAAGATCGAGCAGGTGCGCGCACTGCTCGATTTCTGCGGCGTCGGCGCCCATCGCGGCGGCGCGCGCGTCGTGCTCGTCTACCCCGCAGACACGCTCAACGCGGCCTCCGCGAATGCGCTGCTCAAAACGCTCGAAGAACCGCCAGCCGGGGTCGTGTTCCTGCTCGTCTCCGCCCGGGTCGATCGCTTGCTGCCGACGATCATCAGCCGCTGCCGGCAATGGCCGATGTCGACACCGTCACCCGAGCAGGCGCGCGAGTGGCTGGCGGAGCAAGGTGTATCCGATGCGAGTGCGCTGCTGGCCGAGGCCGGCGGGGCGCCGCTCGGCGCCTTGGCGCTGGCCGCCGACGACAACCGCGCCTTGCGCGATTTCGCATTGAAACAGTTGGCCGCAGGCCCCGAATGCGACGCGTTTGCGTGCGCGGAGACCTTGCAGAAACTGCCGGTGCCCGTCGTGCTCGGCTGGCTACAGCGTTGGCTTTACGATCTCCTGGCCGAGCGCTCGGCGCAGCGGCCGCGGTATTTTCCGGGCGCGCAGCGCGAGTTGGCGCGTTGCGCCGCGCGCATCGACGCCAATGCATTCGCACGCTTCATGAAGACAGTGACGCGGGAGCGGGCGGTCGAAAACCATCCGCTGAACGCACGGCTCGTGTTCGAGGCGCTGTTTCTCGGGTATCGGGATTTGTTCGTCTGAACGACGCCTTCCCTCGATCCAGCCCGATACGCAACGTTCCCACCAACCGAACCCCATCACCAGACCTGACACCATGCACGTTAGCTATCGCGACGCGACACTCGACGATTTGCCGGAGATCGTCGCCATCTACAATTCCACGATCCCTTCCCGCGAGGTGACGGCCGATCTGACGCCCGTCACGGTCGAAAGCCGCCTGCCGTGGTTTCACGAGCATGGGCCAGGTACGTGGCCGCTGTGGGTGGTCGAGAACGACGAGGAGGCTGCGGCGGCGAGCGGTAAGCGCCTGGCCGCATGGCTGAGCTTGTCGGGTTTCTACGGGCGCCCGGCCTATTCGCGCACGGCCGAGATCAGCATCTATGTCGATGAAAGCGCACGCGGCCGCGGGCTCGGTACTCGACTTGTCGAGCTCGCACTCGACGCTGGCCCCGCACTCGGGATCGATACGCTGGTAGGTTTTATTTTTGGGCACAACGCGGCCAGCCTAGCGCTGTTCCGCCGCTGTGGATTCCACGACTGGGGGCTACTGCCGCGCGTCGCCGTGCTCGATGGCGTCGAGCGCGACCTCGCCATTCTCGGGCGCCGCGTGAGCGAAGCGTCTGCCTGAGGCCAGCGCCGCGCTCACCTGGCCTGGGCCAGCCCACACTGAACGAAGGTGTAGACATACGATGTTCGTCGATTCCCATTGCCATATCAATTTCGAAGGTCTGGCGGAGCGCCTGCCGCAGGTGCTCGATAATATGCGCTCGCATGATGTGACCCATGCGCTGTGCGTCAGCGTCGACTTCGAAACATTGCCGGGCGTGCTCGAGGTGGCGTCCGCCTACGAGAACGTCTATGCGTCGGTCGGCGTGCATCCGGACCACGAGGATGCCAGAGAGCCGAGCGTCGCCGAGCTGATCGAACTGGCGGCGCATCCGAAAGTCGTCGCGATCGGCGAAACCGGGCTCGACTACTATCGGCTCGAAGGGCGCTCGATCGAGGACATGGAGTGGCAGCGCGAGCGCTTCCGCACGCATATTCGTGCGGCGAAGGCGGTGATGAAGCCGCTCATCGTTCATACGCGGGCATCCAGCGACGACACGCTGCGCATCATGTCTGAAGAGCAGGCGCATGTGCCGGGCGGCGTCATGCACTGATTCACGGAGCCGTGGCCCGTGGCGGAACGCGCGCTCGACCAGAATTTTTACATTT
>NZ_JBQCDN010000446.1:0-45007 GCF_051961175.1 Trinickia sp. | reverse complement strand
CCGCTCAGCCGTTATGGAAGGATTTTCGCGGCGAGTGAATCTACATCAACATAACGAACCACATGTCTGTAACCAAACTAATTCCCACACGCACCGTTTGCGCAACGTTAGTCTCGATCATGCTTATCGCCGGGTGTGCGACGAAGCACGTGGCATCGCATAGGGCTGACAAGCGAGTAGCGCACAAGGATGCCAGTCAAACCGAAAACATCGCCGAGACCCCCAAGGATGGCGCCAAAGTTGTCTTCACAGCGAGCGGGATGCCCATGATCGTGCGCTTCTCGACTAGTACATCGGACAGCGCATGTTACGGGTTTCAACCAGTCGGGAACGTCTACGATGGCGTTCGAGGTGGTCTACTCCCCTCGGTTGCGCGCTTGACACAGAAGCTCAACAAGGCGTTTTTAAGGGCCGAGACGTCGCGAACAGTAAACGTTCAAGCCGGCGTGCCTATCCAGGTACAAGGACTTTTCGGCGACGATACGGACCACCGCTTCAGTTCATGCGGACCGCTCGTTACGGCTTTCACCCCCGAAACGGGGCACACATACAACGTCGATTTTGTGTTCAATGGCATGCAGAGCTGCTCGCAGAGCCTGACCGACATCACGGTTCGAGACAAACCTGTTCCCGTCGGACGCCCGCTACATTGCGGTTCGCGCGGCGATGGAATTTATGCCGACGGGAATCCGCTGCGAACGAAGCACGAACGAGCGCTCAAGGAAGCTCGTAAAAAGGTGGCAGCGGCAGCTACGGCGGCAGATAAAGCGTCTGCTTTGCAGGACGCTGCTGCCGCTTTGGACTCCCTCGGCAAATCGGACGAGGCGCTTGCTCGTATCGACGAGGCGTTGGGTCTCGTAGACGCCTCGAGAAGCAAGGACTTGATCGCCACCAAGGCAGGCATAGAGTTCTCGGTGAACAACCCGCAGCAGGCATTGGCGCTCCTCACGCCCGAAATCGAGAAGACGCGCCAGTTTGCGGCAAACAACCCGCAGCTTGCGCGCGTCGGCGTGCTAGGTACCTACACCGAAGGATTTATCACTGCGACTTTCGCTCACATGCAATTGGAGCAATGGAAGGCGGCAATCGATACGTTGGCCGACGCCGAGTCCCCGCTGGAGGGCCCGAGCTTCTACGCGTATCGCGCTCTGGTTTACCGCTACATCATGGCTCGAGCCCATGACGCCTCGTTGGCCAATCAAAGGCTTGAACACGACGCACAGTATTACGCTGCCAACGATAAGAACCAATACGGCCTTTTGCTGCGCACATGGCAAGGCGAGGATGCCCTGAACGAGCTTTCGATCATTAACGCCGGGCTGTCAGCGGAAGACCGAGAGGAGGCCGAAGCAGAAGAGCAGTTCTATCTCGGCGCCTATGCGAAGTTTGTCAAGGGCAATGCCGACGCGGGACGCAACCGGTTGGCTATCCTCGACCATATTGCTCCTTATGGGAGCATCGAATGGATCTACGGCAAGCGCGTTCTGCAATAAGGCGATGGAAAGACGTGCGCTATGTGAGGCATCAGCCGGGCGGACAAGGCCTCACATTGTGCATCGATGCCGAGAGCCCAACGGCCTATTCGAAGTCGGGCGAAATCGTGAGACGGGCATTGCGGTAGTCGAAGGCGATGCGCATGCGTTGGCCGGGAGCGAACCCTGCGTGATGGAGCCAGAGGTCGGCAACCTGGGTCCAGGGCATGAGCGACGGTTGCCCGGCTGGTATGCCGTGGTCGGGCGAATCGCGCAGCGTCACGCTGATGCTGTTGCTCGGTCGTGCGCGTGATGATCGTGGTTTAAGATTGGCGTTACCCATGATCAACTCCTCGTATGAGTTGGTGGTGGTCAGCGGGCCGTGTGTGTTGGTAGCACATACGGCCCGCGCTTCAATTGTGCAGTTCTCCAGCGATCTCTCCCCCGTTCCTTCCTTTAGCCGCTGGCGCGGCCGACGATCTGCTTGGCCTGGTACTTGAGGATCATGCCGTCAAGCAGGGCCTTGATGATGTTGCGCTCCTCCTCGGGCATGTGGCTGACGGCCTCGAACTGCAAGCGTAGATCGTCGGAGGGGCCACGCTCGTTGGCTTCGAAGACCAAGTCGTCGAGGCCCACGTGCAATGTCTTAGCCAACCGGATGAGGGCTTCTAAGGTAGGCTGAGCCGACCCTGCTTCATATCGACGAATCTGATTGACGTGCAAAGCCGCCGCCCCGGCCAGCGCTTGCTGCGTGAGGTTGGCGGCTTTGCGCACCTGGATCAGGCGTGCGGGGAAATTCATGGGCAAGAACCATAGCGTTACGGATGCCATGACTGTACCCCAGTTCCTCGATTCGTCTGGCAAAACAACAGTATAAGGTATCGAGGATGGGACATTAAAGGGGTGTCGTTGACTTTGGCCGAACGGATGCGCATGCGCAAATACAGCAAGGGGACGGTGGAGTATCGCGAGACGCACTTACGCGCGTTCATCGCGTGGTGCGACGGACGGGGGCGTGACGTCCCCGCAGGAGGTGACACGCTCGGTGCCGGAGCGCTATCAGCGTTACTTGTTCCTATTTCACAAGGGAAACGCCGAAGGGCTGTCGGGATGCAGTCAGCATATGCACAAGTGCGAATGAAGGTGCGGTTCCGGTGGCTGACGCGCAACCACGATCCTGTCGAATCCGGCAGCCGCCATCGGCATGCCGCTGGCGGAAAACCGCTTGCCTCGGCATGTACTCGGCGCCACCGGCCGAGCGGATCGAGCAGGCGCAGCCGAACCGGCTGCTCAAGCGGGTGTGTGGAAAGGAAATGTTGCTCAGTAAAATGGAGAATCGATTGATGGAAAGGACGTATCGCAGTAACGAGATGTACGGGTCAACTGGTCCGCAAGATGGGTGTATGCTACGACCCATGCCTACCGTTCTCTCCCCCATCGAATCGGAATTCGCTACGGCCGAAGAGGCCCAGGCGCACGACCGCTGGTTCCGTGCGGAGGTGGAGGCTGCGCTGCGCGAGGCCGATGCGCCTCGGGTGGTGTTTGTTCCCCATGACGAAGTGATGGCCGACATGGAGGCCATCATCCACGAGGCAGAGCTCCGACTTGCAGCTAAACGGTCCTGACGGCTCGACCCAGCCGACTTGCCCGGATAACGCTAATGCTGCCTATCGTCTGGCTTCCTGCCGCACGCCGTAATCTTGCGGCGATCCTTGGCTTCATCGCCGAACACAATCCTGCTGCCGCGCGTCGTATCAAGAGCTTCATCGAGGACTCGGTTGCCGCTGGCCGAGCATCGCTATCTGTTCCGTACCGGGCGCGTGGCGGGTACGCGCGAGGTCGTTGCGCACCCGAACTATGTCGTCGTCTACCGTGTGACGGGCACAGCTGTGCTTGTGCTTCGTGTGCTGCACGCGCGCCAGCAATATCCGGCGACAAGTGTTGCGCAATGACGGCGCTCTTCCTCAGTTACCGACGCGGTGACAGTTTGCGAAGGCCGATGAGAGTTCGAGCAGGCCATGCGGCCTGAGCGTGCGACGAATGAAGATAAGCGGCCGGAAGCCGACGAGGCGGCTGGACGCCGCCGGCCGAGGGAGTAGGATTAAATCCTACCCAAACTGGAACAGGGGTTCGCCATGCGAACGACGCAACAACGGAGCATTACGCTGCCGAACGAAATGGTTGATGTTGTGAGGGCCAAAGTCCGAGCGGGCGAGTACGCCAGCGAAAGCGAGGTCATCCGTGACGGGCTCCGCGCATTGTTGGCGCGGGACCGTGCGGTGGAAAACTGGCTGCACGAGCAGGTGGGGCCGGCTTACGATGCGCTGAAGGCGGATCCTTCTCGCGCCGTCACGGCCGACCAGGTCCGCGCTCGCCTGGCCGCTGAACATGCAAAGGCTCGATGAGTTACCACATTGTTTTTACGCCGGAAGCGGAGGACGAGCTTGCGGCACTCTAGGTTACATTGCGGCCGAAGCGTCGCCGGGCATCGCCTTGAGCTACACCGAGGCCATCGTCAGCTATTGGGAGAGCCTGCGGACGTTTCCGTACCGGGGCCATCGGCGCGATGACATTCGGCCTGGGCTTCGCATTACGAACTACAAGAAACGCGCGGTGATCGCCGTTGCGGTCGAAGCCGAGTTGGTGGGCATCATCGGTGTCGAGGTTAGTTTTAAGGAATTTTACCGTACAAGTTTTTGATAAATAAAAATTGAATATTAAGTGGTTGTCGAAATATATGAATAGGTACCTATTGGTTTGCTGTGCCGCTTTACTAATTTTTGATTTGGCGGCCGCGCGAGAGATGCCGGGCAGCGAAGGGTACGGAGCGTTCGCTAGCGCGGACGTACAGACCGAACTTGTGGCGTGCGAAAAGGCTATCTATGAAAGTAATTGGCACTTTGAGACAAGCGTTTATCAGCATGGCAACATGAGTGATTCGGACGCGGAGCTTGCATACGAGAAATCTTGGGAGGCGAATTTGCGGGAAATTTTCTTTCATGTTGTGGCCCAGTCGATCGATCTGGACGCCTATTCTGCGAAAGAGAAGAAGGTGAGTGACATGATGCAGGATATGTACATGAAAGACTCGGAGGCTGCGAGGCGCGAATATGACCGTCTAGGCGAATTTTGCCTCCACACGGAGTATGATCGCGTGAAGGCCATCGACAACGGCTTCGAAAAGATCGATAGATATATCAGACGCCCTATTGCGCCTCAGGAGATGATGGAGAAAGCCAAAATCGACTTCATCGAGCATGCAACGGGGCGGGCTGGAAAGTAAATGGCACAGCGAGGCCCTTTACAATCGGCAACTCCCCCCGATGAAAAGCAGAAGATCCACGACCATGCGAACGGCGATGCGGCGGAAGAAAAGAAGCTGACGGAAGCGGCGTGCTATCGGGTGCAGTGCTGGGCGCAGTACTCGCCGAACAGCAATGAGTGGTTGCGGAACTATGTAAGCCCGCAAGAGGCGGCAGGTTTGGCCTCGGAGTTGTCGTGGGTCGATAGCCAGAGAGTGCCGGGCGGGCAGTTCGATTACACGCTTGGGCTGCGGGCAGCGGATCTTGGTCTGAGCCAGTGGGATCAGTTCTCGCGGGGCATGCAGCAGTTCGGGCAGGATGTGCTGCACTTGCCGCACGATTTGGCGAATCAGGTGCCGCGCATTCCAAGCAATGTGCAGCAGGGTGACGCTAATCCGCTGGTCGATGTGACGAACGTGGGAACGGGACACCGCCGACGCCTGCGGTAGTAACGACGACGACGGTGATGACGCCTGAAGGGCCGGTTCCTGGTCCGACCGTTGCGATTCCTGGGAGCCCTGGATAGGTGCCGCCTACAGCGACCGTGTCCAGTAACGGGGATACGGGGAAGACCGGCGGTAATACTGACGGCACAAATACCGGAATGCTTGGTGCCAACGGTCCCCAGTACAATCAATGAGCCAACGGAAATCGAGAAGTGCGCGGCGTGAAGACACAATAACGATCGAAAAAGATGGATCGAACCGAATGAACAAAGACGTCCCGGCTGTAACGACCTGTCCAGTTCGAAAGCGTCTTGCTTTGCGTCGTCAATATCGACGGCTGCCGGATGTCGGTCTGAATCATTGGCTCGAAATTCAGCGCGATCCGTTGGCATGGCTTGCCCAGATGCACCGGAATTCTGCCGACCTGGCCAGTCTGCGCATCGGCACCAGGCGACTCTGGTGTGTGTTTCATCCTGAGGCGATCCATGAACTGATGGTGTCCCAGCGGGCAGCCGTCCAGCGCTGGGAGCCCAGTCTGTGCATCATGCGCCAGTGGAATGGGTCTAGCTTCATGATGAAGGAAGGCGAGGCGGCACGCCGTCAACGCCAGGCAATACGCCCACACATCCAGGCTCCCGGGGTTCATGACATCCAGAGCGTCGCCCGGCGCTGGTCGGCGCATATCATGCCGGGGCAGGTGGTGGATCTCGATCTGGAAATGGCAGCCTACAGCGTCACTCTGGCGGGTCACGCCTTGTTCGACATCGATCTTGGCCCGCAGGCGGAAACGATTGCCAAGGCGGTGCGTATTTTGTCGCGTGTCGCATTGCTCGAAACCAGCACAGGGCTCCCGCTTGGTCATTGGTTTCCCAGCAAGCTTTGTCCGCGTAAGCGGTGGGCGCTCCGCGTGATGCGGGCGCAGATCGAGCAGGTGGCGAGCGAATCGCGTCGCCCTTTGGCTGTGCATCGCGACGACCTTGCCACATTGTTGATGGCCTCTCATCAGGCTACAGGTGCAACCCTGGCTTGGGCACAGCTGCTGCTGGCCCGGCATCCCCGTGTGTTGGCCGCGCTACGCCGTGAGCTTGGCGCGGTGGACTGGGCCAGCGTGAATCAGTTGCAGGACTTGGAGCTGGCCCCCTTGCTGCGAGCCGTCATTCAAGAGACCTTGCGCCTGTATCCGCCGGCTTATGCACTGGTGCCCCGTCAATTGTCGCGGTCCGTGAGTGTGTCCGGGACATCGCTCCGGCGCGGTGACATCGTGATGATCTCCAGCTGGATCACGCACCGCGATGCGCGTTGGTTTCCCGAGCCCGATGCATTTCGGCCAGAGCGGTTTCTGGAAGAGTCGACTTGGCCGCGCGGGGCATATTTTCCATTTGGTGTCGGCGAGCGAGCCTGCCCCGGTACCGGCATGGCCATGATGGATCTGGCAGTTTCGCTCGCCTATTGGGTTCAGCACTGGGACATGACGATTCTCGAAGAAGCGACTCCGCAAGGTTGGTTTTCTCTTCGCCCCAGGAATGCCCGTGTGCAACTGGAGCGGCGAGGGTGAGACCGATTCGGTGCGTATAACCTTGGACGCAGCCTTGCTAGTATTGCTTCGGTTGCGGCCGCTCCTGAGGTTGGCCCAGGGGTTGTTCCTGAGTCCGTTCCTTGACGGACCCACCGCCTGTCCCTAAACTCGCGACTAATCTGGTGCTCGCGCGTGCGTTCCGACACGCGCAGTTAAACGGGAAACAGCGGTTCGGCACGGCAATGCGCCGCGGCGAACCTGCCTGTGCTGCCCCCGCAACGGTAAGCGAATGTGTCGCATGCGTGCGATACACGGCCGGCTTCGGCATCCGCATTCGCGTGCGGCTGCAATACCACTGCGCTTCAGCCTGAACGGCGGCGTGGGAAGGTGAAGCGGTATGTTCGCCAGCCCGGATACCGGCCGGAGAAGACGACACGCGCTGCGGGTAGGCGGCGTGCTGTCGACGTATCGGTGCTTCGTCACATTTCTCCACTTTATGTCGACCCCAATGCGCAAGATCCCCGTGACCGTCATCACGGGTTTCCTCGGCAGTGGTAAAACCACGCTG
Organism: Trinickia sp.; assembly: GCF_051961175.1. Taxonomy (GTDB): domain Bacteria; phylum Pseudomonadota; class Gammaproteobacteria; order Burkholderiales; family Burkholderiaceae; genus Trinickia. The sequence goes on along the minus strand of NZ_JBQCDN010000446.1, from coordinate 37,703 downwards.
CTGCGTCACATGCTGTCCCAGGCGAATGGCCTGCGTATCGCCGTGATCGTGAACGAGTTCGGCGAACTCGGTATCGACGGCGAGATCCTGAAAGGTTGCGGCATCGGCTGCGACGAGGCGGGCAACGAGCAAGCCGGGCAACTGTATGAGCTCGCCAATGGCTGCTTGTGCTGCACCGTACAGGAAGAATTCTTCCCGGTGATGGAAGCGCTGGTGGAGCGGCGTTCGACAATCGACCACGTGTTGATCGAAACGTCGGGGCTCGCGCTGCCCAAACCGCTCGTGCAGGCGTTCAACTGGCCCTCGATCCGCAACAGCTTCACTGTCGATGCGGTGGTGACGGTGGTGGACGGCCCAGCCGCCGCGAGCGGACAGTTCGCGGACGATCCGAACGCGGTCGACGAGCAGCGCAAGCGCGATCCGAATCTCGATCATGAATCGCCGCTGCATGAGTTGTTCGAGGATCAGCTGAGCTCGGCGGATCTCGTCGTGTTGAACAAAACGGATTTGCTCGACGAATCGGCGCAAGCGGCCGTCTCGGCGCTCATCCGCGAGGATATTCCCCCCCACGTGAAAATCGTGCCGGCCTGCAACGGAAAGCTCGATTTGCCTGTCCTGCTCGGCTTGAATTCGGCGTCGGAGGCCACGATCGACGAACGGCCTGACCATCATGGTTCGGGCCACGATCCCGATCACCATCACGACGATTTCGATTCGGTCATCGTCTCGGGCTCGCCGGCCACGCGCGAGGGTGCGATAGCCGCGCTCACGCAACTCGTCGAGCGGCACACGATTTATCGGGCGAAAGGATTTGCCGCGCTGCCGAATGCGCCGATGCGGCTCGTCATTCAAGGGGTGGGCCAGCGTTTCGATAGCTATTTCGACCGCCGCTGGCGCGAGGACGAACTGCGTGCGAGCAAGTTCGTCTTGATCGGCGAGGATTTGGACGTCACGGTGCTGCAGCGCGAGTTCGATGCGGCGCTCAGCGCTCAATCGGCCGCGCAGGCCCCGGCCCTCTAAGCCATCTTCAGGCGCGCCTCGCATGCACTTGCTACGCACGGTCCCGGGCGGCTTTGTCGATGACACCGCCGGGGTCATCCGTATCGATCAACGCCCGGGCGACATCGTCGTTCTCAGCTCGGCGGATACCACGCTCTCGCTGCTGGCCGGCGTGGTGGACCGGCTCGGCCCCGGCTTTCCCAGCCTGCGGCTGACGAACGTCACGTATCTGCGTCAACCGGCGTCCGTCGATTTCTATATCGACGATGTCTTGCAGCATGCGCGTGTGGTCGTCATCGATCATCTGGGCGGCGAAGCCTACTGGCCGTACGGGATCGAACGCGTCGTCCAACTGGCGAAGCGCAACGGACAAACGCTCGTCATGTTCTCGGGCGATTTGCAGGAAGACCCGAATCTGATCGCGCAAAGCACGGCGGCGCCCGAGTTTTGTACGCGGCTGTGGCGCTATTTGCGCGAAGGCGGTCCGGCCAATGCGGAGGCATTCCTCAGAGCAATCGCGTGGCACGCGCTCGATTGGGGCGAGGAACCGCCCCTGCCCGTATCGGTGCCGAACGCGACGCTTTATCATCCGCAGCACGATCGGCCGACGATCGCCGAATGGCAGGCGCGCTGGCGAGCCGGGGCGCCCGTCGTCGCGATTCTGTTTTATCGTGCTCATCTGCAGGCATCAAACACGGCCGTATTCGACGCGCTTATCGATGCGCTTGAAGCACTCGCACTGAACCCGCTGCCTATCGCGATTACCTCGCTCAAGGACGCGATCAGCCAGGACTTGCTGGCGCAACTGTGCCGTGAGCATCACGTGGGGCTCGTTCTCAATACGACGGCGTTCGCGGCTTCGGCGCCAGGTGACGACACCTCGCCCGAGTTCGGCCTCGACGCTCCCGTCTTGCAGGTCATTCTCAGCGGCGGCAATCGGGAAGATTGGATCAAGGACGAGCAGGGCCTCAATTCGCGCGATATCGCCATGCATGTCGCGCTGCCCGAAGTGGACGGCCGCATCATCACACGCGCGATCAGCTTCAAGGGCCTCGCCTATCGGTGCCCGCATACCGAAGTCGATGTGGTGCGTTATCAACCCGATGCGGAGCGTGTCTCATTCGTCGCGGAGCTCAGCCGCCGCTGGTGCCGGCTGCGCACGCTGCCCAACGAAGAGAAGCGGCTGGCGCTCGTACTCGCGAACTACCCGATGAGCGAAGGGCGGATCGGCAACGGCGTGGGACTCGATACGCCTGCCTCGGTCGTCGCCATCCTGGAGTCGCTGCAACACGAGGGCTACCGACTCGACGCGCTACCCAGAGAAGGCGACGCGCTCATGGCGCGCTTGACGCAAGGCGTGACCAACGATCCTGATGTCCGCGATCTGCGTCCCGCCTTGCAAAGTCTTTCCCTCGACGATTACCGGCAGGCGTTCGCGGCGCTCCCGGTTGAAGTTCGGGAGGCGTTGAACGAACGGTGGGGGCCGCCCGAACAAGACCCGACAATTCGCGCGGGGCGCTTCATGATCGCCGGGTGGCGGTGCGGCCGGGTCTTCGTCGGCATTCAGCCGTCGCGTTCGCGCGTGGCCGGCGATTACGCGAGCTATCACGATGCGGATCTCGTTCCACCGCATGCGTATCTGGCGTTCTATGTCTGGCTGCGCAATGTGTTTCGGATCGATGCGCTCGTGCATGTCGGCAAGCATGGCAGTCTCGAATGGCTGCCGGGCAAGAGCGTGGCGCTCAGCGACAGTTGCTGGCCCGATCTCACGCTCGGCCCGATGCCGCATCTTTATCCGTTCATCGTCAACGATCCCGGCGAGGGCAGCCAGGCGAAGCGACGCGCGCAGGCGGTCATCATCGATCACCTGATGCCGCCGCTCACGCGTGCCGAGTCCTATGGGCCGCTGCAAGATCTGGAGCGGCAGGTGGATGAATACTACGACGCGCTGATGGTCGATGCGCGGCGGGCGAAGCTGCTGCGCGCCACCATTCTCGAAACGATTGTCAAACACCGGCTGCATGAGGAGTTGAGTCTCGCGCAGCCCAGCGGGCAGGACGAGGAAGACGCACTGCTGACGCGCGTCGATGCATGGCTGTGCGAATTGAAAGAGGCGCAGATTCGCGACGGCCTGCATATATTCGGCCGTTCACCGGCAGGGCGCGAGCGGCGCGATACGCTGCTCGCGCTGGCCCGTTTTCCCGTTGGCGACGGGCGCGGCAAAAACGCGGGCCTCATCGATGCGCTGGCGGGCGATCTGAAATTGGCTCAATGGTTCGATCCGTTGACAGCGGAGTGGTCTACACCATGGGCCGGGCCGCGTCCCGCGATCCTGGAGCAAATCAGCGATGCGCCGTGGCGTCATAACGGAGACACGCGCGAGCGGCTTGAACTGCTTGCGCAACGGTTGCTGGACACGCTGACTGCCCCGGTCGAAGCGAGCCCGGGAATCAACGATTCGTCGATCTCCTCGCTGCCGCTCACCGCGCAAGTGCTCGATCGCGTGCGCGACGATCTCGTGCCGCGTCTGGATGCGTGCGGCGCAGAAGAACTTCGGCAGCTGATGCGCGGCCTCGAAGGGCGCTTCGTGCCGCCTGGGCCGAGCGGTGCGCCATCGCGCGGAAGGCCCGATGTGCTGCCGACGGGGCGTAACTTCTATTCCGTCGATACGCGCGCGATTCCCACTCAAGCGGCCTACGCGTTGGGCTTGAAATCGGCTCGGCAATTAATTGAGCGTCATTTACAAGAGCACGGCGATTACCCGCGTGCAGTCGGTCTTTCCGTCTGGGGCACGGCGACGATGCGCACGGGCGGCGACGATATCGCGCAGGCGATGGCGCTGCTGGGCGTACGTCCAAAATGGGCGCCCGGCAGCCATCGCGTCACGGATTTCGAGATCCTGCCGGCAGGTGTCCTCGAACGGCCGCGCATCGACGTCACCCTGCGCGTGTCGGGATTTTTCCGCGATGCGTTCCCGAACGTCATGCATCTGTTCGATGCGGCCGTGCAAGCGGTGGCGGATCTCGACGATGAACCCGATGACGTCAATCCGATACGCGCTCGTGTGCTGCGGGAGCGCGACGCGTGGATGGCGCGCGGGCTCGATGCGGCTCAGGCCCGCAAGCGTGCGGGCTGGCGCGTCTTCAGTTCGAAGCCGGGAGCGTATGGCGCCGGATTGCAGCAGATGATCGATGCAGGAAGGTGGGACACCGATGCCGATCTGGCCGATGCGTACCGGGCGTTCGGTGGCTATGCCTACGCATCGGCGAGTGCTGGCGAGGACGCGCATGGCGCATTCGCGACCCGGCTGGCGAGCATCGATGTTGTCCTGCAAAACCAGGACAACCGCGAACACGATCTGCTCGATTCTAACGACTACTACCAGTTCCAGGGCGGGATGGCCGCGGCCGTCCGGCACTTCTCGGGGCGGCAGCCCGGGATGTATCACGCCGATCACAGCAATCCCGCGGCCCCGCGCGTGCGCCCGTTGAGCGAAGAAATCGCTCGCGTGATTCGCTCGCGCGTCGTTAATCCGAAGTGGCTCGATGGCGTCAAGCGGCACGGGTACAAAGGCGCGGCCGAAATCGCGGCTACCGTCGATTACTTGTTCGGATACGACGCCACCGCACGCGTCGTGTCGGATCATCAGTACGCGCTTGTCACGGATGCCTACCTGAACGATCCCGGCACGCGCGCTTTCATGCAGCGACACAACCCGCATGCGCTCCATTCGATTTGCGAGCGCTTGTTGGAGGCGATCGGACGAGGGCTATGGCAAACGCCCGGCGGCTATCGTGCGCAGATAGAAGAACACCTGCTGACCGCTGAGCAGCAGATCGAAGAGAGGTCGTCTTGAATCCGAATCCATCGAATGGATCCGCACCCGCACCCGCGTCAGGCGAGGTGGCACCGCCGTTTCCGCTCAGTGCGTTGATCGGGCAGAACGCATTGCGCGAAGCGCTGTTGCTCGTGGCTGTAGATCCGTCGATCGGCGGTGTGCTCGTGAGCGGCCCGCGCGGGACGGCGAAATCCACAGCGGCGCGTTCGCTTGCCGAATTGCTGCCCGATGGGCACTTCGTTACATTGCCATTGGGTGCGAGCGAGGACCGGGTAGTCGGCACGCTCGATCTGGATGAAGCACTGCGTGGCGGTGAGATCAAATTCTCGCCGGGTTTGCTGGCGCGGGCGAACCATGGCGTGCTCTATGTCGACGAAGTGAATCTGCTGGCCGATGCGTTGGTCGACGTCGTATTGGATGCCGCCGCGAGCGGCATCAACGTGATCGAGCGCGACGGAATTTCTCATCGCCATCCCGCACGCTTTGTGTTGATCGGCACGATGAATCCGGAGGAAGGAGAACTGCGTCCGCAGTTGCTGGATCGATTCGGCTTGATGGTGCAGTTGGAGAACTGCTTCGATGCAGAGATCAGGCAGCGGATCGTCAAGGCGCGAATGGCATTCGATCTGGATCCGCACGCCTTCCGCGAGTCGTATGCGGCGGCCCAGCAAAGCTTGGCGCATCGTATTGGCGAGGCCAGGGCGGTTTTGTCTTCGCTATCCATTGGCGACGACGTTCATGACGCCGTCAGTATGCGTTGCATCGAGGCCGGAGTCGACGGCATGCGCGCCGATCTGGTGATGCTGCGGGCGGCGCGAGCCTTGGCGGCCTTGGAATCGGCTGCGGCGATCACGGGCAAGCACGTTGAACGGGTGGCCGATCTCGTCCTGCGCCATCGAAGGCGTGAGCCGGCTCCGAGCATGAACGATGCGCCGAGCCATTCGACACAAGCGAATCAAGGCAGCTTTCAAGGCCGCGGCGAAGAAGAAGCCGAGGGCAAGCGGGAAGGAGGCATGCATTCCTCCGAGGGCCAAGGGTCCGACGGGCACAACGGCTCGAACCATGATGATCCGGACTGGGGCTATCTACCACCCGAGCCCGCCGGCATCGTGAACGTCAAGGGCGTGATCCCGCTTTCGACAAAAAAACGCTGAGCCATCGAAAAGGCGCCTCCGCTGAATCACCTGGCGGATTTCGATGGCAATCCGGCGTTCATGGCGTCACGGGCCGCGGCACATCGGCGGATGCAGTCAGCCGCCGCATCGCATGGGGCAGCACGCTTGCGCAGAAGGGACGCGCCCCCTTGCGCAGCGATCATCTTCGTTTCATCGCTCGGGAGCCCCGTGGCGGCGCTTTGCATTGCTTTCTGCTCGATTGCTCGGCCTCGATGTTGGGCGGCGAACGCTTGTCGAAAGCGAAGGGCCTCGTGCTCGCGAGCTTCGATCGTGCGGCCGTGGAGCGGGCGCATGCGGCATTGATCTGTTTTGGCGGCGGCCGTGCCGATCTCCGGTTCGGGCCTGCGATACCGCGCTGGTGGAACGAACGCTGGGTGGAGCCGATCGGCGGGGGCGGTGGTACATCGTTCGAAATTGGGGTCGCCGCTGCAGCAAAGCTGCTCGATCTGGCGAAGCGCCGGAACGCTGCCCAAGAGTGCGTGCTTTGGGTGCTTGGCGATGGGCGTACCCGCGACCAGCCGGCGAAACCGCGTTCGGCGGACCGGATTGTTATTGTCGACTGTGAAGGCGGCGATGGGGCCTTGGGGCGCTGGAAGCGACTGGCCCACGACTGGGGGGCGCATTATCTGCGTCCCGAGGACGTTGTCGCGGCTGCGGGACGATAATGTTCCGCATACGATACATTAAAGGCGAATCGCCGGATAACGTCACCTAGACGTCACCTATACGGCACATTAGCCTTACCCTTCATACCAACGCGGCGTATAGATCCATTCTCCATGTGGCCCGCCCGGAACACCGCGCGTCGTGGACGACCCGATGATGACCATCGTACGCATGTCGACCTGCGTCGATTGCAACTCGCTTAGCGTAGTTGTGGTCAACGTCTCGCCGGGGCGGCCGATGTCCCGGCCCAGCACGACGCGTGTACCGGGGCCGCGGTGGCCGCGCACGATTTCGAGCGCGCGATCGAGTTGCCACGGGCGCGCACGCGATATCGGGTTATAGAACGCCATCACCAGATCAGCCGCGGCCGCATGCTCCAACCGCTTCTCGATCACGCTCCACGGTTTCAAATTGTCGGAAAGCGAGAGGATGCAAAAATCGTGGCCAAGCGGTGCGCCGGCTTTAGCTGCTGTCGCCATTGCAGCCGAAATGCCCGGGACAATGCGCAGGTCAACGGTTTTCCAGTGTGGATCGTCGCTCTTGTCGAGGGCTTCGAACACGGCGGAAGCCATGGCAAATACGCCCGGATCGCCGGACGAAACCACGACGACGCACCGGCCTTCGCACGCCAATTCGAAAGCATGCCGGGCCCGCTGCAATTCTTCGCGATTGTCGCTGCAATGCAAGCGTTGATCCGCGCGGAACGGGCCGGCCATCTTCACATACGTCTCGTAGCCCAGCACGTCGCTGGCTTCGGTCAAGGCGGTGCGCGCATCGGGCGCCATGAGCCCGTCATGCCCCGGTCCGAGCCCGACTACGATCAAACTGCCTCGGGGACGGCCGAGTCGTGCCGTATCGATCGGGCTCGCAGCCACGCCGAGCGCAACACCGTGAATGTCCGGCGTCCGAACTTCGTAGCGCACATTCACATCGAGCGAATCCGCCAACCATTGCGCCGCGTCTCGCGCACTGCTGGGAGCGAAGCGGAGGGGGACGCCGAGACTGCGCGCCGCCTCCTCGATCCCTGTCTCTCCGATCCGCGCGGCCGGGGCGAGCAACGCCGCGAGCGAACCCGCCGCGAATCCATGCGCGCTGAGCGCTCGATAGACGACATCCGCTGTAATCGCACCGTCCTGAGAAACCGCCGCCACGATACTGCGCGGGTGAATCACGAGTTCGTCGCGACGTCCATCCGACGCCAGCGGCGTCACACGGATCGTCAGCCGAGCGTCATCGCTTAGCGGGAGCTGTGCGTCTTCGAGCCAAGGCGCTTCGCCATCGATACGCGCGGTTTCCCCGGCCAGCAAATCGGATACGAAGTGCTTACCTTGCTCCAAGTCAGCCAATTGATAGCCGTCGGGCGGATTGAGCAGGCAGGTGCCGAACCTGAGCTCGCCGCTCGTTGTAATGGCGGGAGCAACGCCCAGGGCCTGCGCGATATCGCGCGCCAGCACGTTCACGCCGGCCAGACCGCCGAGCAGCGGAACGACCGCGCTGCCATCGTCGGCCACGGCCAACACAGGGGGCTCGATCCCCTTGTTGGCGAGCATCGGAGCAATGCACCGAATCACGATCCCCGCCGCGCACAGCGCGACAATCGGCGTGCCTTGCGCATAGAGCGCGCGCAGATGTTCGCTGAGCTGCGGGTAGCAGACATCCGCTTCACCGTCGACACGCGCTTGCAGGCCATGGATTCGCGCGCCAGAACAAGCGGCCTGAATGCGCCGCGCAGTAGGCAACGCACTGCGCCCCAGTACGACGATCGCGGGAGGTGCCGTTACGCCTGCCATTTTTTCCCCGGCAAGATCAGCAGCGAGAAGTAAGGCGACGACATGGGATCGACTTCCGCTAGCGGTACGACCCGTTGATTCGGCATCGTGGCCCGTTCGACATACAGCGCGCGCTCGGCCAGCCCGAGCTCGTCGAGCACGCGCCGGACTTTGTCGAAATTGCGGCCCAGCTTCATGATGACGGCCGCATCCGTATCGGCGAGCTTGCGCCGCAATTCGTCTTCGCTCATCACGCCGGAGAGAATCGACAAGCTCTGGTTGCGATAGACGAGCGGCGTGCCGAGCACCGCTGTGCCCCCCAGCATCGAGCAAACGCCGGGAACGACTTCGACCGGAAAGGCCGGGGCCAACCGATCGTGCAAATACATGTAGGAGCCGTAGAAGAGCGGATCGCCTTCGCATACGACGGCCACATCGCGCCCTGCGTTCAGATGCTCGCCGATGACGCCGGCGGCCGTGTCGTAGAAGTCGGCAATGACCGCCTCATAGGAAAGCGGCGGCTCGAGTGCTTCGGTCGTGACCGGGTAGATAAGGGGCAATCGAATTTGCCCATCCAACAGGTACGTTTCGACGATGCTGAACGCGTTTCCTTTCTTACCCTTTGCGGCGAAGTACGCAACGACCGGCGCGGCCTTCAGCAAGCGCAGCGCCTTCAGCGTCAGCAGTTCCGGATCGCCGGGACCGACACCGATGCCGTAAAGATGTCCGCGATGATTCATCATTCTTGTTCCGATGCGAGTGCGTTAACCGCCGCTGCTGCCATCGCGCTGCCGCCGCGCCGGCCTTCGACGATCACGTAAGGCACGCCGCGGCTATCGGCAGCGAGCATGGCCTTCGACTCCGCGGCGCCGACGAATCCAACCGGGAAGCCGAGAATCAAAGCGGGGCGTGGTGCACCGGCGTCCAGCATGTCGAGCAGGTGGAAGAGGGCGGTGGGGGCATTGCCGATCGCAACGACGCTGCCTTCGAGCCAGGGACGCCATAATTCGAGCGCAGCAGCCGACCGCGTATTGCCGATCGTTTGGGCGATCTGCGGGACGGCTGGATCGCCTAGCATGCAAAGCACCTGATTCGAGGCTGGCAGCCGCGTACGCGTAATGCCGTCGGCCACCATGCGGGCATCGCATAGAATCGGCGCGCCGTTGGCGAGCGCCGTGCGGCCGGACGTTCCCGCGCCATCGGAGAACCGGATATCGCGCGCGACATCGACCATCCCGCACGCATGAATCACGCGTACGACGAGCTTTTCGAGGTCGGCGGGAACACCGGACAGGTCCGCTTCGGCACGTATTGTCGCGAACGATTGGCGGTAGATGGCTTGTCCGTCGCGGACGTAGTCAATCATGGGTCAAATTCCTGGGCGATTCGGCAAGCCGCTGCGCGGCCTCTTCGATAGTGAGCGAGAGGCCGATGCGTTCGCCGAAGCGATGCGCATCGTCGCTATTGTCGGCCGTGTCGCTAGTGTCACGGTTGTCGCGAGCCGCAATGGATTCGGATTCGGGCGCTCGCGCTCGTCGATAGACGTCGTAGCGAGCCGGCGCCACGGCCAGTAAAGTGTAGGGCGCGCAATGCGCGGCGGCGCACGAGCGGATGCATCCGCTCAGGTGCACTTCCACAGCGGCGGGCAGTGAGTCTATCAAATGGCGTGCGTCGGCTTTCGTATCGGCCAGCCCTTTCGCACAGCCGGTCGAGCCCGCGCAGGCGATGATCCGGGCGAACGGGTGCTGTGCGTCGAGCACGAAGCCGAGCGAGCGCAACGCGTTTTCGACTTGCGATACGGCGCGTTCGGCCACATTGGGCACGAGGATGCTCTGCCAGGGCGTCATGCGCACGCAGCCGTCGGCGTGAGCCGAGGCAACGCCAGCCAAGCCTCGTAGCGTGGTGGCATCGATGCGGGCCAATGGCGGTTGTGCCCCCACATACCAAAGACCGGCGCGGCCTTGTGCATGGGCGCCGAATCGTCGAGCGGGTTCCGCGGCCGTTCGCTGCCACGCGTTGACCGCACCGTCCCGTTGGAGCTCGATGCCGGCGCGCGCCGCAGCCCGAGCGAGTACTTCATGACCATCATGCGACCGCAGCAGATCGCGCATGCGGTGTTCATCGGGCGCCGCGAGATCGAGGAAGGCGTGAAGCAGCGCGTGCACCAACGGCACGACTTCATTGGCCCGCACCGCGGCGAGTGCATGACCTTCGTGCGCCGATGGTTGTCCCGCGAGACCGACAGCAAATCGTGGCTCCGCGCCTGTGCCTGCTGCTTCCGGCGCGGCCGGCATGGCGGCAAACCACACATCGTGTGGATGATCGAGCGCCGCCAGTCGTTCGCCGCCGTCCAGCAACACCGAAAATTTCGGCGAGAGCTCGGCAAGGCGCGGCTCACTCTGCAGCAGCGCGAGCATGCGTTCGGCAAGCGGCACCGTGTCGCACAGGGCGAACACGTCCAAGCCCGCCGTGGGGCTGAGCAGCAGGTTGCGGGCGTCGTCGGCGACAGCAGCTTGCCGCGCGGCCAGTAGGGGATCGAGCGATTCGCTTGCCGCAACCCGAGGGCCGAGGCCAGCGTCCGCCAACTGCCGGCTCAGCGCCGCCTCGGCGCCGGCTTTCACCCCGCGCAATTGCAGATTCGAGCGATTCGTCAATTCGATCAGCCCCGAGGCATGCGCATCGGCCGCATCGGCGATCGCGATTGCCTGCCGTGAAAGCAGTTGGCCGCCGGGCAGCTTGACGCGGCATAGCCCGCCGTCGCGCGCGGCGACAATTCGCGTGAGCGCGGGACATGCCGACGGCCGAGGCGAAGGAGACGAAGGGTAGCCCAAAGGTTCAACCAAATTGGCGCCGCACGACGGCCACGTTGTCTCGACGACGAGAGAACGTTCACCGGTGCACCCCGCCCGGTGATGGCTTGCGCGAACGATTAGCGCCGGCAGGTCTCCTGGCTCGCAGGTTCTTGCCCGCACCGGCCTTCCCGTATGACCAGTGGCATCGTGCAGTGCGGACTCGCTGCTTACAGTTGCGGGGGCAGCCACAGCGTCGACTGTGTTCCCTTTTGAGCCCCGAGGGGCACCGGCAAAGCGGGTATTATGCCCTTCTTGCAACGTTCCGAATACCGCCCGATGCGGCAAGCGATGGATACGAACTGGTATGGCTGACGAGGGAGCAATGGAGCCTTGGCTGACGATTGTCGGCGTCGGAGAAGACGGTTTTTTCGGATTGGGGCGCGCTGCGCGACGGGCCCTGCTGGAGGCGGTGGCCGTCATCGGGGGCGATCGTCATCTCGCCATGCTGCCGGCGAAGATCCGCGCGCAGCGTATCGCATGGCCTAAACCGTTCGATCTTGCCCCCGTGCAGGCGTTTCGGGGCAAGCCGGTTTGCGTGCTGGCCAGCGGCGATCCGATGTGGTTTGGCGTGGGCGCGACGCTCGCGCGCACGGTCCCGCTCGCGGAAATGCGCGTGATCTCCGGGCCTTCCTCACTGTCGTTGGCCGCGGCCCGGATGGGCTGGCCATTGCACGATGTGCCCGTCGTTTCCTTGGTTGGGCGACCGCTGGCGACGCTCAATGCCGCCTTACGCGACGGTGCACGCCTGCTGATATTGAGCCGAGACGGCAGCTCGCCGTTCGAGATTGCCGGGCTGTTGAATGACCGCGGCTTCGGCGATACCTCGATGACAGTCTTTGAAAATCTGGGCGGCCCGAATGAACACCGCGTCGATAGGCGAGCCGGCACTTGGCGCGACGACGAAACGGTCGGCCCCTTGAATGTCGTGGCGTTGCAATGCCGTACTTCCTGCGATGCGAACTCACTGCCATTGACGATTGGCTTGCCGGACAGCGCTTTCGCAAACGACGGTCAGCTCACGAAACGCGATGTCCGCGCGGTGACGCTCGCGCGTCTCGCGCCATCTCCCGGTGCTTTGTTGTGGGATGTCGGCGCGGGCTGCGGATCCATCGGAATCGAGTGGATGCGCGCGCATCCCGCCTGCCGGGCGATTGCCATCGAATCGAACGCGCGTCGGCAGGCGTTCATTGCGCAGAACCGCGACGCGCTTGGCGTACCGGGTCTGCAACTCGTCGCGGGACGCGCACCTGAGGCATTGGCCGGCCTGCCCGCACCCGATGCCGTGTTCATCGGCGGCGGGGTGACGATACCGGGTGTACTCGATGCCTGTTGGTCGAGCCTGCGCGAAGGCGGACGGCTCGTAGCGAACGCCGTGACGCTGCAAGGCGAGGCGACGCTCGTCGAATGGCGCCATCGCCACGGCGGCACATTGACGCGGATCGCCATCAGCGAGGCGCAGCCGTTGGGCGGCTTCGACACGTGGCGTCCCGCATTGCCGATCACGTTGCTCGACGTGACCAAAACGGCCGCCGGCGAGCGCGGTGAATCGAGCGAGTCAAGCAAATTGAGCGAGCCGGGTTAATCATGCGCGAGGAAACGCCTGAAGACGCCCGTCCGCTGCGCAGCGGCTACACCACCGGAAGTTGCGCCACGGCCACCTCGCTGGCTGCGGCGCGCTTGCTGCTGGGGGGGATTCGTAGCGATAGGGCGGACATCGTCCTTCCGAAAGGACGGCATGTTTCGCTGCCGCTCACGTTTTGCCGCTTCGTCAACGCAGCGGATGCCTCGGTCGGCGCCGAGGCCGGCACCATCAAAGATGCGGGCGACGATCCGGACGTCACGCACGGCGCGCTGGTGTTCGCACGCGTTCAGCTCAGCGCGGAACCCGGCGTCCGTTTTCACGCGGGGCCTGGAGTGGGTACCGTCACCCGAGCCGGCTTGACGTTGCCGATCGGCGAGCCGGCGATTAACCCGGTGCCGCGCCGGATGATGCAGGATCATCTGACGGAACTGGCAGCGGAATACGGATACGCGGGCGGATTCGACGTGACGATCGGCGTCGAAAACGGCGAGGCGCTGGCTTTAAAAACGATGAACCCGAGATTAGGCATTGTCGGGGGCTTGTCGATCCTTGGGACGACGGGCATCGTCCGTCCCTTTTCTTGCTCGGCGTATATCGCGTCGATCCATCAAGGTATCGATGTTGCGCGGGCTAACGGCTATTCGCACGTCGCTGCGTGCACGGGCAATGCAAGCGAAGACGCCATGCGCGCGCATTACGGCTTGCCGGATATCGCGTTGATCGAGATGGGGGATTTTGTGGGCGCGGTGCTCAAGCACTTGCGTCGCGCGCCGGTGGTCAAGCTCAGCCTGTGCGGCGGCTTCGGCAAGTTCAGCAAGCTGGCTGCCGGGCACCTGGATTTGCACAGTCGCAGTTCCAGTATCGATTTGCCCTTGCTCGCGCAGTGGGCGGCCGAAGCCGGGGGCGATGCTGCGTTGCAGGCGCAGATCCGTGCAGCGAACACAAGCCAGGAAGCGCTTGTATTGGCCGCGAAACAAAATATCACGTTGGGCGACATCGTCTGCCGGCATGCGCGCGAGGTGGCGCGGGGCATCGTGCCACCGGAAGTCGCGGTTGAAGTGTTCGCGATCGACCGCGAAGGACGCTTCGTGGGAGTCGCATCGTGACGCGCATTCTATTGTTGGGCGGAACGGGCGACGCATTGAAAATCGCCCGCCGCCTTGGATCGAACGATGTCTACAGCTTGGCGGGGCTCGGCAGGATAGCGGAAGATTTGCCTTGTCAGGTTCGGGTGGGCGGCTTCGGCGGCGCCGATGGCCTCGCTCGAAATCTCGCGGCCGAGCGCATCGGATTGATCGTCGATGCGACGCATCCCTATGCAGCGCAGATCAGCGCAAACGCCGCACTGGCCGCTCGTCTGGCCGGCATCCAGTGCTGGGCGCTGCGTCGCGCTCCATGGCGGCCGCGGCCGGGCGACGATTGGCGCTTCGTGAGCGGGTGGGATGCATTGTGCATTCAATTGAATCCGTTCGCGCGCCCGTTTTTCACGCTTGGGCGAGAGCCGCTGTCTCATCTGGATACCATTCCCGCGCATCAATATTGGACTGTCCGTTGCCTCGACGCGCACCCCGGCAACGAGCGTGCACGCGTCATCGGCGCACGAGGCCCGTTTACGCTGGAAGGCGAGCATGCATTATTCGAGCAATGCCGATTCGATGTAGTGATCAGCAAAAATAGCGGCGGCGCTGCGACAGAAGCGAAATTGGACGTCGCGCGCGAGCGCGGGTTGCCGGTTCTCATGCTCGAGCGTCCGCCGTTGCCTGATGTGGATCGGACCTTCGACACCACGGATGCGCTGCTGGCTGCGCTCGAAACGTTGCGTGCCGAAAACGATGCTCGTATGATCCCGCCCGGTTCACGACGGAGTGAAGCATGACGGTTTATTTTATCGGCGCCGGCCCTGGCGACCCTGAACTCGTGACGGTAAAAGGGCAGCGGTTGATCCGCACCGCCCCTGTCATTCTCTATGCCGGCTCGCTGGTGCCGGATGCGGTGTTGGCCGGTCATACGGCGGAACGCGTGGTCAATACGGCCGATCTCGATCTCGATGCGATTGTGAGCTTGCTGGCCGATGCCCATGCGAAAGGCAAGGACGTGGCACGTGTGCACTCCGGTGATCCTTCGCTGTACGGTGCCATCGGCGAGCAGATTCGCCGCATTCGTGCACTGGGGATTCCCTACGAGATCGTGCCGGGCGTGACCGCGACGGCGGCATGTGCCGCCATGCTGGGCTGCGAGCTGACGCTACCCGGCGTATCGCAGACGGTCATTCTCACGCGTTATGCCACCAAAACGGCGATGCCTGCTAACGAGAGCCTTGGCGACCTCGCTCGCCACGGTTCGACGATGGCGATCCATCTTGGCGTGCGGCATCTCGCTCGCATCGTGGCCGAATTGCGGCCGCACTATGGCGACGATTGCCCTATCGCCGTTGTGTACCGAGCGAGTTGGCCCGATGAAGAGCGGGTGGTCGGCACGTTGGCGGATATCGTCGAGAAAGTGGCGCGCACCGATATCGAACGCACCGCATTGATTCTGGTCGGGCGCGTCCTCGCCGCCGAACAATTTGCCGATTCGACGTTGTACGCGCCGGATTGAAGCGCGTCTACGATTAGGGGGCCTCGCGGCCCCGGAGAACTCGCTCATGTACCTGCTATCGAAGACCAAGTGGGAGCAGACGTTGCAGCTTTTCTCGCAGGCTACTCAGGCATCGGGCTCGTTCTGATACTGTGACAGCCTAAAACGGAGAGTGACCTCATGAGCGATGGCAAGCTAGCGAAGCAGCGCCTAATCGACCGCTTTGAACTCGTCCCGCATCCCGAAGGCGGTTACTACCGCGAAACGCATCGCGATTCGGTGCGGGTTGCCCGGCTCCTGGGCCCGGTCGCCCCGGGCGGCGACACCGGAGCGATCGCGCGATCGGCCTCGACTTGCATTTACTACATGCTATGCGACGGTGCCTATTCGGCGTGGCACCGGATCCGCTCCGACGAAGTCTGGCATTTCTACGCTGGCGATCCACTCGATGTGCACGTGATCGATGCAGCCGGGCAGCGAGTGACGCATCGGCTCGGCAATGCGTTGGTGGACAACGATGCCGAATTTCAGGTGATCGTCCCGTCGGGCTGCTGGTTTTCCGCCGAGCGTTCCTCGCTCGCCGCTCACGGCGATGCAACCGGGTTGGCGTTCGTCGGTTGTACGGTCGCCCCGGGGTTCGAATTCAGCGATTTCGAGTTGGCGGATGTCGACGCGCTTGCGACGAAGTACCCAAGCCACGCGGCGATCCTACGGCGCTTGGCTCCGCGCCCGAGTAACAGCGTCAATAAGACGTGAGCCAGCGCCCGGCCCCCGATGGTCAAGGCTGCCGGTGGACCAGGCCGACCACGGCGCTCCGTTTCACGCCCTGAGCCGAGCTAGTTTCCTGCTGCGGTGCCGGATGCGGGAGCGGCTGGCTGCGATCCGGGCGTCACGGTTTCCTGCTCGGTATCGGGCGGTGCCTGAGGCTCCGTAACAGCGGGCGGGGAAGTGGTGCGCCCGGGTGCGACTGCGGTAGGCGGCCCAGAGGACGACGTCACGGCTGAGGCACCCGCCGATACATCGACCGGTGGCGACGCCCCCGGCAACCCGAATGCACCGATTGCATCAACCGCCGATGCGGCAGAGGCTTCGCTGCCTCCCGTCGCGATGGCAGTCTCGCTGGCTACGCTCGCGACAGGCGGACGAGGCCGGATCGGGCGTGGACTCGATTCTTGCCGCGGCGTGGATCCGAACAGCCCCTCCCGCCATGCTTGCAGACGCTCGGTCAGCCGTGAACGGAACTGCTCGAATGCAGAGGGTTCAACGGCCGTATCGAACTTGACCCGTGCATCCACGATGCGTGCCCGCAATGCCCGCTGAAAGACATCGCCGATGATCGGCAAGGCCGTATGGGCACCTTGCCCCCAATAATCGCTGCGTAGGGTGACCCGGCCATCGTCGAATCCCACCCATGCGCCGGCTACCAATTGCGGATGCATCAAGATGAACCACCCATCCGCGCCATCTTGCGTCGTACCCGTCTTCCCGGCGACGTCGGCCCGAATGCCGAATCGACTGCGGATCGACGAGCCCGTACCGTAGGCCACCACATCACGCATCGCATCGAGAAGCGTACGATCGGCATCGGAGGACAGTGCGCGCTCCGACGGCTCCGGCGCGAATTCGGCCAGCACATTGCCATTCGCGTCGTCGATACTCGTCACCATCTGCGGCGCGCGGTACAGCCCATCGTCGGCGATGGTGCTGTAGGCGGTGACCATTTCTTTCAGCGTGACGGGACTGGTACCGAGTGCGAGCGAGGGCACTGGCTCGAGGGGACTCTCGCGGACGCCCATCGCACGGGCCAGCTTTGCCACCTTCGCGGGGCCGACACGTTCGATCACCTGCGCGGTAATCCGATTGCGTGAAAGGGCGAGCGCACGTTTGAGCGTGAATGTCTGGCCGTTGGGCGGCGTTTCGTCTTCCGGGCTCCAAATCTCTCCGCCCTTGAGGGCGATCTGGACAGGTTGATCGACGAACGCATCATCCTCTTTTGCTCCGCCAGCGAAGGCCGCGCCGTAGACGAACGCCTTGAAGGTCGAACCCGGTTGACGGCGCGCTTGCTCGACATGATCGAAAGGCTCGCGCACGAAGTCGCGGCTACCTACCCATGCGCGAATCTGCCCGTTGCGCGGATCGATCGCGAGCAAGCCGGCCTGCACGTCGGTCTTGCTTGTGCACAGGTCGCGCATGAAAGCCCGGTTACGAGCGAGCGCCTTGATCGCGTCGGCGTCGTTCTGTCCCGCTGTGCGAGCGGCGTGATAGTCGGGCGTCTCGCGCATGAATGTGACAAACAACGGGTTGGCCGCCGAACAGCCGTCACGCCCCGACCATGCGCGGTTGGCGACCCCTTGCAACTGATTGGCCTGCGACGCGACGGCCTGCGTCGCCATCGCCTGCAGCCGCGAGTCGATCGTCGTGTGCACGACGAGGCCATCGGCGTAGATGTTGTAATCGTTGCGGTCGGCCCAGGCAATCAGCCACTTGCGCAACTGCTGCGCGAAGTGAGGCGCAGGGCCGGGCGATTCGGTTTGCCGTTCGAAATCGATTCCCAACGGACGCGTTTTCAGCGAGGCAAATTGGGGCGGAGTAAGCCGCCCGTATTTGACCATTTGCGCGAGCACCGTGTTACGCCGCAGCAGCGCACGGGTGGGGTTGAGCCGCGGATTGTAATAGGCATTGCCTTTCAGCATTCCGATCAATGTCGCCGCTTCGCGCACGTCGAGATCGGAAGCCGACTCGCCGAAGTAGGTGCGAGCGGCCATTTCGATACCGTACGCGTTATAAAGAAACGGCACCGTGTTCAGGTAAGTCTCGAGGATCTGCTGCTTGCTATAGATCGCTTCGATTTTCAGCGCGGTGATCGCCTCTTTAATTTTGCGCGTGAGCGTGGGTGCGCGCCCGATTTCGTCCGGATAGAGGTTGCGGGCAAGCTGCTGCGTGATGGTCGAGCCGCCCTGGCGGTCGCCCGAGAATGTATGCAGTGCCGCGCCGACCGTACGCCGCCAGTCGATCCCGTGATGTTCGTAGAAGCGATGATCTTCCGTAGAGATAAGGGCATCGACGACGTGCGGCGAAATCTCGGCGAGGGTGACCCACTCACGGTTCGACGGTTTGAATTCGGCCAGCAGCTTTCCATCAGACGATAGGATTCGGGCCGGGCGGTCGACACGCGCTTTACGGATGTCGCCAATGCCGGGTGTGAAGGGAATCAACACCAGCACGTAGAGCAGCAATAACGCAGGCGGCGCGGCAAGGGCCAGCAGCACGCCCCGTCGCGTGGGGTGACGCACGCGCGCGAGCCCGGCAAGCGCCAGCTTGCGCGCGGACAAAAGCAATCGTTGGGCGGGCTCGATCATCGATCTGTACGAAGGCGAAAGGGGCGATCGTACCAAATGAGCGAGGCGGGGCGGATGAACAGGGCTTGTTCGCGCTTAACCGAACCGTACTCTCCCAGCGCGCGGGCAAACGCAAGCGCGAGCCCGTGGCCAGAGCCGGCGCGAGCGCGGGCAGCTTCCCGTCTGACGAACGTGCGTTGGCAGGCGGATGGATGCCATCGCGTCATACGCGCCAAGATCAGGGAAAGACGGCAGGGCGCGTGGCCCTTGCCGCTTCAGGAGGCGAAATCGGTGATGACCGTCACGCCCGCACCTTCGAAACGATCCATGCCCATCAGCGCATCAACCGATGCACTCAGGCTGATTTCCTTGCCGACTAAACGCTCCGGCTGCAGCTTGCCTGTACGAACCATGTCCAGCATCGCGTCGTAGCGGTGGGCCTGCATGCCGTGGCTGCCAAGAATTTCCAATTCATGCGCGATGACCTTGCTCATGGGCACCTGCGGCGTCGAATGTTCGCCCAGCATCAGACCGACCTGCACGTGCTTGCCGCGGCGGCGCAAGTTGCTGATCGAATTGAAGCAGGTTGTCGGATGACCGAGCGCATCCAGCGAAACGTGCGCACCCCCGTGCGTGATGTCTTTCACGGCTTCGACGACATTGGCGACGCGCGATGCGTTGACAATCGCGACGGCGCCCAACGAACTCGCCAGCTCGAGCGCGCGATCCGAAATATCGACTGCCACCACATTCGCACCGATTGCGTTCGCGATCATGATCGCCGACAGGCCGACCCCGCCGCAGCCGTGCACGGCCACCCACTGTCCGGCCGACGTCTTACCCTGATCGACCACCGCGCGGAACGAGGTGACGAATCGACAGCCGAGGCTGGCCGCGGTCGTGAAGTCGAGCGCATCCGGCAAACGCACGAGATTGAGATCGGCGTAATGAATGCCCACGTATTCGGCAAACGAACCCCAATGCGTGAATCCGGGCTGAAACTGGCTTTCGCAGACCTGCTGGTTGCCGGAGTGGCATTCCGGGCAGTGGCCGCAACCGGCGACGAACGGAACTGTCACGCGGTCGCCGATTTTCCAGCGGGTGACGTCGGAGCCGACCGCCGAGATAACGCCTGCCAGTTCGTGACCCGGCACGTGCGGAAGCACGATGTCGGGATCATGGCCCATCCAGCCGTGCCAGTCGCTGCGGCACACGCCGGTGGCCATCACCTGGACCACGACGCCGTGCGGAGCCGGCGTTGGGTCGGCGACGTTGATCAGTTTCGGCGCGGCGCCAAACGATTCGTAGACTATAGCTTTCATTTTTTCCTCTCTGACCAAAAAGCGCTCTGGCGTTTTTGGAATTCGCTCGAACATTTCGCTGCGTCAGGTTAAGTCGACGAAGCGGCTACTGATTATTTGAGCTACGCGCCGTCTATCGCGATGCGTGCTGCACGGCCGATCGCCGCCGCATCAGCGACTCGACAAGCGGGTGAGCGTTGAAATGCGCGATCAACCGTTCCTTTTGAGTGGCCGTCAGCGGCGCCCCCTGAATCATCGCAGGCCACGCCTGTACAGCGTTGGTCACGGACTTGCGAATGACAGCCGCCGCGGGCTTCTCCGGAATCCCCAACTTCGCACAAAACTGCCGGATAACGTTTGGACCGATTTGAGGCTTTGCCGCTCTCCCTTCGCGGGCATCTTCGACACGCATCCGTGGCTTTTCCTGCCCGGCAGGCAGGATGTGGAGCGCGTGCCCGATGCGTCGGTGGTAGGCCGCGTAGGCCACTATGTCATATGCGGGAGGCATTTCAGGGGTGTGCCCATCCGGATACCAGATGCCGATATTTTTGAGGTGCATGTCGGGATTGCCGAGCATCTCGTTGACGACGATGCGTCTCAGCAACTCGTGTACGGCCGGCTCCCCTAGAGACGGGAATGCCATCATCACACTCGCGATATCCAGATAGCTGGCGCCGAGATACTTCTGCTCCGGCTGTATCCCGAGCACCTGCGCAAAGTCCTCGCAATGGATCCGACCATGTGGCGTGCGGTCATAGCGGGTCACGGCGAGGAAATTCGTCTTCTTGTCCGCTTCACCGAGGTCGTAGCCGTGTTCGACCGCCAGCGCTTCAAGTGGCTCGAGGTGCGCTTCGGTAACACGCACGCCCGCGGCGGCCGCCAAGCGCAGCGACACATATTCGAGCTCGGGCAGCAGGGGTTGGCCGACGACAGGCAACTTGGCAATGATGTGCGTGTCCTGCATTTTCGTGCGGCCGACGTAACGCCCCCCTTCCTTGATCACGCCGACTTTCGGCTGCACGCCGGAAAGAGAAACCCCGTCGTCGAGCGGCTCGGCAGTCACGGACATCTCTAGCGAATCAGCGTCCTGTGTCACGTAGCGGGCCAATTCGCCTCGGGTGAGCTCGAGCGGTAGGGCATACACATTGCCGGGCAGGTCACGACCACATGCGGCCAGCATCTCGAAGTGATCCTTCGGATTGCAGTGGCGCTGCGCTGCGACATGATCGCGGAACACGCCCTCAGGCAGCAGGTTTTGAAAAAAAGCGGGGAGCAGCCAGCTGTTTGTGTGGCTATACGAACCGTTAAAGAGCGTGGATCCGATGTCGGCCCAAAGCGCTCTCTGTGCCGCGGGATCGTCCGCCAGCATCGATAGCGACAAACTGGGGGCGCGACCGGCGTTCGCGAACGCGTCGTCGGCTACGAAGCGGTTCAGAACCTGGCTGTCGCCCAGGGCGTATTGAAAAAGCACGCCAATGCGCTGCCCCGTGCCGATGAAGATACCTAGTGCTTTGACGTTCATTCGTACCCTGGCCTTACTCTGTCCTGCACCCGCTGTCGTCGCGCTCTTTACTCGGTCTTCCCGCTCTTCGGAGCGATCACGGCCATGGGAGATTTGACTTGATCCCGCGCTCGCTCGACTCGAGTCTTGACTGTCGGGGTAGTCGGAGCAAGCGATGCTTGTGCGGTCAATCCGGCAGCGGCTTCTTTGGGGACGAAGGTGAGTTCATAACCCAGGCGGTCCAGCACAGCGATGAGTGTCGTGACCTTGTAATCGGCTTGGCCGCTGAGCACGCCAGTGAGCGTGCGTCGCGCGAGGCCGGCCTCGGCACCCAATTCCCGCTGTGTGATCGACATATTTTTCAGCTGCTGCCGAAGAAAACCGGCGATGTCCGTTAGCGTTTGCATGAGCACCAAAGTAGGATGTCTTACGAAAATCATACTCTATTGCTCACACCTCGTCAAAATATCAGCGCACCAAAGTAGGATTTTTCGATGGCATCCTACTTTACTGCTCACGATGGCCGTCTTGGCGTTTTGGGCCCCGAGCACAAGGTTCTTGAAGTGCGTCCGGTAAACTGTCGATTCGAACGCTCGACGCGGGCCATCAATGATGCTTCCGAAGCAATGAACTTAAGAATCAATGCGATCGTAATCGCCCTGACTGCCGCCGCCTTGTTCGGTGTCGCCACGCCTTTGGCCAAGGCTTTGCTCGGTTCGCTGTCGCCGTTCATGGTGGCCGGGCTGTTTTACCTCGGGAGCGGGATTGGCCTTGGCATCGGCATCGTTATTCGCCGGCTCCGGCGGCCGGCGGGGCAGATCGATCCTGGCCAACATCTGCAAAGGGCAGAAATCCCTTGGCTCGCCGGCGCGATCGCGGCGGGTGGCGTGGCTGGGCCCGCGCTGCTGATGGTCGGCCTATCCAGCACCCCTGCTGCCACCAGCGCACTGCTGCTCAATCTCGAAGGTGTCCTGACCGCCGTTATTGCGTGGGTCGTCTTCAAAGAGAACGTCGATGTGCAGGTGTTCCTCGGGATGGTGGCGATCGTTGCGGGTGGCGTACTGCTCTCGTGGCATGCCGGCGCGACAGTGTCGGTAGGGGCCCTGCTGATCATCGGCGCCTGTCTGTGCTGGGCGATCGACAACAATCTCACGCGCAAGGTGTCCGCGAATGACGCGATGGTGATTGCCTGCCTCAAAGGGTTGATAGCCGGCCCGGTGAATATAGCGATCGCTGCCGCAACCGGCGCGACACTGCCGGCGTTCGTGACTACGGCAGCCGCCATGCTGACGGGGCTGGGCGGTTACGGCATCAGCCTCGTACTGTTCGTTGTCGCATTACGCAACTTGGGAACCGCGCGAACCGGCGCGTATTTCTCGGTCGCGCCACTGTTCGGCGTCGCGCTGTCGCTGCTGATCTGGCCGGAGATGCCTTCGGTGACTTTCTGGATCGCCGCGGCGTTGATGGCGCTAGGCATCTGGCTGCACGTGCGGGAACGGCACCTGCATGAGCATACGCATGAAAGGATGGAGCATACGCACCGGCACCGGCACGACCAGCACCACCAGCACGGGCACGACTTTCCCTATCAAGGCGACGAGCCGCACACGCATCCGCACGTCCATCTGCCCATCACGCATTCGCACGCGCATTTTCCGGATATTCATCATCGGCATCGGCATTAGTCCGCATCAGGGATGACCGCCGAGCGGCACCGGCGCATGAGGCTCGGTGCGGCCGCAGCGCCGTCGATGGCCATGCCCTGACGCAATCACTGGATGTGAATCTTGAGACGCCGCGTTGCAAGCGCTAAGAATATCTAAACCACCATTGATTGTTTGTCGCCCCTCTGCATTGCGAATAAAGTCGCTGCCTACCCCGGATGGCCGTTGCGATTTTCTCCGCTGTCCGACAACAATCATGGGATTCATTGACATGCGTTTTCGTGCCGTTCGCCTCGCTGCAGCCTTCTTCGCCGCGAGTGTCTGCTCGCTTTCTTTCGCTGCCCAGCCGACGCTGCGGATCGGCATCGACGCGGAATCGTATCCGCCGTTCTTTTCCAAGGACGCGTCCGGTACGTGGAAGGGCTGGGAGATCGATCTGCTCAATGCGGTTTGCTCGAAACTGAATGTCCATTGCCAGTTGATCGACGTGGCGTGGGATGGACTCGTCCCGTCGTTGCAGAACGACAAGATCGATGTGATTTGGTCGTCGATGACGATTACCGCAGAGCGCCAGAAGGTGATCGACTTCACTCGCCCGTATTATGAGTCGCCGACAGTGTTCGTCGGTGCGAAAAGCGACCGACGTAAAGTCAATTGCGCCGTACCTGAAACCTTCAAAGGCAGCGTGATCGGCGTGGAAGCCGGTACGAACTTCTCCGCATTCCTCGATTCCCGGTTCTCGCACGATGCCAAGATAAAATCGTTCGACAAGCTCGATAACGCGCTCGCGGATCTCGTTGCCGGTCGAGTCGACTACGTGCAAGAGGGCAAGGGCCTCTTCACGGCATTCCTCAATTCGCCGGACGGCAAGGACTTCGAGATCAAGGGCTCATGCCCGGACAATCCGGTGTTGGGTTTGGGAATTGGCGGCGGAGTACGACATGGCAACGCGTTGCGTGCGCGCCTTTCCGACGCCATCGCTCAAGTCCAGAGCGACGGTACCTGGGATGCGATCACGGCGCGCTATCCGAAGCTTCAAGGCACGATTGTGAAAGGCCACTAGGCGTGCCGAACGACA
Organism: Trinickia sp.; assembly: GCF_051961175.1. Lineage (GTDB taxonomy): Bacteria > Pseudomonadota > Gammaproteobacteria > Burkholderiales > Burkholderiaceae > Trinickia. The sequence goes on along the minus strand of NZ_JBQCDN010000446.1, from coordinate 13,363 downwards.
CCTCGGTCTTCGCGCTGTTGTCATTCGGCGATGGCGGCTACGGCCATGAATTTGCCGCCGCCTTCGTGCAGACGGTGACGGTGGCGGCGGGGTCCTTCGGAGTTGGCGCACTGGCCGGGCTTGCTGGCGGTAGTGCGAAGCTCTCGCCGCATGCGCTGCCCCGGTTCCTGGGCGGAGCTTATACGACCATCGTACGGGCGTTGCCTGAACTCCTCTGCCTGCTGATCGCGTTCTATGCGCTTGCGCCCGCCGTCGAAGCGACGTTGCGCGCATTGAACATCGTTTCCGCCCGCTTTGCCTTCGACCCGCTGGCTGTCGCGATCGGCTCGTTGGGTTTGATCCAGGGCGCCTACTTGACCGATATCTTTCGCAGCGCGCTTGTCGCAGTGCCAACTGGGCAGGTGGAGGCGGCGCAAGCGTTCGGCATGACGGGCACGCAGACGTTTCGCCGCGTACAGTTGCCACTCGCGTCACGCCTCGCACTGCCCGGGGTGAGCAACGTCTGGCTCAATGCAACCAAGGATGCTTCCTACATCAGCGTACTTGGCTCGTTTTCCGATCTGCTCAAGGCCAGCCAGCTCGCCGCGGGCGCGACGCGCCACTATCTTTTTTTTCATCTGGTCACGGCCGGCCTGTTCTTATCGCTGAGCATCGGCTCCATGGCTGTGTTTGGCTGCATCGAACGACGTGTCAATCGTGGTGTGATCGCGGCGCTCTGATGTTCTCACTCATGTTCCTGACCGGCACGGTGATGCCGAAGCTCATCGAAGCCGTGCCTACGACGTTCTCGCTCACGCTGCTCTCCGGCGCGGCAAGCTTCGTGATTGGCGTGCCACTCGCGCTTGCTTATGCGGCGAAGTCTCGTGTATCGCGCTGGTCCGCACGGGCCTGGATCACCCTGATACGCGGCACGCCGCTGCTCGTGCAGATTTATCTGCTCTACTATGGTTTTGGTCAAATGGTGCCGCGCGAATGGATGCGCGACAGCTGGGCATCGCCGTTTCTTCGCGATGCATACTGGTATGCGGTCCTTGCGCTTGCTGTCAATGAGAGTGCCTATGTGGCGACGATATTGCGCGGCGGGATAGCCGGCGTGCCGCGCGGCGAGGTGGAAGCGGGGTTTGCGTTCGGCATGACGCGCACGCGCGTGTTGCTGAGCATCGTTGGCCCGCGCGCATTTCGGCTCGCGCTGCCCGCGCTGATCAGTGAAGTGATCCTGCTGATGAAGTCGACGCTGCTGGCTTCGACCATCACCGTATTTGACGTTCTGGGCACTGCCAACGCGCTGCGTTTCGAGACCTTCCGTGTGTACGAACCGCTCGCGGGCGCGGCGATTGTTTATGTGGCGCTCGTGATTGCACTGGCGTTGCCCGCCGCATTGCTCGAACGACACCTCAATCGCTATCTGGGAACCGCCAAATCGCTCAATGCAGCGAAGTGCGGGTGGCGCAATGGACGAATGGAGATATGACGTAAATGATCCGGATTCTCGATGGCGGCATGGGCCGCGAACTATTGCGCATGGGCGCGCCTTTCAAACAGCCGGAATGGTCGGCGCTTGCGCTGATCGAAGCGCCTGAGTACGTGCGTGCGGCACATGACGCATTCCTGCGCGCCGGCGCCGATGTCGTCACCACCAATTCGTATGCGGTGGTGCCGTTTCATATCGGCGAGGAGCGTTTCGCGCGGCAGGGTGTCGAACTTGCGGCGCGAGCGGGACGGCTTGCCCGCGAAGCGGCCGATGCTGCTTCGCGCCGAGCGCTGGTTGCGGGCTCCTTGCCACCCGTGTTTGGCTCCTATCGCCCGGACCTATTTGACGCAGACAAAGCCGCACCGATTTTGGATGCGCTGGTTCAGGGTCTTTCACAGCACGTCGATCTATGGCTGGGCGAAACGCTCAGTTCGACCGCCGAGGCGCGCGCGGTGCGCAAGGCGATCGGCAACGATACACGTCCTCTTTGGCTCTCGTTCACGCTGGACGACAGCGAGGATGTTGATGCGATCGCGCAAGGCAGTGTAGGGGCACGGTTGCGTTCCGGTGAACGTATCGAGGACGCCATCGAGACTGCAATCGCGCTAAACGCCGAGGCGTTTCTCTTCAACTGCAGCCAAGCGGAGATCATGCGCGCGGCGGTTGTCGAAGCACGGCGTGTGCGCGACGGCAGCGGCGCATCGTTGGAACTGGGCGTCTATGCGAATGCGTTTGAGCCGGAGCGCAGTAGCCGTGCCGCCAATGACGGCTTGAGCGGCTTGCGTGCAGATCTTGAGCCGGACGGATATGCGCGGTTTGCGCAAACGTGGGCCGAGGCCGGTGCATCGCTAATCGGCGGCTGCTGCGGTATTGGCCCGGAACATATCAAGCGCCTCGCGGATGCGCTGCTTAATGGTAGCGCGAATTCGGCCTAGGATCGCCCCGGCAGACCCGTACGAAGCGAGGGTGGCATCGGAATTCGGATGGGTCGAGATACGACGCAGTGACCGGATGCGTGCGAAGGCGCTGCATCCGAGCGATTATGCTATGCTAACGATAGCATGAAAGCATCGACGCAATTCGCGACCGTGGTCACCGCATGGATTGGAAGCCCCTCGGTGCACGAGAGGAAGCTTGTCGATTTGTCGCGTCGCCGAATAACCGGCCGCCGTCACTCGTCGAGGAATGCAGGAAATTTGCGATGGACACACTTCAAAGTATGCGCATCTTTGCGAAGGTAGCGGCGGAGGGCGGTTTTGCCGCGGCTGCGCGCAAGCTCAATCTCACGACATCGGTCGCTTCGCGGGCAGTGTCCTCGCTTGAAGATCATTTGGGTTCCCGCCTGTTGCACAGAACGACGAGAAACACTGCGCTTACCGAAGCGGGCGAACGTTATCTGCATCGATGCCGGCAAATACTGGCCAACGTCGAGGAGGCGGAGTCTGAGGCGAGTTCCGCGAGACAGCATCCGTCCGGCTGCCTTCGCGTGCATGCCCTATCGAGCTTCGGACATCATCTCGTCGTGCCCGCCATGCTGCGATATCAACAGCAGTTCGCATCCCTGCGGGTCGAGCTGACGCTATCGGGTGCGGTGCCGGATATTTTGGAGGACGGATACGACGTGTCGATCGTCGTTGCCCCCGGATTGCCGGATTCCGGTCTGATCAGCATCAGGCTCGGCAGCATCCCCGGTATCGTCTGCGCCTCTCCGCGATACCTGGCCCGCCGCGGCCAGCCGATGCAACCGGGCGATCTGCGCGATCATCATTGTCTTCAGCTTGCGACTCCGGTCTTTCCCATCAATAAATGGATGTTCGAAGGCCCCGATACGCCCTCCGCGGTGGACTTCGGCGCGCCGCGCTACGCCGTCAACGTCATCGAGGCACTGGAGCCCGCCATCAGAGCAGGCCTCGGGATCGGCATCCTGCCCGCGGGTGTCGCGTTGCCCGGTCTTGCATCGGGCGAGCTCGTCAGGGTGCTTCACGGCTACGAAGTTCAGCCCGTCGTGGTTCACGCGCTGTATCACTCGAGGCGATTCGTCGATGCAAAGATTCGCACGTGGATCTCGTTTTTGCGCGAGGACCTGAGCGCGACGCTCGCGGCGGATCGTCAAGCGGTCGCCCGCATCGAAGGCAACGCGCCTATCGGCACCAGCGTTGATTGATCCTCGCGTCGAGCGTGTAGGGGCGGTGCGCCGTTCAGTCGCCGACATACAGCGAGTTTGCGTTGTCGACGTAGGGCGACTTCGAGCGATCCGCGCGTGAGGCGCGCGAACCCGCTGCATTTTTTCCTGCGATCTCGCCGCCATAGGTCGTTGTCACAGCCGGGCTTTCCTCCTCCCCGATGCGCGCTTCAGCAGCTTGCAGTTTCGTGGGATAGTCGATGTTGCTATCGGCGGGAGAGTAGCCGGCTTGCTCGAGCCGTGCGATCTCGCGCTTCAGTTGTCCGCGCGTAACCGGTGCGCTCGCTTGCGCGAACGAGACGACGGGCACGGTAGCGGCGACAGCAATGACAATGGCCTGCATCAGCGACTTCTTCATGGCTAACCTCTGCGTTGACTGCGACGTTCGTTGTCGCATTAGTGTTATCGGCTTGGTTTCCTTAACCGATGTATGCAGTGTAGAGAGACTAGCGATTAGGGTGAATACCTACGACTGCGAACGCAGTGTTGCAGGCCGCAGCGGTAATCACGTGTGTGCGGGAGTCGAGGCGAGCTGCAACGCCCCCGATGCATGGGGAAGGAAGTGCAATAAAAAAAGGCCAACCGAGCGGCTGGCCAATGGGTGCATCACACCTGGTGCTGCATCGATGCGCCGACGCGCGGCGCAAGCTGGATTTCAAGGCATGACGACATAGTTGCTGAAACCGCCGTCTCGATCCTTGAGGCCGGAGATCGCCTCGTTGACGCGCGACAGCGGGAACCTGCGATGCTCGAGATACGACAGATTCAGCGCACCTGTTCCAACCATATCGGCCATCTCTTGCCCTTGTTCGGTGGTAAACCAATTTGAGCCGATCAGGTGAACCTGCTCGTCCATGAGCCACTTGACATCGATCGGAAGCTCTTCCGCCACACCGCCTACGTTGACGACCTTTCCGCCGCGGCGAACGCCCTTCATCGAATCGAGCATGGTCGATGCGGGCGCCTTCGCGCCAAGCGCGCTAATGACAAAATCGACGCCCTCGCCACCTGTAAGCGACTTGGCCCAATCGCCGACCGATCCTTCCCCGAGCTCCATCACTTCGATGCGATCCGGCGCAAGCGACTTGACGCGTTCGAGCAGCCGCTTGTCGCGCCCCGTGCCGAGCACACGTGTCAGCCCCATGGCCAGGCCGAGCACCGTCGATGCGACGCCCAGCGTTCCCGTAATGCCGTCGATCAATGCGACTTGACCGGACGCCGCCCCGGCATTTTTCAACGCGCCGTACGACGTGCCGAGGTAGCCGAAGCGTCCTGCCTGTTCGAAGCTCAGATTATCGGGAATGTTGACGAGCGCGTATTCCGGCGCAGTCATGTACTCGCTGAAGCCGCCGTACGGGTACAAGTCGAATATGCGCTGGCCGTCGCGGCTCGTGCTGAAGTAGCCGTTGAGCGTGTAGTAGCGGCACTCGCTGCGCCGGCCACCGCGGCATGCCTTGCATGAGCCGCAAGAGCGCAACGGGCTCACGTACACGCGATCGCCGGGTTTGGCGTTGATGACGGCCTCGCCGACTTCCTCGACCACGCCGGTCGGGTCCAGCCCGAAGATCGCAGGGAATTTCGGCAGCGGCTGATGCGGAAACCACGTAGGCCAGTTATTGATGACGTTGGCCATGTTCGGCACGATGCCGCATGCCTTGACGCGAACGAGCACATCCGTCGGCCGCGGCTTAGGGAGCGGAATCGTATCGAGCGTCATCGGTGTGCCGAGCGCGTGCAGCCGCGCTGCAACCATTGTTCGTTCCATGTCTACCTCTTTCCTTATCAAATCTGCATGCACTGACATCCGATCGCAACTGCCGAATCGTTCAGCGATAACTTTCTTCGAGTTCGATACCGAGTGCACCCATGATGCGCACGCCCGAGTTGTACCAAGCTACGTTGAGTGCCAGTTCGACGAGTTGACGTTCGTCGAGGAACGCGGCGGCGCGCTGCCACGTTGTGTCGCTGACGTCGACTTTCAGCGTGGACTCTCTGGCCACTGCCATGACGGCGCGCTCTTCATCGTCGAAGAGCGGCGACGCATCGAAGTCGGGGATGGCCCTCAACTGCTCCGGGCTGATGCCAGCCTTCAAACCATGCGATTGATGATGCGCGATTTCGTACACCGATCCCGTGTAGTGTCCAACCGTGAGAATCGCCAGCTCACGAAGCTTGGGGTTGATGGACGATGCCCTGATCGCATTGGCGTACGAGAGGAATTGATCGAGGATGTCTGGTGCATGCGCAAGCGCGCGAAAGATATTAGCGGTCGGGACTTTGCGTTCGCGTTCGAGCCGGTCGAACAGGGCGTCGTTGACGCCTGCGACATCCGAACGCTGAAGATATTTGACGCGTGCCATGTCATTGTTGCCGTTAGTTGAAGTCAGGTTAGTTGTGTGCCGAAAGTTTTTTCACATAACTTTCGAGCGTTTCGGGCGTCGGCTTGCTCGGCGTTTCGATGAGCGCCGTATCTTCGAAGCGCGATGCTTCGAAATACCACCGATGAAGCGCAGGCAGTCCCCAGCGAACGCTCGTGTTCAGCGAAGCCGCATCCCACCGCACCGGCTCGATCTCGACGTCGATCGTTTGGTAGTGCCCGTCGCATAATTCCACGCGATGGCCGTCCGGATCCCGCAGATAAACGAACAGCATGCCGCCGGGGCCATGCCGGCCCGGGCCGCGCTCCACCTCGTGCGCGTACCCGTAAATCCCGGCCAGGTCACAGGCCGTGAAGATGTTGTGCGACTCCGGCACGATGTACGCGAAATGGTGCATGCACGGGCCGTCGTTCTGAACGATCGCCAAGTCCAAGCACGTTCCTTTGCGGTACATGAACGCGCCGAGCAGGGTATCGCCGTGCTCGAGGTATTCAGAGTTACGAAAACCGAGCTGGCTGTAGAATTCACAGGATTGGTAAGTATCGGGTGAGAAGATCTGATAGTGATCGATCCGCTGCGCATGCGCGCCTTTGAACTTGTCGCGATCGAGATAGAGGCGAGGACGCGTTTCCATTTGCGCGCACAGTTCGATCTTCGTGCCGAATGGATCGGCGACGTGCAACGTTCGACCTTGATGCGCGACCTCGACCCACTCGGCCGGAAGCCCTTTCTCCTTGAAAAAGGTATAGGCAAGATCCAGATCTTCCTCGAGGAACACGCGAAAGCCGATGCGCTTGCAGGTGGCTGCGGCATCCTTCGACTGAATCAGCACGAGGCTGTGGTGGCAAGCCTCGGACAGTCCCCGCAGATAACACGTGTCTGCCGTTTCCTCTGTGACGATCAAGCCGACGATGTCGACGTAGAACGCACGGCTCTTCGCCAAGTCGGCGACGTTCAAAACGATGTGGCTCGCGCGTGTGATGTTGAATGGCGGCTTCAGATTGACTGGGGGCAGCATGATTGACCTCGCTGGAATTGTCGTTCAAGCAAATCGTGCACTTTATAGCTAACGTTAGCACTGACGATGAGACTGACCGGCCGCAGGCGCAGGCCGCTTGTGGAAGGGCAGGGCCGCCCACCCGCTGAACAACGCCAGCCGGCCGAGAGACTCTTCGATGCGCAGAACTTCGTTCCACTTAGCCATGCGTTCGGAACGAGAGAACGAGCCCACTTTGAGTTGGCCCGCGTTCCAGCCGACGGCCAGATGCGCGATTGTCACATCTTCTGTTTCACCGGAACGCGCTGAAACGATCGTGCCGAACCCTGCCTTCTTGCCGGCCATCAATGCCGCGTGCGCTTCGCTGATGGTTCCCGCCTGATTGGGTTTGATCAAGACGGCATTGAGCGCACCGGCCGCTGCGGCCGCGTCGACGCGCGCGGCATTCGTGACGAGGAAATCGTCGCCAATAATCTGGCAGCGCCAGCCGTATCGTTCATTAAACTGACGAAATCCTTCCGGGTCGTCTTCGGCAAGCGGGTCCTCGATCGACAGAATCGGATAGGCGTCGAGCCAGCGGCCGAGCATATCGATCATTTGCGCGGTGTCGAGTGTGCGGCCGTCGAGTGCCAGCGTATAACGGCCGTCGCGCCCGAATTCGGATGCGGCGATGTCGAGCGAAATCCCGATGTCTTTGCCGGGGCGCAGCCCCGTTTCGGAAATAGCATGCGTTAGCGTTTCGAGTGCTTCTTCGTTGCTGTCGAAAGCGGGCCAGTACCCCCCTTCGTCGGCCACGCCTTGCAACTTACCGGCTTGTTTCATGAGGGCGCCGGCCGCCCGATAAACTTCTGCTGTCCATTCCAGCGCCTCGCCGAAGCTGCTCGCCGATGGGCACATCACCATGAAATCCTGCACGTCGACACGCCGTGCCGCATGCGCACCGCCGCCGAAGATCTGTATCTCGGGCAGCGGCGTTCGTACGGGGCCGTCGCCCGCCAGATAGCGCCAGAGCGGCTGGCTACTGGCCGCGGCCGCTGCGTGCAGCACAGCCATCGACGTCGCGACGATCGCGTTGCCGCCGAGCCGGCTGCGATTCGGTGTGCCATCCAATTGCACCAGCTGCGAGTCGACTTCCGATTGAGCGTAGGCGTCCATCGAAGAAAGCGCGTTCGCGATTTCCCCGTTGACGCCGGCCAGCGCATTCGTTACGTCGAGGCCGCCGAAAGCATCGCCTCCGTCACGCAGGTCAACGGCTTCGCCGGTTCCCATCGAGGCACCGGCCGGAGCGATGGCTCGACCGGTTACGCCGCTTTTCAGCGTGACCTCCACTTCCACCGTCGGACGCCCGCGTGAATCCCACACGCGGCGGCCGCGGACCTGCGCGATTGTTGTGTCTGTCATATGTTTTCTCTATTTTCTCTATGGAGTTCGTTGTCGAACGCTACTTCGCCATGATCAGCGCGCGCGTACGGCGCCGATCAAGATGAACGCGAGCGTCGCGGAGCGCTCGCTCTTGTTTCGCCAAGCATGGCGCGTTCCGTTCTGGATAATTACGTCATGCCGGTGCAGCAATTCGGCACGACCGTCGTCGAGCTCGAGCCAAATTTCGCCATCGAGCACGATGCCGTAGTCGATTGTCGGCGTGGCATGCATTCCGTCGGCCTCGAACAACTCGGCGAGGCCAGGACTGATGGCCGAGTTTTCCGCCGCGGCAGCGGCGGGATCGAAATCCGGCGAAAAAAACACGCTGTCGGGCGGAAACGTGACCACCAGGAATCGCGTTCCCGATTGGGGCGGCACGATGCTCGCAACGGATACTGTCGGGTCTGCCGCGTTGGACGGCAACGTCGGATCAGGCTCGGTCGACCAAATGAGCCGGGACATCATGCCGGGTATGTGGACGAATGCATCGGAACGAGGCGCGGCGCCGTCGAGCGCCACCATCGACGAGCCGTTCTCGTCGTGGCCGGTCACGACGCGGCGCATTGCCAGGGGTACGCCGGCATCCGAAGTGGAATCCGATGTGCTCATAGCGGCGTTGTCTCCTTGAATGCTAACGTTTGCATCAATTCTGGCGGAGGCTTGCTCCGATTGTCAATAGCGCGATGTGCAATTTGCGCCTCCCGGCATCGATTGACTGAATGCTTTGATGGTGCTAACGTTAGCAAAACGTCTGGAACAGGGAGTCACCCGTGTCATCCGTTCACATTGTTCGATACGCGCTAGGCGGATCGACTCACTATGGCCTCCTCGAGGGCGATACGGCCATCGTGCGCTTAGCCGGATCGCCGTATCAGGGTTTGCAGAGGAGCGGGGTGTGCGATCTGCTCAGCGATGTACGCCTACTTGCACCTGTCCACCAGCCGCGCATCTTCGGTCTTGGCTATAACTACAAGGCGCATTCGAACGAAGTCGGCAAGCCCGTACCGGACTTGCCGGTTCTTTTCATGAAGCCCAGTACCGCCGTGATCGGTCCCGACGAGGCGATCATCTACCCTGCGGATGGAGAGATCATCCATTTCGAGGGCGAATTGTGCATCGTCATCGGCAAGGCCGCGCGCTACGTGCCCGAAGCCCGCGCCTTGGAATACGTGCTCGGATATACCTGCGGAAACGACGTCAGCGATAGAGTGCTGCAGCGTAGAGAGAGTGCGTTCGGGTGTCTCTTCGCGGGCAAAGGCTACGATACCTTCGCACCGCTCGGGCCGGTGATAGCGACAGACCTCGATCCATCCAGTCTGCCGATCATTACGCGCGTCAACGGTGAAGTCAGGCAAAACGGCAATACGGCCGATTTGTTGTTTCCGGTGCCGCGCTTGATCGCTTACCTCAGCCGATATCTGACGCTGCTGCCGGGCGATGTCATCATGACAGGAACACCGGCCGGCGTAGGTCCGATCCAAGTCGGCGACACTATCGAGGTCGAAGTCCCCCCGATCGGTGTGCTGCGCAATTCCGTCGTAGCTGAGGCGCGCTCGCTCAATCTCGACGATTGAGGCGCAGCGCGGAAGTTTGCTTTAGTCCATCCTCACGCCGCCTCGGCCTCGGGGCGGCGCATTCGCACGAGCCGCCGAGCTTCATCGCTTGCATCAAGCGGCGGCGCGAGTGCCCGGCGAAGATTCCCGTGCGGCTAACGCAACACTTACGCCACGCTCGAAAGCTTGAACGCTTCGACCAATTTCGCCAGTTTGCCGGCTTCTTCCTGCATGCGGCGCGATCCGGCGCCGGCCTGATCCACGAGTCTCGCATTGCGCTCCGTCGTGTGCTCCACGCGAGCCAACGCTTCGTTGACTTGCGCAATCCCGTCGCTTTGCGTTCGACTGGCCGTTGAAATATCGTTCAGTACCGTGGCCACCCGTTCGACGGCCGCAACGATGTCCGTCATGGTCGCTCCGGCCTCGCTCACGAGCCGGCTCCCGGTCTCCACTCTGGCCGTGGAATCACCAATCAACGATTTGATTTCCTTGGCTGCGTCGGCGCAACGTCGCGCCAGATTGCGGACTTCCCCTGCGACGACTGCAAAGCCGCGCCCTTGTGCGCCCGCCCGCGCAGCTTCCACCGCGGCATTCAGAGCGAGGATGTTGGTCTGGAACGCGATGCTGTCGATCACGCCGATGATATCGACAATCCTGCGCGAACTATCTTCGATCGACACCATGGTTTCGATGACTTTGCCAACGGCCTGCCGGCCTTTTGCGGCGACACTCGACGTCGTCATCGACAACCCGTTGGCCTCGCGTGCGCTTTCCGAATTTTTTGCGACGATGGCGGTGAGCTCGGCCATCGATGCTGCGATCTGAGTCAAGGAAGCGGCCTGCGCCTCCGTTCTCGCGGAAAGGTCGGCGTTGCCCGATGCGATCTCGGCGACGCCGCTGCCGACGAGCGCAGTGGTTTCCTTGATCTGCGAGACGAGCAGTGTGAGGTTGATCTGCAGAATGCGCAGCGCGTGCCGGATCTGTGTGGCTTCGTCCTGCCCGAGGGCTTCGATGGCTCGGGATAAATTGCCTTCTCCTAAATCGTCGATGTGGTCTTTGACTTGTGCAAAGGGCGCGAGGACGCCTCGACGAAAAAGCAGCGAGGACAGCAGGCAACAGGCGACACTGGCGGCCGACGACGATATCACCCATCGGATCGAGCTACTGCCCTGATACGCGAGCGCGGCAAGATTGCCTGCGCACAATACGGTGGTGAGTGCGGTGAGCACATTCATCTTCGTCGCGACGGAAAGCCTGGACAAACCACGCGCGCGTGTAAGCGGCGATCGTTTGACGATCGTGCCGCCTTGAAGCGCGAAGTCGGCACGACCGGATTTCATGGCGCTATACGCTTGGTTCGCCAACCGGACCTTCTCCGGTGCAGCCTTCGCGCGAATCGTGATGTAGCCGACGGTGCGATGATTCGCGTGAATCGGGGCGGCGGTCATTTCGACCCAGAAATGATCGCCGTTCCTGCGAAGGCCCTTGGCTATGCCGGTCCAGGTCTTGTTGGCCCCGACTGTGCGCAGGAAGTCCTCGAACACTTCACGCGGCGTATCGGGATGCGCGAGGAGACTTTGCGGTGCCCCGAGCAATTGGTCTTCCGAATATCCGCTTACCTGAACGAAATCCCGATTGGCGTAGGTGATCTTGCCGTCAAGATCGCCCTTCGAAATCATCGCAATCGAATCGTCGAGCACATACTCGACGCCGCTGATCGCCCTGTCGCCGTGCATGGTCGCGGGTCTCCTAAAGTATTGTTCGCGATCGCCCCGTTCAAAAGGCGAGCTTTACCCCTGCCGCGTATACCGTTCGATGCCTTCGATCCATGCCGCCGCCACCTGATAGAGATGATCCACGGGCTCCCACAAAAGCGGAACGGCAACCCAGCGGACCAGGTCTCGCAGCCGGTCATCGTTCAGATACTCGACGGGCGACTTGCCATCCACGCGCGCCAACAGCAACGCGGGCAGCAATGCCGCGGCGCGCGCCTCGAGGCCCGCGCGCAATTCCCAGTCCGCTTCGTCGAAGTAGGCTTCGGTCAACGCCTTGAAGGACAAAATCAGGGCTTCCGTCTTGTCGGGACGGGCGAGGCATTTGAGCAGCAGGTGGTTCAGGCAGAACGCGAGATCGAATGCCGGATCACCGAACCACGCGCACTCGGCATCGAGCAGCACTGGGCCCTTTGGCCCGACGAGAATGTTTTTCGGACTGACATCGCCGTGTACGAGTGCGGTACGGACGGAGGCCGTACGGCGAGCCAGCGTTGCGAACCGTTCCGCCAACGCCGGGTGCCGTGAGGACATGGCCATGAGATACGGATCGAGGCGCAGTGCATAAAAATTCTCCCTCGTATCGAAGGTCTGCGCCAACTCGCTGCTGTCCGCGCTGGCCGAGTGCAGATTGCCGATGAGATGGCCGACCGCCTTTGCGGTCTCGATGTCCACTTGGCCCGCCATGAGTTGCTGCTTCCATACCGGATGTTCGTCGGGTGGGAGGAAGGACATGGCAAATACACCGAGCCCCGCGTCATGCGCAAGCGGGGTGGGCACATTGTCGGCGCAGTGCTGCGCCGCGAACTGCATCCAGGCCCATTCAAACGCGTTTCGCGAGACCGGGGCTTGCCATTGCGCGGCAACTTTCAGCGTGGACAGGGCTCGCTTCACACAAAGCGATCGGCCCGGCAGATCCACGCGCCAAATGTCGGACGACACGCCGCCCGTCAACGCGTGCCAAGACGCGGATTCATTCGGCGCCGCGAGCCGCTGCTCGACCAGAAAGGCATCGAGCCGCGCGTCGGGGCTATTTTGTTCGTTCATCATGGGCAGGGCAGTCATTGGAAAACGGAACGTCGGCGTCGGGATCAAGCTTTATGCAAATTGCACGGATTGCGCGGTGCTTCGCCACGCAACACACGCACAACTTCTTCGGCTGCGCGGCGGCGCAATTCGAGTAGAGAAGCATCCGAGGAGAACGCGACATGCGGCGTCAACATCGCACCGGGTTGATCGAGCAACGCCTGAGGAACCGTGGGCTCCGATTCGATGACATCGAGCGCAGCCGCCGACAGATGGCCGCGCCGCAGGGCTTCGACAACAGCCTCCGTATCGACGATCGCGCCGCGGCTCACGTTGATCAGCAGGCTCCCGGCCTTCATCAGCGCAATTCGATTTGGATCGATGAGATGATGCGTGCCGTTGGTCAGCGGCGCATGGATGACCACGATATCGCTTTGCCTGAGCACATCCTCGAGGCTGGCAGGCTCCACCCCGGCCGCATCTGCCGGCATGAACGGATCGTGCGCCAGCACGCGGCAGCCGAAGGCGGCGAACTTGCGGGCAGTCGCCCGGCCGATGCGGC
>NZ_JBQCDN010000445.1:0-4665 GCF_051961175.1 Trinickia sp. | reverse complement strand
CCGCCTGCTGGTTGGCCCACTCAATCGCCATCGCCTGCTCGGGCGTCACAAACAGCCCTTGATTCAGGTGAATCACCGGGCCGTCGAGGAAGATGCCGCTTTGGTTGATCAAAATGCTCGACGCACCGTGCGAAAGCCGAATGCTGTCCGGCTTCAGCGTGACGACGCTCCCACCGACGCGATGCTCGATCTCGTCGGTGGCCTGATAGCTCTGCTTCCCAGGCCCCGCGTCGCCTGCAAGTGCCTGTACGCCTACCGTGTTAGCGGTCGTGAAGCGTGCCTTCGCGATCTTTTCCGACAAGCTGCCTTGTGCAACGTGCTTGCTCTCGTCGCCCTTCAACACCGAAATGCTCCGAGCGCCCGCCTCCACTGTGTGCGTCTCGTTGTCTTTGATAATGGTATTCATGTCCTTCTGCGCGTGCAGAAAGACCTCCTGCGCACCATTGACATCCGAGAACCGCAGTTCGTTGAACCCTTTGCCTTTATGCGTTTGGCTACGAATACCCATCGTCTGCCCGGCAGTCCCGTGATACGGGTTGGCCGCTTCCCCGTTGAACACGCGGCCGATCACCAGGGGCATATCAGGGTCACCCTGATCGTGCGCTATCACGACCTCCTGGCCGACACGCGGGATCGCGGAGCCACCCCACCCCTTGCCAGCCCAGGGCTGCGATACCCGGATCCACATCGAATCGGTGCCGTCCATCTTGCCGCGCCGGTCCCACGGAAAATGCACCTTCACGCAACTTCCGTCGGTGTAGATTTCATGGCCCGGAGGGCCCACCACGATCGCTGTCTGCGTACCCTGCATGGACGGCTTGGGCGTACGCCGCTCCGGCCGGAAGGGGATGTCGATCGGCAAACACGTGAACGAATTGCGATAAGGCAGCCGCGCCACCTGCTGCGTGTAGTCGTTCACGGCCTCATGCCGCACATGCAGGATGGCCAACGCCTTGCTGTTGTAGGTCGACGAGCGGTGATTGACGAGCTTGAACCGCCCAATCGTCGTCATTCCCGACGCGTATCCGGTACCGGTAAAGCGCCGAGCCTGCGCCTCTTCCGCCTCCATCGCGTAGCGCACGTAGCGCTGGCCATTGTCAAAATCATCGTAGAGCGATTGATGCTCGAAGCGCTCAGTATCCCCGATATTCGAGTGCTTCAAGCTCTGCGCACGCGCCTCCACCAGCATCAACTTCGACGACGGCCGCTCGGCATTGAAATCCCGGTAAGTCACCTTGCCGACACGAAAACTAAATGCCTCGTCCCATCGGTCGATGCCATCTCGTTCGCTCGCCGCGCTATCGGCGTGGTACTCGATCTCGCCGAGCGTTGGAAGCTCGCGAAAGATAGCGTTGCTATCGCTAATCACGAGGGTGTGCTTGCCCTTCTCGTAGCGGAAGGTCCAAATCAGCCCCTCTTGCTCCATGAGTCGCGCGCAGAAGTTGTAGTACGACTCGCAGTACATGACCATGTACTTCAACTCGGGGCGCTTATTGCGCACATCGAACTCGAAGTCCGAAAAGCCCTGCTCATGGAAGATCGTGGCGAGGATGCTCTCGGGTGTCTCATGCTGGAAGATGCGGCAGTCCGTGGAGCGAGTCAGGAACCAGAACCAAGGCACAACCGACATTTCGTAGCGCGTGACATTGCCTGAGCTACCGACCCGGCCGAACGACGCCACATAGCCATCGAAGTAACGGCGATTGTCGATCTCCCGCGAGACCGCGACGATCCGCTCCAAACTGTAATTACGCGTATTGGGGTCCAGCGTGATGTTCACGCGCTGGCCGACGATCTGCTGCGGCTCGATATTGTTCTGATGCGAGAGCGCATCGATGTGGATTTCCGTCAAATGATTGACATGCTCGTCCACGAGCAAAGCATTGATGAGCAGCACGTCCGGACCGAGCGGAGAGTCCATCGTGGCGTAGCGATTTTGCTGCGTGAACTTGGGGCGATCGCCTGTGAGGCTGTTGATCGCACTGGCGATCGATTCCGGCGTTTTGCCCATGAGCGCCATGCCGGCCTGGGCGAGTTGGATCGCGCTGGACGCCCCATGCAAGAGGCCCGCGCCTGGCATGCCGGCCAACGCACCGAGTTGGCCCGCCATTCCGGCGGCTTGGCCCAAACCCGAAAGTCCACCGGTCGACGGTGCGCCGCCACCTCCGGCGTTTCCCATTGGTGCAAAACTCATGTTTAACCTCTTCTTTTATCTCGCCCGAACGACCCGCCCATGAAATGATCGAACCGTTCACCGACAATGCGCTCTCACCCGCCTTGCAGAGGCGCCAATATATCAAATTGCAACGGCTTTTTTAATCGCTTTCAGCCCCGTCTTCAGGGAAGGTTTTTTGTCAATCGCCCAAGGACAGCCACCGGTATAGACCGAACCGGGTTCAAATCAGAGCCATGCGCCCTTCTCGCGGAGGACATTTTCGAATCACAACTCCCGTGCGAGCCGATACCGCGACCAATTGCGTCGCACTGTTGAAGTCCACGTAGGCGGCAAAGAAGCGATCCATCACGCCGATCAGCGTATTCATGCATTCCGATTCAAAGCGTTGCTCGTCGAGCGACATCGTAATTTCGATCCCGGGCTCCAAGCTCCCGACTCCCGCAGCCATCGTCCAGAGCTTCACACCGCGCCAGCGCAGGGCCGTAATGCCTTCGATATGCGGAGCTTGCCGGCCCGCATGTGCGGCGAATTGTCGAAATAGCGCTTTGAGGGCAGCGAGCCCAAGCTGATCGAGGCGACAGACCTGCGGCGTCATCTGCGCCAGAAGCTTCCACCCGTGACCGCGCTCCGGCTTTGGCCATTGGCTCGGCGTTGGCTGCCGCAACAGCACAATCGGGCATTTGAGTTCGGCGCCGATCGCTTCCAAGTCGCCGCCCGGCGTACCGATTGGCATGCCCGCCGGCAGATTGCGGTTCGTGCACGTGACCTTGATTGCCAGATCCTTCGGGTCCAGCAGCCCTACCTTACCGTCCAGTTTGCGCAGCACAAGCGCGGATTCACGGCCAGGATTCTCCCGTGCGGCCCGCCCGTTGCGCAGTTGCTCCCACACCGGTGCGCCGTAGTACTTCCGATGCCCGAATCCGTGCAGCGGCTCGATCAATTCCCGGTTCGATGAACCGGCTTTGTTCAGATAAACCTCGTCGATCGACCAGACTTCGGTATCGGCTACCTCGGGCACGCCACTCGGCACGACGGAATATCTAGGCTCGGAATCGCCGGGTGCCTCAGTCACGTCGCCGGGCTCTACGGTGCGCTGGAATAGGTTTGCAACAGGCGTACAGAAAAGCTTCAGGTTCCCGGCGTTAACTGCCGACAGGCGTTGCGCGATCGACGAGTCGTGACGGACGCCTGCAATGGTTAGATGCAGCGTGACAGAGCTCGCCCCCTGCGCACCGTCCAGCACGGTTTGCTTGAGCATCGCGAAGTCGACATCGACGAAATGAAACCGCTCCGGGAACGCGAAATACTCCAACAGCAGGCGCAACGGAAAGTCCCTTCGGGGTCCGAGGCCGAACAAGCTGTCTGCGTCATCAAAACCCGCTGCGGCAATCGGTACGGCTTTGAGCGCTCGCCATTCTCCACGATCGTCCCTATCGGCAAACGCACCGATCGCATGAAGCAAAAGTCCATCGCTTAACGCGGCGACAATCTGCGGCGCACCATCCAGAAAGATCCGTACACGATCAGGAACGGCTGCGAAGCCAGCTCGCTCCTCAAGCGCTTTAAAGGTGATCGAGAGGATGCCAAGCGCATCAGCAGGAAGGATCACGCTCCGCGGTGCATGGGCCACCGCAGCGTATCGCACCTGACCCATAGAAAACGGAGCAATCGTGACGTCATACGCCGATCGAAAGCGATATTTGCCATGATCCGACATGAACTCCGTTTCTCGCGGGATCGTGCGTGCGCTGCTCGACGGATCGGGCTCAGCCTGGATTTGCACAATCGAGCACGCAGGAAACGGACGCAGCACCTCCGGATGCAAGCGCTCCAACATCTCGTTGGGCACTTCCGGATGGTCGTCGTCGATGCGTGCCGCCGCTCGCGCGTTGCTCAGCGCGGCGGACTGCAACAGCCGCTCGACATGCGGATCGTCACAGTGCTCGCCTGAGATGCCAAGTTTTGCGGCGTGAGCGGGGTGGCGCTCCGAGAACACGCGCATCGACTTGCGCAGCAACGCCAGTTCGCGTTCGTAGTACGGGAGGATGTCTTCCGGTTGGGGAAAGTCGTTCATTGCGTGTCTAGCTTTCCAGCAGCCTCACGCCGTCGCTTTCGCTGCGTTTCCGGGCGAGTCGTGATGCTGATGAAGTAGCAGCGCGCGCACTCCCATTCGAGCCGCGTCGCGCTATTCACATAGGTATCCGAAATGCACCGCCCGCCGCGCTCGGCTGCGATCTCTCGCATGCGTTCGGGCAACTTATTGCTCCGGTTCGTGTATGCGTTTTTTCCGCCGCAAGCGTTCGAAGACGGTTCGCGATTCCGAATGGCAGAATCGTTGGGACCGACAGCGCGACACCGTAGTTTCGGGGTGACCGTAAGCTCACGCCGATAGCGCCATAGGCGCGCTTGGTGAGGCTATATCCCACGCCCCGTTCAACTCGCGTCGTCAGCCTTCACACCCAGCAACTCACGAATATGCGCAAGCGAGC
>NZ_JBQCDN010000444.1:0-32780 GCF_051961175.1 Trinickia sp. | reverse complement strand
CGCCGCACCGAAGAAGTTCGTGTACCACACGCCGATCAATGCGAGCAGCGCGGGCAGGTTGCGTTCGAGCGGGGCCGAGGCGAAATGCTGGTCCATCGCGTGGGCACCGGAAAGCAGCGACGCAAATGCGTCGGCGCCGATATACAGCGCGATCGGCAAACCGATAGCGGACCACAACGAATAGCGGCCACCCACCCAATCCCAGAACCCGAACATATTGTCCGTATCGATGCCGAACGCAGCGACCGCGTCCGCATTCGTCGAGACAGCGGCGAAGTGGCGGGCGACGGCGGATTCGGGCGCACCGCTCGCGAGCAGCCAAGTGCGTGCGGTGTGCGCATTCTGCAGCGTTTCGCGCGTCGTGAACGTCTTCGACGCCACGATGAACAGCGTTGTCGTAGGATCGACGGCGCGCAGCACTTCGTCGATGTCGGCGCCGTCGACGTTCGAGACGAAATGCATCCCCAAGCGCTCGTGGCCGTACGGCCGCAACGCTTCGCAGACCATACGCGGGCCCAGATCCGAGCCCCCGATCCCGATGTTGACGATGTCCGTGATGGCGCGCCCCGTATAGCCGCGCCAGCCACCGTCGCGCACCGCGTCGCTGAAGCGGCGCATGCGGGCGAGGACCGCATGCACGTGCGGCACGACGTCCTCTCCATCCACAAAAATCGACGTGCCGGCCGGTGCCCGCAGCGCCACGTGCAGTACCGGCCGCGCTTCGGTCGTGTTGATCCGCTCGCCCTTGAACATCGCGTCGCGCCGTGCCTCGACGCCTGCCTCGCGCGCGAGTGCCGTCAACAGCGCGATCGTCTCGTCGGTCAGCAGGTTCTTCGAGAAATCGGCAAACACGCCGGCCGCTTCGAGCGAAAACCGATCGGCGCGCGTCGCATCCGCGGCGAACAGCGCGCGGATCGACGTGTCCGAAAGCGCGTCGCGATGGTGCGCGAGCGCCTGCCAGGCGGGAGACTGCGTGAGCTTCGACATCATGATCCCTTGGGCGAGTGGATGAACGAAAGGAGGAGCGATTAGCGCGGCGACGACCAGCCCTTATAGCTGCCGACGTTCTGGCGCGTGACGAGCGTGGAAGGCAGCAGCGTCGTGGCGGTCGCGGGCGCGTGGCCGTTCATGATCCCGTAGCCCACTTCGACGGCCTTTTGCGCCATCGCCCACGGGTCCTGGCTGGCCGACGCCTGAACGAGCGTATCGGTCTTCAGCGCGGTCTCGATATCGGGCGCGCCGTCGACGGACGTGATGACGATGCCGCTGCGCTTGAGCTGCTTGGCCGCGAGATCGCTGCCGATGGCTTGGGGGTCGTTGATCGCGAAGACGCCGTTGACCGTCGGGAAGCGTGTCAGATAGCCCTGCATCGTGTTCATGCCGCCTTCGCGCGAGCCTTTGCCATCCTGATCGAACGACAGCAGCTTGATGCCAGGCGCCTTGGCGAGTACCGATTTACAGCCGTTCACGCGATCGATCACGGCCGACACTTGCGGGCCGTTTTCGATGATCACGTTGCCCTTGCCTTTCAGCTGGTCCACCAGATACTGGCAGGAGATTTCGCCGGCCTGCACGTTGTTGGTCTGCACCGTTGCATTGGCGCCGGCAGCAGCCACGTCCACGGCCACGACAGCGATACCGGCGGCCTGCGCCTTCTTCACGGCAGGTTCGATCGCCTTCGGATCAGCCGCGTTGATCAGGATCATGTCGACGTGCGCCGAAATGAAGTTGTCGATTTGCGTGAACTGCTTGTTCAAGTCGTAGTCGGCCGAAACCGACGTGACCTTCGCGTTCGGGTTGATCTGCTTCGCCTTCGCTTCGGCGCCTTTTACGATCGTGACGAAGTAGGGGTTGCCGAGCGAGCCGACGGTGATGCCAATCGACTTGAGCGGCTTATCGGCCGCGTGTGCCGCGGACGAAGCGATGCCCATGGCGAGGGCGAGGGCGGTCAGTGCGGTCTTGGACTTGAACATATCGATGTCTCCGTGATGGTCCATGTTGTCGAATCGACGGCGGGCGGACCGGCCCGCGGCGGTATGGCGTCGAAGCGAATCGGGTTAAGCGAATCGGGGTTGAAGCGAATGCAGCCGGGCGAGCGCGTCAAGCGAGCGAAACGCCCGGCGAATCGCTCGCTGCGAAGTTCAGGTCCGTGCCGAGCCGCGTTGACGATAGCGGTCGAGCGCGACGGCGCCAATGATGACGAGGCCCTTGATGATGTATTGCCAGATGTCCGACACGCCGAGCAGCACGAGGCCGTTCGTGAGGACTGCGATGATCAGTGCGCCGATCAGCGTCCCGACGATCGAGCCGACGCCGCCGACGAAGCTGGTGCCGCCGAGAATCACTGCGGCGATGGCATCGAGTTCGTACGACTGGCCCATTTGCAGGCCGTTCGCCGCGTAAAGGCGTGCGGCGGACATGACCGCGCCGAGGCCGGCGAGCAGGCCCGAAACGGCGTAGACGAACAGTTCGATTGCCCAGACCTTGATGCCGGCGAGGCGCGCGGCTTCGCGGTTGCCGCCGACGGAATAGATGCGCAGGCCCAGCACCGTGCGCCGCAAGACGAACCATGAGCAGGCCACGACGGCCAGCGCGATGATCACGAGCCAGGGAATGCCGAAGATCGAGCCGTTGCCGATGAAGGCAAACGGCAGTTGCGGATTGAAGACGGTCGTATCGTTGCCGAGCAAGCGCGCGACACCGCGCACGGCCGTCAACGCGCCGAGCGTGACAATGAACGGCGGCAGGCGCAGCAGGGCGATGAGCCCACCGTTCAATGCGCCGAAAGCGAGGCCGACGGCGAGCGCGGCGGGTACGCCGAGCCAGCCCCAGTGGGAAATGTTCGAGGCGAGCATCGCGGCGACGGCAGCGGCCGCCAGCACCGAGCCGACCGAAAGGTCGATCCCGCCCGTCAGGATGACGAAGGTCATGCCTGCTGCAAGCACGATATTGATGGACGCCTGCTGCGTGACGATCGACAGGTTCTGCAAACTGAAGAACGAATCGGTCATCAGGCCGAAGCCGATGCACAGCAGGATGAGTACGGGCAGCATGCCCGCCGTGCGCAACAGCGTGTGTAGGCGCTGGCGATGATCGGCTGCGGCGTGGGCTTCCCGCTTCGTCGCGGCGGGCTCGCCCGTGACGGCGCTGGCGCCTTGTTGTCGTGTCGGGTTCGACATGTCGTTCTCCTCAATGTTCGCCATGATCTGGCCTTGACGTTTGGGGGCGCGGATGCGCGCGTTAGGCGGCGGCGTCGAGCGCTGGCTGCGAGCCCGTGGCCAATTCGATGATGGCTTCCTGACTGATCGCCTTGCCGGAGTGGCCACCCAGCTCTCCGGCAATCTCGCCCTCGCGCATGACAAGCACGCGATCCGCCACACCGATGATCTCGGGCAGTTCGCTCGAGATGACGATCACGCCGACGCCGGATTTCGCGAGGTCGTTGATGATTCGATAGATCTCGGATTTCGCGCCGATATCGACACCGCGCGTCGGCTCGTCGAGGATCAGCACGCGCGGCTCGGTTTCGAGCAGTCGAGAAAGCAGAACCTTCTGCTGATTGCCGCCCGAGAGCGCGCCGACATTCACGTTTGCGTGGGGCACGCGGATCGACAGCGAGCGGATCGCGTCGCGCGCGCGGTTCGCGCCACGCACGAGATCGAGGATGCCGGCGCGCGCATCGCGATGGCAGACCGACACGTTGATGTTGTCGCGCACGCTCATGTCGAGAAAGAGCCCTTGACGCTTGCGGTCTTCGGTCAGATAGACGAGGCCGGCGTCGATCGCTTCGCCAGGCGAGCGCAGCGGCAGCACACGCCCATCGATTCGGATCTCCCCGCGTGTGCGCGGCTCGGCACCAAAGATGAGGCGGGCAAGTTCGGTGCGGCCCGCGCCCACGAGCCCGGCGATGCCGAGCACCTCGCCCGCGTGCAGATCGAAGCTGCAGCCGAGCACGCGGCCGGCATCGGCCACGTCGCGCACGCTCAGCACGACGTTGCCGGGGTCATAGGGCGCGTGCTCCTTTTTATAGAAACCCGACAGATCGCGCCCGACCATCATCTTCACGAGGGAATCGGCGGACAGTGCGTCGCGCGCGAGCGTGCCGGCATAGGCGCCGTCGCGCAGCACCGACACGCGATCGGACAACTCGTAGATCTCGGCCATCCGATGGCTGATATAAATGATCGCGAGACCTTCCGCGCGCAGTTGACGGATCAGCTGAAAGAGCCGGTCCGTTTCGCGCGAGGAGAGCGGCGTGGTCGGTTCGTCCATCACAAGAATGCGGGCCCGCGTATGAACGGCGCGTGCGATTTCGACAAGCTGTTGCTCGGCGATCGACAGCGTGCCGACGATCGTTTCGGGACCGAAGCTCGCGCCGAGGCGCTTGAGCACCTCTTCCGAGTCGCGCGCCATGCCGGCGCGATCGACGAGACCGAAGCGCTTGCCGCCACGCCGCAGTTCGCGGCCAGCGTGGATGTTCTCGGCGACGCTCAGGTTTGGCGCAAGGCTCAGTTCCTGATAGATGACGGCGATGCCGAGTGCCTTCGCAGCCAGCGGGCCGTCGATCGTGACCGCCTTGCCGTCGACGATGATTTCGCCACCCGGATCGGCTTGATAGGCGCCCGAAAGAATCTTCATCAGCGTGGACTTGCCCGCGCCGTTTTCGCCCATCAGCGAGTGGATCTCACCGGCACGGACTTCGAGACGGACCTTGTCGAGCGCGCGCACGCCGGGGAACGTCTTGCTGATGTCGCGCATTTCGAGCAACGGGCGGCTCACCTCAGTGTGGGACATGATTGACCTCCTGGGCTTGGCCATCGGCGCCTTTCAGAATTCCGGCGCGCGGCGAAAAATTGAAGAACATCGGGAGCGACGCGGCGCCGATCGCGCCGGCGTCGGGGCCGAACGAACCGCGCATCAGTTCGGGGGTGCCGCGTGCTTCGGGCGCCCCGAGTGCGAGCGCGGCGCGCAGGCGCTTCATGACGGTATCGATGAGTCCAGCGTCGATATCGGCGTCGATGACGACGACGGGCGCGTCGGTGACGCATAGCATGGCGCGAACGGTGGGGGCGAGCGCGTCGATGCAATCGTCAATCCAGGCATCGACGGCGGGAATGCCTCGCTCGACGCAGGCTTCCAGTTCCGCACGCGTATCGACCGTCTCGCCGCAATAGCGCAGATGGCGGGCGAGCGCATTGAGCGAGGCACGCGCCAGCAGGATGTCCCAGGCGCCCGACGGCTGAGGGGCGGAGGGCAGACGGCTCGGCGGCACCGGCATCACGCCGATGTCACCGGCGTTGCTGTTGGCGCCGCGCAGGCAATCGCCGTCGATCGCGATGCCGCCGCCGATCGCCGGCCCGAGAAAGAGATAGATGAAATCGCTCGCCTGCCGGCCGCAGCCGTAGAAAAGCTCGGCGATCGCCGCGGCGTTGCCGTCGTTTTCGCTGAAGACGGGCAGCGGCACGATCGAAGCAAGTTCGCTGGCGAAGTCGATATCACGCCAGGCATCGAACGCGTTCGGAGAAAGCCCGAGCTCGCGCAGCCAACTGCCGAGATTGAACGGCTGAGCGACGCCGATACCGGTCAGTCGCTCGCGCTCGGCGGGCGAAAGACGCGCAAGCAGGGCGCGGATGTCGGCATCGACGAGTGAGAGGACTTTCGTGGGCGCAGGCAGCGCGATGTCATGGCTGCGGCGCGCCAGCACTTCTCCCGCGAAATTGACGAGAACGGTTTCGATCCCGCCGCGATCGAGGCGCACGCCGATCCCGAACGCACCTTGCGGAGCGAGCTGCAGCAAGGAGGCGGGCTGCCCGCGCAACCCCTGGACACGGCGTCCCGTCGATTCGATCAGACCGGCCTGTTCGAGCGAGGCGATGATGCTGCCGACCGACGTGCTCGTCAGATTCGCCGAGCGCGCGAGGTCCGCCTTCGATGCCGGCTGCGTGCGCCGTAGCGCCTGTAACAGCAGGCGCTCGTTGTAGCGGCGCAGGTTGGCCGAATTGCTGCCACGGCCCACGTGGGGATGCCTCACCTGTCTCCTCCGGGGCGACGAACGAGCCTTCGTCGCCATTAATTAAATCAAGTGGATTTATTTAATCGCTAACGCGCCGGAGATGGAATGAGGGTTTGTACTTACGATTGCCCGGTGGACGTTCGAAGTCCCCCCGGGAAATCCCTAGACGTAAGCGCTTGCGCAAACAGCTTCGCTTTCCTAGGATTGGGTCACGGGTCGCCCAGAACCCTGCCTTGATGCGGTTGCGCGCCGAATAACAAGGAGACACCTAAGTGACAACCATGGAGGATGTGGCCCGGGCCGCGAATGTGTCGGTGGCCACCGTTTCTCATGTCTTGAACGGCACGCGCAAGGTCAACGCAGAGACGGCACGTGCAGTTCACGAGGCGGTGAAGGCCAGCGGTTACGTTCCCAATTCGATTGCGCGCGCATTGGCGGGTGCGGTATCGAACACGATCGGTGTTGCACTCTCCGCGTCGACAAATCACTACTTCGGTGAGACGATCCGTGCAATCGAAGCCGCCTGCAAAGCGCACGGTTTGCTGGCGCTGATCTCCGATACCCACGACGACGCCGATCAGGCGCTCAGCGCGGTACAGGCCCTTCATCAGCGTCGCGTCGATGGCATCCTGCTTGTCCCTTCGCGCGATCCCCAGCAACGCGTAGTGGCGTATCTCCAGCAGAACCAGATCCCGTGCGTGCTGATGGATCGATCGTTGCCCGGCGATCTCGACTATGTCGGCGTGGAAAATCGCCAGTCGCTGCGCGAGTTGACTTTGCATTTGATCGCCCACGGCCATAGCCGCGTAGGGCTCATCTCCGGAGCGGACGGACTATCGACGACGGACGAGCGGATAGAGGGTTATCGCGAAGCGCTGACGCACGCGGGTTTAACGTTCGATCCAGCGCTCGTCTGGTGCGGCAACTCGACGATCGAATCGGCACGGGTCGCGACCTCGCGCCTGCTCAAAACGGATCGCCCGCCGACCGCAATCGTTACTGCGAACAATCTGATGACGATCGGCACCATGCAAGCATTGCGCGATGCCCGTATCGACGTGCCCCGCGACATGGCGCTGGTTGGGTTCGACGATTTCGACTGGGCCGACTACTTTCAACCGCGCCTTACCGTGATGGAACAACCCTTGGAGCGTCTTGGCGCCCGCGCCGTGGAACTGCTGATGAAGCGGATTGCAGAGCCGGACAGGGCGCCTCAAGCCATGCAATTGCCTCCCATTTTTCGAATCCGAAATTCTTGCGGCTGCAGCTGATCTGAACTAAGTAACCGGAATTTTCATCGTCCGAAGAGCGAGCGGTACGGTGAAGGCCATATCGTGCAGAAGAGGCTGTCGATCAGAAAATAAGGACTACTAAATAAACACGGGGATAGCGTCTGAGACCGCATCCGCCGTGCTCTTCGCCGCTTGAAGAGCAGGCGTTGACTCCATCCAAGAGGAAAGCCATGAAACGAAGAACGACGGAAGTCCTGCTTGCAACCCTATTCTCTGTGGCGTCCGCTGCTGCGTCAGCGCAAACCTATAACGAACCATTTCGCCCACAGTTTCATTTCTCACCGGCTCGAAATTGGATGAACGATCCGAATGGGCTGCTGTTCTACAACGGTAAGTTCAATCTATTCTTCCAATACAATCCGAATGGCATCACCTGGGGCGACATGTCGTGGGGTCATGCGACCAGTCCCGACTTGTTCCATTGGTCGCAACTGCCCGATGCGCTCGACTACACGGTGAATGCCAACGGCCAAACCAGCCAAATGTTTTTCTCGGGCAGTGCAGTGGCGGATGTGGCCAATACCAGCGGCTTCGGCACGGCCGGCCACCCACCGCTCGTCGCGATCTATGCGAGCTACTATCCGATCGCGCAGACGCTGGCGAACGGAACCGCCATTCAGGCCGGGCAGCAGGCCCAATCCATTGCCTATAGCCTGGATGAGGGAAAGACATGGGCTCAATACGCGGGCAATCCGGTGATCGCGTTGCCGCCGGCCCCTTACCAGAGCGAATATCAGAACTTCCGTGACCCAAAGGTGTTTTGGTATGCACCTGGCAAGAAATGGGTCATGGTTGTGTCGCTTGCGGCGCTACACAAGATCGCGCTCTTCTCGTCGGCGGATCTCAAGCACTGGGCGTTCATGAGCGAGTTTGGGCCGGCGAACGCGATCGGTGGTGTATGGGAATGCCCCGACCTCTTTCCCTTGCCCGTCGACGGTAATCCGCACCATGTCAAGTGGGTGTTGATGGTTGGCATCAATCCAGGCGCGTTGCAGGCAGGCTCGGGAACGCAATACTTCGTTGGGGATTTCGACGGCACACGCTTTACCGCCGACGACATCATCGATACGTTGCCGCCGCCCGGCAGCACCGTCTTTCAGAACTTCGAGGCGCCGAGTTTCGCCGCGATGGGTTGGACGGCGGCCGGTGCATTGCGCGGGCTTGCTCCCGCGACGGCGCAGCCGAATGAAGGCGCCCAGGGCAACCAACTGTTGGATACGTTCGCAGGCAGCGATTCCGCGACGGGAACGCTGACATCTCCCCCGTTCAAGATCACGAAGTCCTACATCGATTTCCTGATCGCGGGCGGCTATCACCCTTACGATCCAAGTACCTATGGAACATCGGCCGATACCGAAACGGCCGTCAACCTCCTGATCGACGGCAAGGTTGTCATGAGCACGACCGGCACGAACTCGGGACATCTCGGCTGGCGCAATTGGGACGTCCGCGGTTATCGCGGGAGGACCGCGAGCATCCAAGTGGTCGATCACAACACCGGCGCTCAGAACGGCTGGGGGCATATCATGGTCGACGATTTCGTGTTTTCCGATGTGCCGCAGAACGAAGCACACTGGCTCGATTACGGGCCTGACTACTACGCGGCTGCCTCTTGGAACGGTTTGGATCAGAACGACCGATTCGGCATCGGCTGGATGAACAATTGGTCCTATGGCGGAAACATTCCAACGAGCCCTTGGCGCAGTGCGATGAGCGTGCCGCGCCAGTACGCCTTGCGCACGATCGACGGCCAGGCTCGTCTTGTACAGCGGCCGGCGCCTACGTTGAAGTCGCTATGGCAGCCGGCCTTGCCCGTCCCTTTCGGTCATGTCGAGATCGCAAAGGGAGAAACGCCGCTTCCGGGCGGAGCCTCAGGCAAGACGTTGGATATTTCAGCCGTGTTCTCGCCAGGCACTGCGTCAGCGTTCGGCCTCAAGGTTCGCACAGGTGCGAACGGCGACGAAACGCTGATTGGTTACGATACGCGGAGCCGGCAGGTGTTCGTCGATCGATTCAGATCCGGGCTGACGAGCTTCGACCCGATGTTCGCTGGCCGCTACACGGCACCACTCACGCCGGACGCCGACGGTCGAATCAAGTTGCGCGTGGTAGTGGATTGGTCGTCCGTGGAGGTTTTCGCTGGCGAAGGCGAGGCCGTCCTGACGGCGCAGATTTTCCCTGCAGCGACGAGCGACGGGGTGGCGCTCTTTGCCAAGGATGGGAGCGCGACGCTCGACTCGATCACGATCCATCCGGTCAAGTCAGCGTGGGCCAAGTGAGGGTGACCGCGTTCTACCGTCTATGCGGGTGCTCGCCCGGCGGCTGACATGCCGGAGCATTCGTCATGTGTGTGCGACGGCCGCCGATTAGATTGCCAGCGCTTCCCGATCCTATCGGGAAGCGCTGGCGGGCCCGATGATCGGTGGGCTGCTGGCGAGCATCGATCGCGTATGCCGCTGCTCGCGCGCCGTGTCGGCGATGATGGCGTCGGTGTGGCTCGGGTTGCGGGGCGCCGCTGCGCGTTAGCTTTGAAGTATGCTTTCGCTGTTCCTTCGGTCCTGGTCCCGATGAAGCGACCCTCGTTCTCCACACAGCTCGTCATCCTGTGGGCATTGGTAGCAGCGCTATGCGCCATGCTCGTCGCCATCGTATGGTTCATGGCCGCCTCGGCCGAGAGCCAGCAGATCGCAGGCGCGAGGCAGCAGGCAAGGACCGCTTGCGAAGCGGTGGCCGCTCGCTACGACCTTTCGCGTCCCCTCTCGACTGCCGAAGGAAGCACGGATCTCATGCGCGTCGTGATCAACACGGTTCTTGCGCAGGCGCCGGGCGTCGAGGGCGGGTTTTGGACTTCGGCCGCCCACCAGGCCGTGGTGCCAGGCAGCACCCCGATGAACGTTTTTCTGGCTTACGCCTTTCCGACCTACGAGGGCAGCGGCATCAAGCGCGATATTCCGCAAGCCGAAACGCCGCTGATTCTGCGTATTCTGGGAACGGCTGCGGCCACGCATGCCACCGCGGCCGATGTCTTCCGCAACGGAGCGGATGCGGTCGTCGTCGCCGCCTGCCCGGTGAAAATCGAGCCCACGTTGTTCGCATGGATGCTGACCCGCGCCCGTCCGCCTCTGGGCTCGCATGGCGAACGGCTTGTCATGGGGTTGGCCGCCGTGCTGGCCGTCATTCTCGTGGTCGCCGTCCTCCTTGCTCTGGCGCTGCGTCGCTGGCGGCGCAACCTTGTCCGTCTCGAGTTCGCGCTGTCGTCCGATGATGGCGCCGGACGCCACACGCGTCTGCCTTGGCTCGGCGAGCCGGAGCTTGACCGGCTTGTCGACGCAGTGAATCGATACGTCGTGCGCGCCGATCGGCTCCAGCAACAGGCCACCGATCTCAGTGACAAGCTGGCCCGCGCCGAGCGGTTCAGCGTGCTGGGCAAGATGGCGGCTCAAATCGCGCACGAAATACGCAATCCGGCAGGCGCGATGCGGCTAAAGGCCGAGAATGCACTGGCGGGCGACAGCGAACGGCAGCAGGGCGCGCTTCGCTTTGTGCTCGAGCAAATTGGACGGATCGAGACGCAGGTCGCCAGTCTTCTTGCCCTGACAAAGCCCGTCGCCATCAGGCCGCAAGCGGTGAATGTCGGGCAGTGGCTGGCGCAAGCCGTCGAGTCGCACCGTGACCTGGCGCACCAGCGCCGTATTCGGTTGACGCTCGAGTCGAAGCTCGATGACCTGGCCGCTGCGCCGCCACATCAGCCGGCATTCGACGCAGACGAGCTTCTGCGCGCACTCGACAACCTGCTATTGAATGCGCTGCGTCATGCCGGCGAAGGTGGCATTGTCAGGGTGACCGCCCGATGCGAACGGCCGGACGGGCGCCCGTATCTGGTCATCGCCGTGTCCGACAATGGGCCGGGCGTACCCGCAGACGCGCGCGATCGCATTTTCGAACCATTCGTGACGGGCCACCCCGACGGATCGGGCCTGGGCCTTGCCGTGGTCCGAGAAGTGGCGGCCGCGCACGGCGGCAATGTCTATCTTGACGGCCAGCCTCCCGGCGCATGTTTCGTGATCGAGATTCCATGGCAACCATCCTCGTAGTCGATGACGATGACGCATTCCGTGAGGGGCTGGCGGAAACGTTATCCGACCTTGGACATCGTGTCGTGCAAGCCGCGTCGGGAGAGGCGGCCCTTGAACGCCTGCATGGCGGGCACGCGGTGGACTGCGTCTTTCTCGATTTTCGCCTCCCGGGGCTCGATGGTCTCGGCGTACTGGAGCGATTGCGCGGCGACGCTGCGTTGACGGCCGTGCCTGTCGTCATGCTGACGGCACATGCCACCAGCGACAACACAATCGGTGCCATGCGGCTGGGTGCGTTCGATCATCTAACGAAGCCCGTCGGGCGCAGCGACATTGCCGCGCTGCTCGAACGAATCTTTTCGGCGAGCCGCTTGCCGGCCGCGACGAGCGCCGACGACGCGCCATTCGCCGAAGAACCCCTCTCTGATGGGCCGTTGCTGCTCGGCGTGAGCGAAGCGATGCGCACGGTCCAAAAGCAACTGGGCCGCGCCGCCACGACCGACGCCACGGTCCTGATCACGGGAGAGACCGGAACCGGCAAGGAGGTCGCCGCAAGGGTCCTGCACGAGGCATCGAGCTATCGAGAGGGCCCGTTTGTCGCCGTGAATTGCGCGGCGATTCCTCATGAGCTACTGGAAAGCGAACTGTTCGGCCACGGCAAAGGCGCCTTCACGGGGGCTGTTACGGAGCGCGCCGGCAGGATCGTCGAGGCGAATCGCGGCACGCTGTTCCTCGACGAAATCGGCGATATGCCGCCCGCCATGCAAGCCAAGCTGTTGCGCGTGTTGCAAGAGAAGTGCGTCACGCCGCTCGGAACGAGCCGGACCGTGCCGATCGATGTCCGCGTGGTGGCCGCGACGCATCGCGATTTGGAGGCGATGGTCGACGCGGGCGGGTTTCGCCAGGACTTGCTTTATCGCTTGAACGTCATTCCATTGCACCTGCCCCCGCTGCGGGAGCGTATCGCCGACATCCTGCCGCTGGCCGAACACTTCCTTGCTGCAGCGACGAAATCGGCACGCCGCGCGATGCATCTCTCCGTTGCAGCGCAACGGCGCCTCGTCGGCCATACTTGGCCGGGCAACGTGCGGGAACTCAAGAACGCCATCGAGCGCGTCTCGTCGCTGGCGCCCGGCCCGACGATCACCGGGGATGACCTCGCGTTTCTCGGCGGGCGGCCGACGGCCGCGGAACCGGCGTTGCCCGCCGACTTCGCCGACCTGTCGCTCGCGGAAGCCGTCGAGCGTGTCGAACGCGCGATGATTGTCCGCGCACTTGCGCTCGCAAACGGCAATCGAGCCGAAGCCGCACGTCGGCTCGCCATCAGCCGGCAGTCGCTCTACACGAAGATGGCCAGTCTCGGCCTGGCCTAAGCCTGTCCATCAACACGACACCGGGTGTCCAGCAATCGGACGCCTTTAGCTTCGGTGCCTCCCGTATCTCCTTCCACTGGCGTCGCTTTGCGCATGGCATAGCGTTTGCGGTGCACGGCGGGCACCTTTCCAACCGAAGGAGAAACACGATGCACTGGATCGACCCGGCATGCCTGCCCGAGACAAAGGGCACGGTCACGCAGTTCCTGCTCAACCCGCACGGCGAGCCCGACGGCCTCATTCTCGATGGTCAGCGGCAGGTTCATTTCCCACCTCACCTTGGGACACAGGTGATAGAACGCGTGGTGCCTGGTGACGTCGTCACCGTGCGAGGCGTCGTGCCACGCGCTGCCGATATGATCGCGGCCGTGTCGATTGGCGTGGGGGACGGCGAACCCATCGTCGACGAAGGACCGGACCACGAGGCCAAGCAGCGACACGAGAAGGCGCAGATCGAACGCACCGCCATGGACGTCAGCGGGACGGTGGTGATGTCGCTGCACGGTCCCAAGGGTGAATTGCGCGGTGCGCTGCTCGAAGACGGGACATCGCTTCGCGTCCCGCCGCATGCGGGGGCTGAGCTCTCGGAGTATCTGACACCCGGTGCCTCGGTGCGTGCCTGGGGGCACGGGGTGACGAACGCGCATGGCAGCACCGTCGAAGTCGACGAGATCGGTCACTGCGTCGAGTCGGAAACGGAGCGCACACCGCACGTGTAATCGGGCCGTTCCAAGCAAAACGGCATGAGTGGTTCGAAGCGGGAGCGCATTTGCCGCGCCCCCGCACCTGTCGGGCACGCAGCTTGGGCCCAACCGCGAGGGAGGTCACGATGAACGCCGGGGCTCACGATGCGACGCCTGCCAAGACCGTTCGCACGCCTTCAGCGAGAAGCCTGCGGGGGCTCGATGGACTGAGCTTCCTGATGGCCGATGTGCGCGATGGTATCGGTCCGTTTCTCGCCGTTTTCTTGAAAGGGACCCAGCATTGGTCGTCGGGGGATATCGGCCTGGTGATGGGCGCGAGCGGCCTGGCCGCCGCGCTGAGCCAGATTCCGGCCGGGATGCTGGTGGACGCCACGCGCGCAAAACGCGCCGTCATTGCGGTATCCGCCGGTATGGTTGCGGTGGGCTGTTTGCTCATTGCGCGTTGTCCAACGCTCCCTATCATCCTGGTGACGCAGACTGCGCTGGCGCTCGTCTCGGCCGTCATCGGACCGAGCCTTGCAGCCTTGAGCCTCGGTGTGGTGGGGCACTCGATGCTGGCGGCACGCGTGAGCCGCAACGAAGGCTTCAACCATGCCGGCAACGTGACCGCCGCGTTGCTGGCCGGCACGCTAGGCCAGTATGCCGGCACGGCATGGCTCTTTTATCTCGTGTGCGCGTTCGCCGCAGCGAGCTCGCTCACGGTTCTGCTGGTGCGGCCGTCCGACATCAACCACGAGTTGGCGCGGGGCGGTGAAGCGTTGCGCACGGCTGAAGGCAAAGGCCGCCCCGTTCCGCTGAAGACGCTTGTCCGGCGGCGGGACCTCATGATGTTCCTGGCCACCGTCGTGCTCTTTCATTTCGGCAACGCTGCCATGCTCCCGCTCGCGGGACAGATGATCGCGAAGGCGGCACCTGGCAGCGATGTCGCCGCGCTCGGAGCGTGCGTGATTGCGGCGCAACTTGTCATGATCGCGGTGGCGGCCGCAGTGGGGCGCGCCGTCCGCGCAGGCGTGGGCCGCAAAAAGATTTTCCTGGTGGCGCTTCTTGTGCTGCCTGTGCGTGGCTTACTCTTCGCCGTCACGGATAACCCCTACGCAGTCGTCGCCATCCAATTGCTGGACGGCATCTCGGCCGGGATCTTTGGCGTGATCGGCACCGTCATCGCATCGGATCTCATGCGCGGCACCGGACGCTTCAATCTCGCGCAGGGCGCGATGGCGCTTGCGGTCGGCCTTGGTGCCGGATTGAGCAATCTGACCAGTGGCTTTGTCGTGGACCAGTTCGGCTTTGCGGCGGGCTTTCTCGCACTGTCGGCGATCGCCGCGGTGGCATTGATCGTCTTCGCGCTTTTCATGCCGGAGACTGGCCGACCGGAGGAGACGGCCGCGATGTCAAGGGTGCGGCTCCCCCGCGCTGGACGGCAATCAGGGGCCCGTGCCGCCGTACACGGAAAGCCTGTCGTAGCCCTTGACGCGATAGACGACGAACGAGGCCACCCAGGCAAAGAGGAACACGCTGATGATGACGAAACCGAGGTTGTAGAAGTTATCGTTCAGCAGCCCAATGACATCCCAGAATCGGCCTTGCGGCTTGAATCGATTCGAGAGCAGACCCAACGTTTCAATGCCGCCGATCAGCACGGCTACGACAACGGACACGAGCGTAATCGTAAGGTTGTAGTAGAGCTTGCGGATCGGCCGGACGAATGCCCAGTCGTAGGCGCCCAGCATCAACACGCCGTCGGTCGTATCGACGAGCGACATTCCGGCCGCGAACAGAATCGGAAAGACGAGCACGGTGCCGATCGACACCCCCTGTGATGCCTGACTGGCCGAAAGCCCGAGCAAACTGACTTCGGTGGCGGTATCGAACCCCAGCCCGAACAGAAAGCCGAGCGGGAACATCCAGATTGGTTTCGACACGAGGCGGAACATGGGGCGGAACAACCGCGCCAGCAGCCCGCGATTATTCAGCAAGAGATCGAGGTCATCATCCGCATAGGGCTGGCCGCGGCGCACGCGGTTGAATGCGTTCCACACGCCGCGCAAGATCATGATATTCATCGCGGCGATAAGAAATAAGAACAGCGCAGAGATGCTGGTGGAAACGACCCCGCCGATTTCCTTCCACCCCTCGACGCGATGTTCCAGCGCGGCGGCCGTGGCGGCGATGCCCGCGGCAACGATCAGCACGACCGCGGAATGCCCCAGGGCGAAGAAGAAGCCGACGGACACCGGGCGCTGTCCATCTTGCATCAACTTGCGCGTGACGTTGTCGATCGCGGCGATGTGATCTGCGTCGACCGCGTGCCGCAGGCCGAAGCCGTAGGCGAGCAGGCCCGTGGAGAGTAAGAGCGGATGCGCGTGAAAGGCGATATACGCCCACATCCAAGCGCCGATGTTGAATACGGCGAGTACGCCGTAGATGGCAATCACGCGGTGGCGTAGCGCGCCTTGAACGGCGGCCGTTTGC
The DNA here is from genome assembly GCF_051961175.1 of Trinickia sp. GTDB lineage: Bacteria > Pseudomonadota > Gammaproteobacteria > Burkholderiales > Burkholderiaceae > Trinickia. Next base: position 16,850 of record NZ_JBQCDN010000444.1, on the reverse strand, counting down.
GAAGCAATTGACATGTAGGGATCCTGAGGTCGGGCTGTCCGTGCAACGGGCGACCACCGAAAGTGGCGCTTGCGCATCGGGACACCCCGCCCCATGCGGCTGCTTGGACCTCGAGCGATGGCAGGTCTCCTGGCTCGCGGGTCGCTGTCCGGTGCCGACCTTCCCGGAATTCCAGTGGTCGCTATTGGCATGGACTCGCCGCTTACAGTTGCGGGGGCAGCCGCAGACTCGAAGCGCGAACCGCCTCTACTGCGTTCCCTTTTGATCCCCGTGCGGGGAACCATCGGTGTCAGAGGGTACGGAGTAATGTCCGCGACTGTCAAGCCGGGCAAAAACGCCAGGCAACAGCCGGAACGGCTTCCGAGAGGTTGGATCCCGCATTCAGACCTATGGCAGGACCGTCAGTCGTTGCGCTGGACAACCCGGTCCAGCCTTAAGCGACGCCTTCCCAGAGCGCATCGAGACGCACATGCTCGGCCACGACATCCGCCAACTTGTCTATTGAGGCAAGCCTGCGCGCGTCGTGATCGACATGTTGCGCATCGTCGACGCCCGCCCACCGCAGCAGGGCTTCGCATGCATCGGGCGAGTCGAACAACCCATGCAGGTAGGTCACCAAAATCTGCCCGTCTTCGGAGATCGCGCCGTCGGCTCGCTCGTCTGTGCCGCCTCCGAGACGAAGCGCCGGCCGTGAAAACGCCGGGCCTTCGCTCGCGCCCATATGGATTTCGTAGCCTCTCGCCGGTACGCCGCCGCCCAGCAAAAGCGTCCCCGACGTATTGACGAGTTGCTTATGCGGCTCGAGCGTGGTGACGAAGTCGAGCAATCCCAAGCCCGGCGTACTGGCGACATCGCTCTCGATCGCGAGCGGATCGCGCAGCTCACGCCCCAGCATTTGCAAACCGCCGCAAATGCCGATCAATTTGCCGCCGTAACGCAGATGCCGGCGAAGATACGGCTCCCAGCCGTGTTGGCGCAGCGCGTCCAGATCGCGCTGCACGCTCTTGCTCCCGGGCAAGATGACGAGATCGGCAGCGGGAATGGCATCGCCCATCCGCACGAAACGGAAATCGACTTGCGGATGCGCCCGCAACGGATCGAAATCGGTGTGATTGCTGATGCGCGGCAATGCCGGTACGACGACGCGCAGTGCGGGATCGGCGTCAGCGGCCGCCCGAGCGCCTTGATGCTTGGGCAAGGCGTCCTCGGCATCGAGCCAGAGGCCCTGAATGAACGGCACGACGCCCAATACCGGCTTGCCCGTTTGCGCCTCGATCCAATCGATTCCGGGTTGAAGCAGCGATACGTCGCCGCGAAACTTATTGATGATGACGCCTTTCACGAGCGCGCGTTCATCTTCCGCGAGACACGCCAGCGTGCCGAGGATTTGGGCGAATACGCCACCGCGATCGATGTCCGCGACGAGCACCACCGGACAATCGACCGCCGTTGCAAATCCCATGTTCGCGATATCGCCTTCGCGCAGATTGATTTCGGCCGGGCTGCCCGCGCCTTCGATCAGAACCAGATCCGTCTTGGCTTGCAGCCGCGCGAACGATTCGAGCACGGCTTGCCGTGCAATGGGTTTATAGCGATGGTAGGCGCGCGCATCGAGGTTGCCCGTCGATCGGCCATGCACGATCACCTGAGCGCCGATCTCGCTGTTGGGCTTGAGCAGCACCGGATTCATATCGACTTCGGCGGCGATGCCGGCCGCCAGCGCTTGCCACGCTTGCGCGCGGCCGATTTCTCCGCCGTCGACGGTGACGGCGCTGTTGAGCGACATGTTTTGCGGCTTGAAGGGCGCCACGCGCAGGCCGCTGCGCGCGGCGATCCGGCACAGCGCGCCGACGAGGGTACTTTTGCCCGAGTCGGAGCTCGTGCCCTGAATCATCAACATGCCAGCCATGTCACTCGTCCTGAACGGCAAAGGAAGGGGGAACGCATGGCGCTATGGGCGACAGGGACGTATGATGTCCACCCGCCGATCGACGCCTGACGCTAAATTCAAAGGGAGGAGTGTAATTGAACGCTTGCAGAGCACGCCACCCGGCTACGCTCGATTACGTCGAATGATTGGCATGCTTGGATTCTCCGCCCCGGTCACTTGCGCGCTTTGTTTTGCCGGCGTCGCAATGGACGCGATATTGGGCGAGCCGTCGCGCGCCCATCCGCTCGTGGCTTTCGGCAAGCTCGCCTCGCGGATCGAGCGCGCACTGAATCCGGACGCGCATGCGGCGCATCGGTCCGCGAAGGGTGTGGAGGCGACGGACGAGCCTCGCCCCTTGCGCACGCGCATCATCGGCATCGCGGCTTGGACCTTGGCCGTCGTGCCGCCGGTTGCGTTACTGGCGGCTCTGACTCGTACGTTGCCTGCGATGCTGTCTTGGCCGCTTCAGGTCGTTGCGCTGTGGTTCGCGTTGGGCGCACGTAGCCTGATCGATCACATCGCCCCGGTGGAACAAGCCCTGCGCGCGGGCGATCTTGAGCGTGCGCGCGGGTTGACGGCGCGCGTGGTCACGCGCGATCTTTCCGACGCGGACGAGCCGGCTGTCGCGAAGGCCGCTATCGAATCGGCGCTGGAAAACGGCAACGATGCCATCTTCGGCGCATTGTTCTGGTTCGTCGTCGCAGGGGGTGCCGGGGCGGTCGCGTTTCGGCTCATCAATACGCTCGATGCGATGTGGGGCTACCGGACGCCGCGCATGCGTTACTTCGGTTGGGCCGCTGCGCGCCTGGACGATGCGGCGAACTATATTCCGGCGCGTTTGACGGCGCTGACGTACGCGATCTGCGGCAACGTGCGCAGTGCCCTTGCATGCTGGCGAACCCAGGCGACGGCGTGGGAGAGTCCAAACGCCGGGCCGGTGATGGCAAGCGGAGCGGGCAGCCTCGACGTCGCTTGTGGCGGCGCCGCCTGGTATCACGGCGTACTCGAGCCGCGGCCCGTGCTCGGATGCGGGCAGGCGCCACAGGCGGCCGACATCGGCAGGGCGTTGCGGCTCGTCAAGCGCTCGATCGCACTATGGCTTGGGGCGATTGCACTGCTGGCAATCGTTACGACGGTTAGGTGAAGGCTTATGGTTCAACTAGTTGATGCAACGCCGGTGCCGCATGGCGGCAATCTCGGGCAAGCCGCCGAGCGCTACGGGATTCCTCGAGAAAACTGGATCGATCTATCGACCGGCATCAATCCGCACGGCTATCCGGTTCCTCCGATCGATCCGCAAGCATGGATCCGGTTGCCCGATGATCGGGACGATCTCGAAGCGATTGCAGCTAACCATTACGGTGCGCCACGCGCCTTGGCGGTAGCCGGAACACAGGCCGCGATTCGCATGCTGCCCGCCGTTTTGCCGAAGGGGCGCATCGGCGTCGGCCTGTTGACGTACGGGGAATATGCGCCGGCGTTCGAGCGAGCGGGCTTCACAGTCGCGCGTTTCGTGACATCGCAATTCGCCGATCTGGGCGCTGAAGGGTCGTTCGTATTGGACCCGGCTCGTGAGTTGCCTGCGGATTTGACTCATCTCGTTCTCGTCAACCCGAACAACCCGGGTACCGAGCGATACGCGCCGGGCCAGCTGATGCAATGGCGCGAGCAGTTGGCGGCGCGCGGTGGAACGCTGATCGTGGATGAAGCGTTCGTCGAATCGATGCCGGAGTTCAGCGTGGCGGGTGCGGTGAACCGTGAAGGGTTGATCGTGCTGCGGTCCATCGGGAAGTTTTTTGGGTTGGCCGGGGCGCGCGTAGGATTCGTCCTTGCGTGCTCGGAGGTCGATCGGGCCATGCGCAATTTGCGCGGCCCTTGGACCGTTTCGGGGCCGGCACGGCTGGCCGTCCGGGCCGCTTTGCTCGATACGGGCTGGCAAGCCGAGACGCGCGCAAGGCTGATCGCTTCGGGTGCGCGGCTTGCGGATGTGCTCGGCCGATTTCATCCGACGATATGGCAGACACCGTTGTTTTCATGGGTGCGCGATGAGCAAGCCGGGCGATGGCAAGAGGGGCTTGCGCGTCAGGGCATTTGGGTGCGCCGCTTCGATGTGATACCGGGCGTCCGTTTCGGGCTTCCTGGCGATGAGGCGGCATGGGCGCGACTTGAAGCGGCATTGAATGTCGTCAAGGTGGAGGCGGGGATTTGATGGGAAACGATGAAGTGATCAACCGGAGAGCGGATCTTGCAGAGGCGATTGCGTTCGCCCGGACGCAATCGCCTGTTGGGTCTCCGTGTATCGATGTGTGTCGGTTGAACCCCAGCAGCGGGCTTTGCGAAGGCTGTCTTCGCAGCCGCGATGAAATCAAGGCATGGAAGGCGTTGAATGATCCGGATCGGTTGGCGTTGTTGGCGACTTTGATGCGGAGGGTGGACGAGGGTATCGAATAGGCCTGAGGCCATCGTTGAAGTCACGGCGGGCCCGGGCGGTAAAGCCGCCTTGCCTGCGTGAGGCTAAAAAGCCCCACCCTCGAACAGCGCAGCCGCGAGCGCCGGATTCGACGGCCAATAGGCGTGCATATAGGTGGCGGTGATCGCCCCCGAGCGGAACACCGGCTCACCCGCTGGGCCGCCTTGAGGCCGCGAGGCATAGCGATCCACGGGCATGTCGGTCGTCATACTCGAATAGTGAAACGCGTGTCCGGTCATCTGGCCGTGTTTCGAATCCAGCGCCTGCATCCCAAGTGCACGAAGCCGTTCGTGCATCGTCGCGTGTCCCTGAAGCACGCCGAGCATCGGCGTGCGGACGCCATCGCTATCCGTCAGGCTATCGAGCAGGTACAGCATCCCGCCGCATTCGGCCACGATGGGCTTGCCTGAGGCGGCGTGTGCGCGAACGGCGTCCGCAGTTGCCGTATTGCTTGCGAGCGTCGCGGCATGCAGCTCCGGGTAGCCGCCGGGCAAGAATAAAGCGTCCACCGCGCCGGGAACGGGCTCGTTCGCCAGTGGCGAAAAGAACGTCACGCGCGCGCCAAGCGCATGGAGCAGATCGATATTGGCGGGATAGATGAACGAAAACGCCGCGTCGCGCGCAACGGCGATATGCCTGCCCGCGAGCAACGGTGGCACCGCTCGCGGCGATGGCTGTGCGAACGAGACCGGCGGGGGCAAGTCGGCCAGCGCGGTATCGGCGAGTGCATCGGCCGTCAGCGCAATGCGATCGGCGAGACGATCGATTTCGCTCGCCTGATGCAAGCCCAAGTGCCGTTCGGGCAGCGCGATTTGTTCGGAACGGGGAAGATGGCCGAGCCAACGAACGTCGGCAGGCAGGCTCTCCTGAAGCATCTGCGCATGACGCGGCGAACCGGTGTGATTGGCCAATACCCCGTAAACCGATAGACCGGGCCGATAGTGCGCCAGGCCGAAGGCCACTGCACCGAACGTCTGCGCCATCGCTTGAGCCGAAATCACCGCGGCAACAGGCACACCGAATGCCACGGCCAAATCGGCGCTGCTAGGCGTGCCGTCGAAGAGCCCCATCACGCCTTCAATCAAGATCAAGTCCGCTTGCCCGGCTGCGTCGGCCAACAACCGGCGGCACCCCTCGTCCCCCACCATCCACAGATCGAGCGATTGCACCGGCATGCCGCTTGCCTGCTCGAGAATCATCGGATCGAGAAAGTCCGGGCCCGTCTTGAACACGCGCACCTTTCGGCCGAGCCGCCGATGCAGCTGCGCGAGGCCGGCTGTCACCGTTGTTTTGCCTTGCCCGGACGCCGGGCCGGCGATCAATAGAGCGGGGCAGGCCGGCATCGTCAGAACTCTACGCCGCGTTGGGCTTTCACGCCTTGTTCGCGATAGGGATGTTTGACCAGCCGCATCTCGGTGACAAGATCGGCGGCTTCGATGAGTGCATCGGGCGCATGCCGCCCGGTCACGACGATGTGCTGCATCGGCGCCCGCGCCGTCAACACGGCGAGCACTTCGTCGAGCGGGAGATAGTCGTACTTCAGGACGGTGTTGAGCTCATCGAGGATCACCATCCGGTAGTTGCCGCTCTCGATCATCGCAACGGCTTCGTTCCAGCCTTTGCGCGCGGTGGCGATGTCGGCTTCGCGGTTCTGGGTGTTCCAGGTATAGCCGTCGCCCATCGTGACGAAATCGCACTGAGCGTGGGCGCCCAGAAAATCGCGTTCGGACGTATGCAAGGCGCCTTTGATGAACTGCACAATGCCGACTCGTTCGTTGTGACCGAGCATCCGCACCGCCATGCCGAACGCCGCCGTGCTTTTGCCCTTGCCGTTGCCGGTATTGACGATCAGCAAGCCTTTTTCGAGCGTGGCCGACGCCTGCTTCTTCTCGTGGCCTTCGCGGCGGCGCTGCGTCATACGCAGATGCGATTCATTGTCAGTCTTCATATCGATTGAGTTCCTTGCACTTGGACTTGACCTTGGCCTTGGCGTTTTTCCTACGCCTGCTTTTGCACTTGCGCATCGCGAGTCGGATCTTCTGTTTGCGAGGCAGCGATGGCCACCGTGACGCCGTCGAGCGTGCATTTATCTTGCACCAGTTTCCCGCCGCGTGAGGCCAGCAACGCGCACGGCTTGCAGACGCCGGGTACGCCGACGTGCGCCTGAACGTCGAGCGAACCGCCCAACGACGGATGACAAGCGAAACACGCTTGCACCTCATCCGCCGAAAACGTGACCAACGGCAACTGGTGGCGTTCGCAGAACGCGACGAGCGCCGGTTCGTCCGCTTTCGATTCGAGCGTGGCCACGCAGGCGACGTCCGCCATCGTGTGCGATGTCAAAGCCGCGCGGACCGCGGCCTCGATCTGGTCGACGGAGACCCCTCGCCGGCATCCGATCCCGACCGCCAGCGAGGGCCCCCCCACCGCCACATCCTGGGGGCAGGCGAGCGCCGCGACGCTGCCGATCACCAGAATCGCGGGCGACCCGAGGCCCATTCGACGTACTTCGGCCGGCAGCGTTTCCAGCGTTGCCATGGTTTGACGCTGCGCGGGAAGCGTGGCTGATTCGATGGCGACGCACGGTGTGCCTGCGGCCATATCGGCGCGCAGCAGGGCATCGACGATACCGTCGAGCCGGCGCATGCCCATATATATGACGAGCGTCATGCCCGTGGCCGCCAACGCCCGCCAATCGGGTTCCTTCTCGCCGGCACTATGTCCGGTGACGAAGATGGCGCCCTGTGCGAGGCCGCGATGGGTGACGGGAATCCCTAACGTGGCCGGCGCCGCGATACCGGCGGTGATTCCGCTGATGATATCGGTGCGAATGCCGGCGGCTCGCAACGCCTGCAGCTCTTCGCCGCCACGGCCGAAGACGAACGGATCGCCACCCTTTAGCCGCGCTACGCTGCGGCCAGCCTTCAAATGCGCGAGCATCGTTGCCACGATTTCGTCTTGCGGCGTGGAAGCGCTGCCGCCGCGCTTGCCGACGGACACGATTTGCGCATCGGCGCGCGCCATTTTGAGGATATCGGGGTTGACGAGATCGTCGACGAGCACCACATCGGCCAAAGCCAGCGCGCGCATGGCCTTGACGGTGATCAGTTCGGCGTCGCCGGGGCCCGCGCCGATCAGCCACGCCCGGCTCATCGCCGGTGCCCCCGGGCGGACCGATGCGCCGGTGCGCGGGCGCAGCGGACCGCGCCGGCTCGCGAATGACTCGAGGGGGCGGCCCATACGGCGCCGAGGCGAGGAGGCATGGTTGCGGAAAGCCGGAGATGAAGGGCACCGAAGATACCACGTTGGCGGACATGAAGGCGAAGTGGGCTGTCAGGGGCGCGTCGTCGGCAGAGCACGCCGCGCTCAAGGCGGAGCACGAGCAGGCATAAGAGGCAGAGAAAGCCTCCTTCTTTCTCGGCTGGTGACGCCTGCCAATGTCGCCAGTCTCGGACGGTGCGGCGCGGTCTGCCCTTGCATTCAGGACTGCCTTACCTTAAAGTAAGGAGAGCAATGGAGGTGTCAAGATGACAGCAGCAACCATCACTTCAAAGGGCCAGGTCACCATTCCGGTAGACGTGCGTAATCACCTTGGCCTCGAGTCCGGCGACCGAATCGAATTCAGCTTCAACGAGGCGACGGGCCGGTATGAGCTTTATCCGGCCACGCGCTCGCTCGCGTCGCTCAAGGGTATCGTGAAGAAGCCCGCGAAACCGGTGTCGATCGAGGACATGAACCGGGCCATCGCCGAGCAGGGGGCATCTGCGCGATGATCGGACTGGATACGAACGTGTTGGTCCGCTATTTTGCACAGGACGACGCGGTGCAGTCGAAGAAGGCGACCGCGCTGATGGAATCCCTGTCGGCCGAACGGCCGGGATACGTTTCGCAGGCCGCGCTGATCGAAGTCGTGTGGGTGCTCGGGCGCTGTTACGGCGTTGAACGAGAGCAGATGAAGGACATCATCGATTCGATGATCGGCACGAAGGAACTGGTCGTTGAAGCTGCGGACACGGTTCGAAAGGCGCTTCGTGTTTTCGTGGCGTCTACGAAGGCCGATTTCGCAGACTGCCTGATCGAGCGATCAGGGTATGTAGCTGAGTGCGAGTACACCGCAACTTTCGACGTGGCGGCTTCGAAAGTCGCAGGGATGCAGTTGATTAAGTAATCAACAGCCCATGACCACCGATCGTTCGATCGTGCTACGATTCGCGATGCCTGACTGACAAACGAAAGCAGGCATTGATGAACCCGTAGCAAACTGCAAAAGACCCTCCTCGAACAATGTACGCAGCTGCCTGGCCTCCCGCAAAAACGCACTGAACGCCTTCGTCGATGCAGTGACTGCATCCTCCTTGGTATTCGTCCCGGAGCTGTTGTGAATAACAGTCCGGCGATGTCGCTCGAATCGATTTATCACATCCAGATTCGTGCGCCTGCGTTTTCAAGAGACCACAAACATGCGTATTCTCAATACGATGGCGGCTCGTGCCATCCCGCTCGTTCCCCGTTCGCTGCTCCGTGAGATCTCCCGCCGCTACATCGCGGGCGAAACGCTCAACGACGCCTGCAAGCGCATTCATGCGCTCCACACTGCAGGTTTCAGAACTACTGTCGATGTGCTCGGCGAGACTGCGTCGTCGTCTGATCAGGCAGAGTCGATGACTCACGACTATCTCAATCTAGTCCAGGCGCTCGGTGCGGAAAATGAGCCCGCCGAGCTTTCAATAAAATTGACCGCCCTGGGACTGCATCTCGACCAAGACGCGTGCATGGCACGAGTTTCGATGATTCTGCGATCGGCAGCATCGCACGGGATCAGTGCATGCATCGACATGGAAGATATTAGTTGCACCCAGAAAACGCTGGACGCGTTCTTGAAGCTCGAAGCTGACGGATTTGCAGTCGGAATCGCACTCCAAGCGTATTTGACGCGCACGAACAATGACATCGTTCCACTGCAGGCGCGCAAGAGCCGCATGCGCATTTGCAAGGGAATTTATGCAGAGGCAAACGAACATCTCGTCGACGGCGCATCGAAGGATCGGGCAGCGATCAATGCGCACTTTGTTCGGCACGTTTCGAGCGCGATTCACGCGGGGTCATTCGTCGGCATTGCAACCCACGATGCACAATTGATTGATACGCTGACCAATTGGCTGCAACGCGAGCGGATCGACAGATCGCGGTTCGAGTTCCAGATGTTGCTGGGGGTCTGCGAAACGCTGCGCGACGCTCTGCTTGCGCAAGGATTTAACGTGCGCGTGTATGTACCATACGGTCATGACTGGTACGGCTACAGTACTCGGCGAATCAAGGAGAATCCGCGAATTGCTGGATATATCCTGGCGGCGATGATACGCAGCGATCGGGCACGCTAACAGTTACAGCAGGATCGGCGGAGCGGTACCGGCCAGATCGTTGGTTCCGCTCTTTGCGTTTGTCGAAGATGACCGTAAAGGCATTGCGCTTCGCAAGGCGGTTTGCGTCTCGAACGGCTGCTCTTACCGCCGCAAGCTGAGCGGGGGGGCATGCCGTTCGCGTCGCAGGGATTGCATTTCACGCATGCCTAGCGACGTTTCGTCGCATCCGCAATGTAACGAGGGCCGCACATGAGTATCCTCATGTCCTTGTCTCCCATCACTCGCAGAGAAGACCACTGGCATACCCTTGTTCCAAATGACAAAAAAATTCCTGCTTTTCATTTTTACCGCGGTCCTTATGGCTGCAGCTGCTTTGGCTGGAGCCGTTGCATTTGGGACTTCCTCTTTGCCGCCACCTCTAGCGGATGCTGCTGGGCCTTTCAAGAAGATTGACTTCCGCGATCAGCCATCGCTCCAATCATTTCAGGCTCGTGACGGAACTAGGCTGGCTTATCGCGTTTACCCAAGTCAGGGAAAAAAGTCTGTCGTAATGTTGCATGGAGCGGCAGGCAGCGGCTTCATGCTTCATGCTTTGGCTAAGGCTGCACAAGCGTCTGGATATACCGTTTATGTGCCAGATGTGCGTGGGCATGGTGCTTCAGGTCCAATTAGTGGTGATATTTCCTACATTGGTCAATTGCAAGACGATTTGACTGACTTCGCACAATTTATTCACCGGATTCAACCGGAAGTCAGCCTTTCATTGTTAGGGCATTCGGCCGGTGGCGGCTTGGCACTGCGATTTGCAGGAGGGCCAGAAAGTGCATTATTTGACCGCTATGTGCTTCTATCTCCACTGCTGGCACGTGATGCCCCTACGGTGCGACCTGGAGCAGGTGGTCTTGCTAAACCATTTAAAGAACGTTATATGGGTTTAACTATTTTAAGTCGGTTTGGCTTCCACCGTTTTGAATCGTTGCCAGTCTTGGCCTTTGCTATGCCAGCAGCACCAGGGAATATAATTACACCGCTTTATTCGTATCGGCTTAGTGAGAATTTCACACAAAACAGCCACTACCTTGAAGATTTTCGCTGTGTCACCAAACCAATGAGTGTTTTGGTTGGGGCGAATGATGAATTTTTCTACGCGAATAAATTTGCCCCCTTGATACACGAAGTTCGACCGGATATTGCGGTGGGTGTTGTTCCAAATGTTGGGCACATGAGTATCGCATTGGAGCCGGATTCCATTCAGCAAACAATTGCGGTACTGAATGCTCTGTAAACGTGCCCGGCAAATTGAATGTCAGGTTTCAGGACAACGAGCATTCGCACGATCAGCAGGACGCCCATTCGAGTGGGTTCTCCGTTGCGTTGACCGGGACGCCGGTCGATACAGTCCGCAACATGCGTCAGACGACTGCGTCGGGCAATGGATTCCAGCGGTGGGAAGGCGCGAGCAATGAGGTGACGGCCACCACGCTTGACGCGCCGTCTGTGTCGATGTCCTTTAGTCACAGCAGCAGTTCGAGTTCGAACGACCTCACGAGCGTCACGAATGCCGGCAGCACGATTCGCGGCGGCGGAAATGTCGCGCTGATCGCCACGGGCGGGGCGCGCAAGGACGACAAAGGCAATCCGATCGATGGCGATATCACGGTGACGGGCTCGTCGATCACGGCGGGGGGGATCGCCGCGTTGGACGCGAACCGCAACGTCTTGCTTCAAGCATCGACCGATCAATTGCAACGGAACATGCAATCGAGCAGCTCGAGTTCGGGCTTCACGCTAGCTGGCGCGAGTCCGGGTGACTCTGTCCGGTGGGTGTCGGGCGGCCCCAACAGCAGTGGGGTGGGGGCGTCGCCCTATAACGCGAGTGGTGCCAATTCGAGCGGCGATTCGGCGACGATGCAGCAGACGGCAAGCGCCATCGTGGGCAACAGTGTCGTCGTAAAGAGCCATACCGGCAACATCGATGTCATCGGCTCGGGCATCAGCGGCATGCAGGGCGTGGACATGATCGCCACTGAAGGCGCGATCAACGTGTCGGCGGGCACGGATACGAGCCGGAACCATCAAGAATCGAGCAGCAGGCAGATCGGCGATCTGGGCAGCAACGGTACGGGGACAGGGTTCACCGTTGGCGTTTCGAATACGCACATGGTGCAGGACACGGCGGCGCAGACGCAAAGCACGATTCGCTCGCAGATCGTCAGCGGGAACGGCAGCGTGACGCTCAATGCGAAGCAGGATCTCACCGTGCAAGGTACGGATCTATCGGCGGGTAAGGACTTGACGCTGATGGGGCAGAACGTGAAGCTCGACGCGGGCACGGATGCGACGCAAAGCAGCATGAGCCAAAGCGCAAGCCAGTTCGGCGTGACCACGACGGTCGGCGGAGCGCTGGGCAACGCCGTGGCGACGATCAACCAGAGCATGGCGGCGGCGCGGCACACCGACAATAAACGTTTGGCCAAGCTGGACGAAGCGCAAGCGGTGTTGTCTGCGTACGAAGCCTATCAGGCCATCAGTTCGGCTTCAAAAGATTTGTCTAGCGGGCCGAGCCTCGTGAAGGTGACGGCGAGCATCGGCGGCGGCACGAGCCACAGCGATGCGGAAAGCAGTTCGGTCACGAATGACGGCAGCACGTTGAAAGCGGGCGGCAACGTCACCATCGTCGCGACGGGCAGCGGCGCGAAGGACGCGGACGGCAACGCGGCCGACGGCGACATTACGGCACGCGGCACGCAAATCACCGGGCAGAACGTGGAGCTAAATGCCGCGCGTGACATCAATTTGCTAAGCGCACAGGACACGACCCATCAAACGAGTCAAAGCAGCAGCAGTGGGGGGAGCGTGGGCGTAGCCTTCACGTTCGGCGGGCAGCAAAACGGCTTTTCGGTGGAGCTGGCGGCAAGCGCCGCGAAGGGCCGCATGAATGGCGACAGCGCCACGAATCGCGACACGCAAGTGACCGCGAGCCAGACGTTATCGCTGACGAGCGGGCGCGACACGAACCTGCGCGGTGCGGAGGTGTCGGGCAACACCGTGGATGCGAACGTGGGCCGGGATTTGAACATCGCGAGCCCGCAGGATACGAATACCTACGACAGCAAGCAGACGAGCGCGGGCATGCAATTGAGTATTTGCGTGCCGCCGTTCTGCTATGGCGCGAGCGGTTCGGGAAGCGTCAATGAGGAGGCGATCAAGGACAACTATAAATCGGTCGGTCGGCAAAGCGGCATCTATGCGGGCACGGGCGGGTACGACGTGCAGGTGGGCAATCATACGCAGTTGGACGGCGGGGTGATCGCGAGCAAGGCCGGTGCGGACGAGAACACGCTGTCGACGCAGACGCTGGGCTTCACGGACCTTCAGAACACGTCGGAGTACTCGGGCACGAGCTTCGGGTTCGGTGCGAGTGGCGGAGGGATCTCCAAGACGCCGAGTTCCCAGGGAGCGGCGGCCGCGGGGCCAACGCCTGGCTCGCAGAATACGACGGGCGTGGTGCAAACACGGAGCAATGGGCCGGGGCCGACGAATTCGATGGGTTTGGGGCCGAGCGGATTAGGCGTGGCAGGCACGATTAGCAGTGAATCGGGGACGACCTATGCCGCGGTGAGCGCGGGCACGATCACCGTGCGAGGCGATGCGGGTACGGGGAAAGACAGCACCGCGGGGCTCAGTCGCGATACGACGCATGCGAATGACGGAGCGTTGGCGAACACGTTCGATGCGCAGAAGGTGGGCGACGACATGGCGATTCAGTCGCAGACGGTGCAGGTGGGGATGCAGGTCGTGGGGGATGTGGGCACGTATCTGAAGAACCGGGCGGACAAGAACGTCAAGGATGCCAATGGCCGGTTGGAGGCGGCAAAGAGTGCAGGGGATGCTGACGCCGAGGCGCAAGCGCAGGCGGATCTGAACTCGGCGACGCTGGAGCAAGCGTTGTGGAAAGACGGCGGTGCGGCGCGCACGGGGGCGCATGCGATCGTGGCGGGCTTGGGCGCGGTGATGGGCGGTGGTAATTTGCTCGGAGCGTTGAGCGGTACGATTGCGGGGGACGCGGCGAATTCGGCGATCGGCCCGGCGTTGGACGATTCGCTGGGTGGCAACATTCTGAAGAATCTTGTGTCGGGCGCGGCGGGGGCATTGGCGGGGGCGTTGGTAGGAGGGACGTCCGGTGCGATCAGCGGAGCCAATGGGGCGCTGGGGGCGGATCTTTACAATCGGCAGTTGCACCCCGATGAACGGCAGTGGGCGAAGGATCATGCGAAGGACTTCGCGGCGGTCTACGAAAAGGCTACAGGCCGGTCAATTACGCAAGACCAAGCAGAGAACATGTTGCTTGCGAACGGATATATAAGAGTTGATTCGGCGGCGGCAAGCGGAGGAACGGGGTACGATGCGACTGCGGCGCAGTACCTGACGAAAAACGCTGGTGGGCTGTTCACCAAGGACCAGTACTACAACAATCCGTTCATGTTCGGTAACGCCGACGGATCGGCGACGCCGGAGCAGCTGGCAATGCCTGGCGGCAAGTCTGTTCCTGGTGCCGGCAACGTTGCAGCAGCGGGCCTGGGTCTCACGGTTCTCGGCGGAGCCGCACCAGGAATCGCGACCGCTTGGGCATTGGGTACTGCATACGATTACGTGGGCGATTCGATTAGCCATATGACGGGATTGTCTAAGGACACGCCCGATTTCACAAAGTCATTTACAGTTGGAGGCATTGGCGCCGCTGCTGCACCATTCGCATTGCCCTTGGAAGCTTTGGGATCCAGCACGCTTGGAAAGACCGTCGTAGGTGTGTACAACAGTCTTTGGGCAGGAACAGCGGCTTTTGGAGCCACGTCTGTGACGACGCCGTCGAGCAGTCCATCTCTTGCAGGAGGGTTGGGCATGACTGCAGCGGGAACGGGTCTGCTGACTCAGTCATGGTTGCCCAAACCGCTGGGCGATATCTTGAATCAGGTGATCCAAACTCTTCCTGGTCCTGTTCAAACGGGAATTGAGAATGGATCGAATTCGAAGAAATAGCGCCTGTCGGTGGAGAATTTGATGAATAAGGTAGATCAAATCATTTCGTTCCCAGTATTCCTTTGGAATAGGGGGGCGGGCGCGGCAGCGTTGGCTGTCGTGCTTGTCATGATATACGCTGCTCTGCTCTTCATATTCGGACGCATTTTTTATCGAGTCTTAAATATCGCACACCGTCCCTTGACGAAAGGTCCTGCGCAGGTCGAGGCAGCGAAGATTGTCGCTGCACACCACGAATTGCAGGGGCGCTACTTGGTGAATGTGCAGGATCGCTATATCCTCGATCTGCGTATCAGCGGCAAGCTCACAAGCTGCGAAGTGTCAAAGTCTGTATTTGATAGCATATCGTCTGAGCCAGTAGTAGTCGTTGAGTATATTGTTGGCAGATTCGATAGGAAGCCGAGATCTGTACGGGTGCTTGATGCCGCGTAGGGGATACCGGCGAGACGCCTTGTTGGCACGGATCTTTACAATCGGCAGTACCACGCCGATAAGGACCCGAAGAAGGACGAGCGGAAAACGCTTGATGCGCTGGAGGACGGGAAGAGTGCGGACGAGAAGCAGAGGCTTGAGGACGCTGCCTGCTATCTGGTGCATTGTGCCGATCAGATGTCGGATGGCAATCCAGCCAAACAGGCCGCTGTAGATTCCGAAAACCGCGGGGCGCTTGATACGAAGCAGCAGGGGGGAACTAGCGTCGACCGGGTTGTTCAAGTATGACCCAGTCGTTGATCGCGGACTTGATACGCTTGGTGCAGCGTGGGATTGGACTGGCCCAGGCGCAGTACGCGGAGCGAAGAACTTCTTCAATGGCGGTGCGGCGGACTCAATAAATCAATTTTTTAGACAGGGCAAGGGTGCCCAGTCGCCTGCTGACGATCTGACAAACGCCAATAACAACGGCGGTACAGGAGGGCCGACGGCAACGGCGGTGGTGACGCCGCCGATGCCTTTGATGACGCCTGAAGGGCCGGTTCCTGGTCCGAGTGTGGCAATTCCGGGTAGTCCTGGATATGTGCCACCGACAGCGACGGTGTCGAGCAATAGTTCAAACGATGATGCTTCCGATTCGAGAGGCGCGGCGCCTCCCAACTTGAGTCCGCCGGGCGCAGCGGGGCATTTAACGCGGCCAAACAAGGTGCAGGAATTCTGACGAGCCAACAGCCGAGTGCTGTTTATCCGAACACGGATAGGCGAGGCAATCCTCAGCCAGGCTCCCAGTACGAATTCACGGTCCCGACTCCAGGTGGCGGTACAGATAAGGTCATAATTCGCGATGATGCAGGCGGGCACTACTACGGTGAGGGAAATCCGCAGAATCGTGGTCCGCACTTCAACGATCCCGCAGGAAATCACTATGACTACTGAGATTAGCCTCGCCATAGCCGTCGACGCATTCACCGACAATGACATTGTCTTGCTGGAGCGGAGCGCGTTCCCAGACGGACTTCAGTTGGCCGCGCTTGAGTGGTCCGCACGAGGGAATGCCAGCCTCGACGCCTTCCAGCGCGTGCTGGACTTCGTCCTAACGCTGTTAGCCAATTGTATGAATGACTACGATATCTGGTTGCTCACCGGTGATTCAGTATGGCAGCCAGATACTAGAGTTGTGCGCTATAGAAAGCGGTTCAATGCGCTCAAGATGAGGGGGATCGATTTCGAGTCAGTGCCGGAGCGATTCGAATCCGCGATTGAACAGGATGGAAAGATCAAATTTTATGGTGCCGTTCGTCTTGACAGATCGCTGGCGTCGGCCGTGTCGTTGGTAACGGCGCCTGGATCATCGGCGTTTGTCGTGGCGAAGCCAAAGAGTAGCAGTATCGAATTTCTTCTGGCGTCGGGATGGTCTGGAAAGCTTAACGCGGATAGCCGCATGGTTGCAGATGTTGTCGCTATCGGCGGCATTGTTTTGCAGCGGTTCGGTTTCTTCGATGATGCGCGAGCAGGAATCATAGCTATCGGTGGCCCAGATGTGCTGCAACGGGTCGTGAGCGAATTTTGAAACTGGGCGGATCTTTGCAATCGGTAGCTTCACACTGACAAGAAT
>NZ_JBQCDN010000443.1:0-17254 GCF_051961175.1 Trinickia sp. | reverse complement strand
GCATGTCGACCTCGCCTGCGACATCATGCGTCGCGCCGGTGCGACCGACATCGGCGAGCGCACCAAAGCCTGGCGCACCGGAGCGGGCGAACAAGCGAAGGAGGAGCCGATCCGCGGCAGCGTGGACACGCAAGAGCAATCGTCGGCGTATTCGCCTGGGCAAACGGATCCGCGCCGCAGTGCGCCGAGCCACGAATTGCCCGCTACAGGACAGTCGTCGATGGAAAGCAGCGAGCCCGCGACCACGGGCGGCGCTTCGACGCAACGCGCCGATTTCTCCTCGGCGGCGCAGCGAATGTCAGGCGATATGCAACAGGTATCGACGCGTACTGAAGGGCGCCCAGCGCCGGTGACGCAATCCGTGCCGCCGCTACGACCAGCGGCGCCACAACCAGTCGCATCTTCATTGCACACACGGGATACCGAGCCTGTGCGCACGCCTACAGGCACGAATGCGGGACTCCAGGCCGGCAGCGACCTTCGGCGAGAAGACCCAGCGAGCGCTGCGCAAGCAGAGCCAGCGTCCGACACACGTTATGTCGGCGACCCGATCATGGGGACCCCGCTCGATGTCGATGCGTCTTACGACGACGAACTCCGTCGCGATCATGAGAACGGTGCGGAGAGCCGCGTTCCCGATGACGAGTACGAACGCGCCTATACTCATGGCGCTACGTTCAGACAGGACGAGCGCTACCGCGGGCGTGAGTGGCAAGAAATCGAACCGAGTGCGCGCGAGCAATGGGAGTCGCGTTATCCGGGAAGCGCGTGGGAACGCTTCAAGGCCGCAGTGCGGCATGGTTGGGAACGGGTAACCGAGAAACGATAGCGGAGCGGGCACTGCAGCGCATGAACGCTTATCCCGGCCGGCCCTCGCCGACCTCAAACGCGACCTCTGCCGATCTCCAGACGCCGCGAC
Organism: Trinickia sp.; assembly: GCF_051961175.1. GTDB lineage: Bacteria > Pseudomonadota > Gammaproteobacteria > Burkholderiales > Burkholderiaceae > Trinickia. The sequence goes on along the minus strand of NZ_JBQCDN010000443.1, from coordinate 16,335 downwards.
CGGCCTCTTTCGCCGCGTAGAGCGCCACGTCTGCGGCCTTGTAAAGCGCCATGGCATCGTGTGCGTCATGCGGGCATCGGGCCACGCCGATGCTCGCTCCTACTTCCAACGACAGGCCGCCATACCGTATCGGTTCAGCAAACGCAGCGAGGATGCGTTCGCAAACGGCGGCCACCTCTTTGCCGTCGCCCGGTTGGCTAAGCAATACCGCAAACTCATCGCCGCCGAGCCGCGAAACAAGATCGACTTCACGTGTTGCCGTGCGCAGGCGTGACCCCACAGCGTTCAGCACCGCGTCGCCGGCATCGTGGCCATACGCATCATTGATTGGCTTGAAACGGTCGAGATCGACGAGCAAAAGCGCAAATTCGGCGCCTCGCCGCGCCAGTTGAATCATGTGTTGCAGATCGTCATTGAAATGCCGCCGGTTCGCAAGGCCCGTCAGCCCATCGAAGTAAGCCAGCTGCGCAAGCCGCTGTTCGCTAGCTTGCAATTCCGCCGTGCGGAGCACGAGTTCATCGGAGCGTTGCTGGAGTTCGTGGGTTCGCTGCGCGACCAGCGCCTCTAACGCCGCGGCACGGCGACGCAGCAGCTGCGTGCGCAGTTGCAGCAGCATACCGAAGCATGCAAGCAGCAGCATTGCCACGATCGCGCGAAACGCAATCGTTTCGTACCACGCCGGCACAACGTGGATGGGCAGGCTCGCCGAAGCCGTCCACTGAGTTGGACTGTTCGACGCTCGCACCTGGAGCGTGTAGTCGCCCGGCGGCAAATTCGTGTAGTGGGCGATGCGCAATGCGGCGGGCGAGTCGGTCCATGCGTCCTCCAGGCCGGCCAGACGGTAGGCGTAGCGCGTGCGTTCGGGGGCCCGGTAGTCGAGCAGCGCGAACCTTACCTCCAACGTGCGTTGCGAAGGGCCGAGCGTCATGCCGGCCGGCGACGCAGGCCGGCCGTTCTGATCGGTGAGGACTATCGGTGCCTTGAAGTGCGAAGGGCGAAATTGGTCCGGATGCACGATCGTCAAACCGTAGCCGCCAAACAGCAGGTCGTCTTGCGATGCAGCGCCGGCCGCCGACGTCCAGTAGGACATGAGCCCGACGCCATCGGCTTGTTGCAGCAGCGTCGTCGCAAGCGTGTCATGGTCGATGCGCAGGATGCCGTTTTCGGTGCTCACCCATGCGTTGCCTCGCGCATCGAGCAACAAGGCGTTCGCGGCGTTGTTGCGCAAGCCCTGCTCATGTCCGACGCCGCGCACTTGCGCAGCCGCTCCACCCGCGCCGGGCTCGATCACACGCACGCCGCCGCCGTAGAGCGAGACCCACAGCCTGCCACGGCTGTCCTTGGCCACCGACGTAACCTCGCTGCGGGGCAAACCGGCGTGTGCCGCCGTCTCCGGCCAGGGCCACTCGACGCGGCCCGTTGCGGGCCAGTATCGCGCCAGGCCCGTCGACGTTCCCACCCACAATGAGCCGTCTCTGGTGTCGTTGAGCGTCATGGTGTCGATCCCCTGCAGGCCGGCCACAGGCCGCGCCATCGCACCTTGCCCTGGCTGATCGACATAACTCAGCCCGGTATTTTCCGCGATCCAGAGCCGGCTGCCGGTCATGTACAGCGCTCTCGTCAACGCAGTGGGCGACAGGCCACCGAACTCCATCCGCTCGACACCGCGGCCCTGGTCGCGGGTCCGGTAAAGACCCTTGGCGGTACCGATGTAGACTTCGCCGTCCGGTGCATCCGCCATAGAAAGGACTGGGCTCTTGGGGAGCGTCGTGCTGGACTGACCATCCCCGGCGGCGGGCAGTTGCCGGCGATGCGCACAGTCAGGCGGAACGATGTCGACGCCGCCGTTGTTGCTGCCGAGCCAGACGCTGCCGTCGGGCCGCGCGAGCACGGCGGTGACGGCCGCGTTCGTACCGCCGAGCAGGCGGCCGCCACCACCGTACCAGGCGGAAATCGCCCGCTGTTGCGGGTCGATCGAATCGAACAGATTCGGGCCCCCGGCCCAAACGAGGCCGCTGCGATCACGCAGCATCACCGACACACCATCCTGGCCTATGCTCCCTGATACCGCAGGGTCATGGCGGAGGCGCCGCGTCGCCCAGGTGCGCGTGTCCACCTGTAAAATGCCCCGAGGCCAAGTGCCGAGCCATACTTGGCCTGCGCCGGCATCGACCATCGCGTCGACCCAGTCGGCCTCGCTCCCTTTTTTGCCGCTCGGTTCACTCTCGTGTATCTGACGAGCCGTCGTCGTTCCCGCTTCGATCACAAAAGCGCCCGTGGCGCGCGTTCCCACCCAGATACGCCCAGCATCGTCCTCCATCAATTGCCACACTTCGACGGCACCTGCGGTACTCGCGAGCGTCGACACCGGCTGGAAGGCACGGGCGCCAGGACGCAGCAGGTAGGCGCCGTACATCGTCCCGACCCACAGATCGCCGCGCCGGTCGACGAGCAGAGCGTTGATGCGTTGCACCGGAAGACCTGGCGGGATGCCTCCCTCGGCTTGATGCCGCACGTTGCCGCTAACCAGGTCCAGCCGGTCCAATCCGGCGGCCGTGCCCACCCAAAGGCCGTCCTTACCATCGGCGGCGAGCGCGAACACGCTTTGGCTGCTCAACCCGTGGGGACCGGCGCCCAGCACCGAGAAACGGTCCGTTGCCTTGTCGAGCCGCGCCAGACCGCCGGTATCGGTGGCGACCCAGAGGTGGCCGTCGCGGTCCTCGCACAGCGCGTTAACGTAGGATGAGGGCAAGCTGCCGGGACTGCCCGGATTGGCGACATAGCCGTGGAAGCGATAGCCATCCCAGCTCGCCAGGCCCGTCTGCGAACCAATCCAGATCAAGCCGTCCCGGTCCTGCAACATCGCTGTAGGGGCGATGTCGCCGGACACTTCGATATGGCGAAAGACTGGGGTCGCGCCATCGTACCAAGCATCGGCCGCATCGGCAGATGACATAGCCGCGACTGCCGCCACCGCCATCAGCGGCGCGAGAAGGCAGCGTCGGATCCGCTGCCGACGGGGCTTTAAGTTGGACATGAACGCTGTTTTTCCGCTAGGCCGTTTAGTTCGCTATCCAGAGGAAATATCGGCACAAAGCGAAATTACTTTAAGCCATGGCTTTATACGGAAATGTCGGCGTCACCGTCGTCGCAATAGGCGATCACCGCAAGGGCCACCAAGGTGTGCGCATTGAGCAGCTTGACAACAGGTTGCGCGACCCATCAAGCGCTCCTGCATGGGAGCCAAGGTCGCATCACAGTGGCGCAAAAGGGCTACTATTGAGATGGCGAGACGATATAAGCGCTGTCATCAAAGGCCCAGCAGGGCCGGAAATGGCGCCCTCGCCTGGCGCAAAAGATTCTTAGCGATCGGACCATGCCACGCTCTACCCAAGTCCCCCCCGACATCGTCATGAAGTGGCAAGAGATTGTCGATCTGCTCGCGGAACTGATGCACGTTCCTTCCGCGTTGGTCATGCAAGTCGAGCCCCCGAGCATCAAGGTCTTCGTGTCCAGCGAGTCCAAAGGGAATCCTTACGAGGCGAATGAAACAGCGCCTTTGAACACGGGGCTCTATTGCGAGACCGTGATAAAGAACCGGCGGCCGCTGCTTGTTCCCGACGCTCTCCAGGACGAAGAGTGGAAATCGAACCCCGATATCAAGCTCGGGATGATTTCATATCTGGGGGTGCCCATCAGTTGGCCCGATGGCGCCGTATTTGGAACGATTTGCGTTCTGGATAGCAAGAGGAACGCTTATAGCGCGCTTTTCCTCAGACTCTTACTCCAGTGCCGCGACGTGCTACAGGCTGACTTGAAAACGCTGACGACCGTGAGCAGTCAGCTCGAAGAGCGCGAAGCCAAGATTCGGCGCCTTGTCGAAGCCAATATTATTGGCATTATGTTCTGGCAAATCGACGGTGGCATCGTGGAGGCCAATGAAGCGTTTCTTCGCATCGTGGGTTACGAACGGGAAGATCTCGTGTCCGGTCGGATGCGCTGGACCGACATGACGCCGCCGGAGTTGCGCGAGGATGACGCGCGTGCGTTGGCTGAGGCGATGAGCACCGGTACCGCTCAGCCCTATGAGAAGGAGTACATCCGGAAGGACGGCAGCCGTGTTCCCGTCATGATCGGCGCGGCCATGATCGAAGCAGAGGGCAACGAAGGAATCGCTTTCGTGCTCGATCTGACTGAGCGTAAGCGCGCCGAAGAGGACTTGCGCAAGATGCAGGCGGAGCTGGCCCACGCGAACCGCGTCACGACGATGGGGCAGCTCGCAGCCTCGATCACCCATGAAGTCAAGCAACCGATCTCGGCCAACGTGCTGCAAGCACAGGCCGGTCTGCATTGGCTGAGTGCGCAACCGCCAAACTTGGAAGAGGCCCGGAGGTCGTTTGAGCACGTAATCGAGGACGCCAAGCGTGCCAGCGAGGTTGTGAACCGTATTCGCGGCCTTGCCAAGAATGTTCCCCCGTGTAAGGAGAAGCTGCAAATCAATGACGCAATTCGGGAAGTCGTTGCTTTGACGCAGGGTGAACTCGTGAACAGCGGCGTGTCGATGCAAACGCGGCTTACCGAAGATTTGCCCCTGGTCGAAGGAGATCGTGTCCAGCTCCAGCAAGTGATACTGAACTTGATCATCAACGCCATTGAAGCGCTGAGTGCCGTTGAGGACGGGCCGCGAGAATTGGACATCGGCACGACCCGGGACGAAGCGGGCAGCATTCTCATCACGGTATGCGATTCAGGGCCGGGGGTGGCCTTCGAGAACAAGGCACACCTTTTCGAGCCGTTCTATACGACAAAGCAGGGTGGAATGGGCATGGGGCTATCCATCTGCCGATCGATCGTGGCAGCGCACGGGGGGCGTCTCACGGTGAGCGCGAACGAGCCCCGAGGCGCAGTGTTTCAATTCACCGTGCCCGTCCACGACGATGAGCGCACTTCGGTCATGATATGACCAGGGGCCTTGATGGTTGCAACTGCCTGGCTACCACCTCGCGAGTGAGGTGGTAGCCCACGGCGTCACTGCGCCAGATGGCGACGCTCCGGTTGCAGCAGGATCGCTTTGATCAAGTAACGGATCTGCACGCCGCTCGGTGGTCGGCACGTCACGGTCTGACTACATCGCGCACCCAAAAGTGAAATGCCGGCAGGCGACAGGACGGACAGACGCCCCATCAGGTAGTCCGCCCTATCGGGATAAACCAGCGTCCAATGATATGTGTTAGCGCTGTCGACAACCGTGCACTCAATGGTCGTGTTCATCGTGACGACGTCCGGGGGAATCTGCTCAGGGCCGACGAGTAGAGCGGTGCTTTCGAGCATTTCCACCATCGCTCGCTGCTGCGGCGTCACCGTCGGCAAATGAACACACGCCTTCAGTTGAGCCAAGTCGCTTTCGGACACGATGCGCTCGGTTTGCGCATGTGTCTTTACATCCATGGAAGATTGAATTTGGGAGAGCAGCATGATTGCCTCCGGCAAGAATACAGATTGCAGATGTCCGAGCAATGGCTGTCATCCAATATATCCAGCCAGGACTCGTCGAGAAAGATTAGCCGTGTGGCCGTGCCCGAACGATGCGCTTCGCGGACGGCATCCCGGTTGACAAACGCGCCGGGACGCTCCTCAGCAAAGATGACTTGCATCAGCGGCGCGAAGCGCTGGACGACTTCAGCAAAGCTCGCGTTCGTTGAAGGTTTCGCAGCGCCGAGCCAGTAAAGCAGTGCTGCGGTCGGGTTGGCCGCATCCCGCAGGACGAAGCGCAGAGCCCGCGTGTCCGGCAGTGCAGTATGCATTTGCATGACTGAGACCTCCTGAGTTGCGCGAGCAGCGTCAAGTCTGCCGTTCGACTTTGTCGCTACGCATGACGCTTTCTGCGACTTTGCGCAGTCGGTAATCGACCCATATCCTCCCCCAGCGTGTCGCATAACCTAGGGCCTCTGCCGCGGTGTAGAAATAGTCCAGGGCACGGAAGTGACGTATTGAGCACCCCGGCCGTTCAATCGCAACGTCAGCCGCATACAGATCGGTATCCGTGGGCTGCGCGTGGGCCTTCAGACCGTAACCCCGATATGTCGAGCAGTAACTCAATGGGTCGACGTGTCGCGCCTGCGAAACAGACATCTGCATATCTGCGGGCCGATTTGCGACCTCGATGGTGCGCGCCTTCCTGACTCGAACCACCTCGAATGGATGTTTCGGATGCTTTGTCATGGCTTTCCCGTTTCTCTAACACGTAGTCAGCCCCGCCGCATTTCAAGCGCGGCAAAGCCGCACATCAGCAGCGCAACGGGGATCCTGTCGGACGCGACACACGAGCGCGCGCACTCGTGCGCGATGTCTGCCTCGCTCGCCGTTAGGAGAGGCGCGACAGCATGTCGTCGTGGGCCGGTCGGGTCTGGTAGGGGCCCGGCTCTTCGCTGTTATGCGAAGAACCGGGCAAAAGGAAGTGCTGACTTATCCGCGGGAATAGCGCGGCTCCGTGTGCGTTTCGCAGTCCCCGGGTTTCGAAGCCAACAGGTGTCCTTTTCAGACAGGCTCCGAAAATGGAAACACGCAAGGACAGGAGGATTTGGGACGAAATGCACGGCTATGACCTCAAACGGGCCGCTCGATGAGCGACCTCGAATGTAGACAGCCTCATTAAAGCTTAGCTGTTAGGAATTTGCAAGCTTTGACGTGGCTCTCCCCGTCACTCGCCGGTGCACCGCGGCGATTCGTGATTGGGGCATGAGGCGCATGTCTTCGCATCCCACAGCCCCACCGGATGATCGAGTAGCGCTCGCAGCCGCGCTTCGTACTCCATGCCCGGCAATGAAGGCTGACGGCACCTGGGAACTCATCGACGGGTTGCAGCGGATATCGACCATTCTTGAGTTCATGGGCACCTTCGCACGCCTCACGGAGATTTGCCCTTCCCATATCGATGCGAACGTCAATGGCGTGCAGACCGGAATCCCGAAGGATGCATAGAGAAGATCTCGGTCCAGTTTTGGCCACCGTATGTAATGCCCGCGAACGTAACCGTCGACGCCGAGTCATCCACCGCGTATGCGAGCATAGTCTCCCCTTCAATGTTCCACGTTCGAAGCCCAGCCATCAGGTCACCCTGACTGGTGCCACGATTCGGAAATGTGGCGAATGTTTCGCACGTATCGAACACGGTCGACCTGTAGCGATCGATCGAAGCATCCGAGCGACCATGGTCAACCATGTAAGACTCGATGTTCTGAAGCATTTCGTAGAACGACTGCAAGTACTGAACTTTATACTTCCTCACCCAGTAGACCCCGTTTTATTCCCACGACGTTTGCGGCGCTCATGATTCAGCTTTTCCTCGATCTGCTCCCGGGTCATCGCAGTTGCTGGATTGGCTTTGTATTGGAGGTAGGCAGGCACCACCTCCTCGGCTAGCCATTGCCGAACAGCCTTGTCCCGCTCCTTCAGCAGCCGAAGCCCGTCTCTGATCACCTCGCTATCGCTGTTGTAGTCCCCGCCCGCGGTTTGCTCGCGGACAAAGTCGAGCAGTTCAGGCGTCAACGTAATCGTCAAGCGTTCGCTAGCCATGATTTGGCTCCTTATCCGTCCCAGTATGACACTATCATACACCGGTAGGACGCACCCACTCTATGGGCAGGATCAGTGCTCGATGGATGTTGTCCCTCGCTGTCCCGCACCGCGGTCGAAAGCGTCACCCTAGCATCGGATACATCTCAAAACCAGGAGCAAAGGCACCACAGACTCCCGGCGAATGAGCAGGATTTCCGAATCGCTGGTTCGGGGTTTCGGGGCGTCCGCCAAGTGGCGCCGCGCATCAACTACTCAGGCGTGGAGCTGAAAATGTCATTCGCATGATGGCGGCGGCAACTGCATAAATGTCGAGATGCGGATCGCGTTGAACCTCATCGTCATTTCACGCGCGAAGGCAGCGCCCCCCCCCGATGCCCACCGCTGCCGCGTCTGCCCAGGGGCTATTGTGGCCAGGCAAGCAGATATTCGCGCGCCAGCGTTCGCGCACGATGCAGGCGGCTTTTAGTCGCCGGGACGGACGAGCCGAGACGCGCAGCGATCTCGCCGATCGTGAGTTCCTCGAAGTCCCGGAGTAAGAGGACGTCGCGGTAATCGGGTGGTAGCGACTCCAGCGCATCGATCAATTCACGGCGCAGCGAATCGGTGTCGTGCCGCGCTAGCCATCGATCGACCTCCTCTTCGTTGTAAGGATCGAAGTTCAACGCCTTGCGGCCGAGTCGTCTGCATTCGTGGCGTACCACACTGAAGAGCCAGCCCGAGAATGCAGCGACGGCGCGGACCGACTCGAACTTGCGTGCGATGATGAGCAGGACTTCCTGGACCGCATCGTCGACGTCCGAAATGAAGCAATTGCGCTGCGCATAGCGGCGTATGTCCGGCTGAAACACACGCAACAGGCGCTCGAGCGCTATGGGATCGCCCGAGCGCGCTGCGTCGATTGCTGCTCGCTTTTCTTCGTCGAGAGACATGTCACCGCTTCTGTTGTTTCGCGACACGCCGTCCCACCATAGCGCAGGCGGGGCAAAACCCCACTAGGCCGGACATGGTAACGCCGGCGGCGGCGACCGCTCCGACGATTCCAACTATACCTTTGAGAAACAGGATTGAAAGCGCCGCACCAACGGCACCGAGAACAATGCGGACGACGCGTTCCCAGCCGGGAACATTCTTGACGTAAAACATGGGCTTGCTTCCTTTCTCAAGCTGAGAGACGATCTCTCCGGAAGCTAAGAGGCGATGCCGACGCGATCTGGTTCGCGCCCCAATTTATTTTTTTTACGTTCCGGCGTCGGATCGACAGCTTCATCAAGCAATTGAAGCCGCGCGCGCCCGGCTTCGGCAGACGTAAGCCTTCTGTTACGAAGCTAAGCCGCCAGCCACTTACGCAACGCCTCCCACGCCCTTAACTTCTCGGCACAAGGGGCCCGTGACCTATAATGCGCTCTCATCATACAAATATAAGAGGGCCAAGGTAATGCCAAATAGATACGCCGCCGAGCTCGGCGTACCGACCGCTCCTGTTTGCGGCAAAGCGAATATTTCGCTACGGTTTGACGGTCGATTTCTGACGATGATGGGCTCGCCGACGCGGGCCTATCCTGCCGTCTCAGGCCGAGCAACAGACTCTGGCGGTTTCGACTATTCCGCCGTGCGGCAACATGAGCGCAGCACGGGTCCAATTCCAGCCGGAAAATACTGGGTGCAGCCCTCGCAGATGTGGACGAATCGTTGGTACAGCCTGGCACCACGCGCTGCATGGGGCGATCATCGACTTACGATCCACGTGTTCCCAGGGACGCAGACCTTCGAACGCGGCGGGTTCTTCATCCACGGCGGCACACACGCAGGAAGCGCGGGATGCATCAATCTTCATAGCCGGATGGAAGACCTCGTCCGTGACTTGAAGGCTGCAACCGCGAAATCGCCAGATTGCTATATTCCACTAACTGTCGAATACGCGCATTGACATGACGAAGAACCGATCGTTGCGTATAGCCTTCGGCGTGACGTTGCTGGTACTCGTCGCGCTGATTGTCGCGTTCAACGTCGTCAATCTCACGGAGGCGTTCGGCAGCGGACCGCCGTACTATGACCGAACGACGAACATGGACAAATGGTCCAACCCGCTGCCAGTACTGGCTGCAGTCGACGCACTCGGCGTGTTCGCCATTGCCGCGTTTTTTTACTTCTTGAAACGAAGGCGGTGACTGCGGCCGCGAACCGTTCATCGCGACAATCCGCACGGGGGAGGTGCTAGACGCCTCTCCCGTCGACTAAACGGCGTTATCGCTTGCCAATTCCGGGGTAGCTTGAGTTGGGGTTGGCTTGTTCGGGTTTTGATGAGCGATCCAGTCTCGATATTGCTTGATCTGTTTGACCTGCCCGACCTGTTTTGCCGCATCTCGAAGGACCATATTTGCTTCTTCCTCCGCAGCTCCGATGAACTGGGTGCGGCGGATGAGTTCCTCGTGCTGGACCTGAATCGTGCGCGTAGCGACCTTGAAACAATCGCTCGCCACGGAGAACGCCTTATCGACTGGAGCGAGCGGGTTGTCAGAATTCATAATCGGAGACATCCGTAAGCAAGTCGAGGAATAGACTTTCTTCGACGCGCTTCGCTCGTCGGACTGTCGCCTCAATCCAATACCAGCCGTCTCCGTCGACGCCAGAAAGCATCGGCACAGATGAGGAGCTTGTGGCGTTCCTCGCTACGATAGCTTGCGTAGAAACACTCCCCGAGGTATGCAGAGAATCGTCTTTCGGAGGTCTACACCAGCAACCACTTGCGCAACGCGTCCCACGCCTTTAGCTTCTCCTCATAAGGCACAGCCGCATAAGCGGGACTGCTCGACGGCAGCTTGATGAGATCGAGCGACAGACGGCTTTCGGCCAACAGCTGCATTCCGATCTTCGCCGCGGTGCCGCCATTGAATGCCACCGCCACAAGATTCGGCAACGCGGCCACCAGCGCCGCGAGATCGTTCGTCGCATGATCGCGAATGCGGCTATCGAGACTGCCTTCTCTTTTCGCCTTCGCAATTACATCCCACAACCCCACCCGATGATCGAGCAGCGTTTGCAGCCGCGCCTCGTACGCCATCCCCGGCAACGCCACCCCAATCACATCCCCGATCAAATGCCAAAACCGATTTTGCGGATGCGCGTAGTACTGGCTTTGCGCGAGCGACGCTTCGCCGGGCAGGCTGCCCAACACGAGTACACGCGTATGCTCGTTCACGACGGGCGCGAACGAATGCTTGAAGGTCACGATGAAGAAGGCGGCCCAGCGCGCCGCGCGAGGAGCCCAAGCGGCGCACCCTCGGTTGCGCGGCTGGATGCATGTCCCGCGTGATCGGGCCGGGCGGGGCGGCCCCCACGGTCATGCGGAAGGTGAGGTTGAGGATAAGAAGACATCGAACCATCGCATACGTAGCCATCGCGCCGCGCATCGAGACACGCCCACAACGCAGGCAGCATGCATTCGGTCACCATCAGCGGCGCACCATGCCGCACGAACACCGAGCGCCGCGCAAGCAGCATAGGGGGCGCGCCCCCCGCCACCTCGCGCCGAGCGAGCACCGCCAGGGGATGCCGGGGCGCAAGCCGCGTGCTGACCAGCACCGACCGCGCCACCGTACTATCGGCATAAAGCAGCTCGGCAAGCGGCCGCGTCGACAGCCGCCGCATCGCCTGCCACACGCTGCGGCTCGCCGGAAGCGGCGCGATGCTGTGCGCGGCGACAAACGGCACGCCGTCCACTTCCAGCACCACTTCCCGCACCCACACCCGCGTACGCGGCGCAACGCGCAACGCGGCACATTCATCGGCCCACGCGCGATCGACCGCCTCCCGCGTCACTCGCACTCGCACGTTGCCGAGCGAGCGCAAATGCGCCGTCAGCGAACCGCCGCGCGTGAGCCAGTCCTTCTGATCGAACGTCGTGACAGGCTTGTGAGCCGCGCGCCAGGCGCGGCTCGTGGCGTCATAACCTAGACGCGCCGCGCGCATCACCGCGCGAGCAAGAGCGCATTGGTGCGCTTCACGAAGCTCGCCGGATCGTCGAGCGTGCCGCCCTCAGCCAACACAGCCTGGTCGAACAGCAGGTTGCACCAATCGCCGAAGTCGCCATGCTCGGGCGATAGCGCTTTTACCAGCGCATGCTCGGGATTGATTTCGAGGATCGGATGAAACTCGGGCGTTTTTTGCCCCGCCGCCTTCAGCATGCGCTGCAGATAACCCGTCATCTCGCCATCGTCGGCGACGAGACACGACGGCGAATCGGTCAGCCGGAATGTCAAGCGCACGTCTTTCGCCTTGTCCTTCAGCACGTCCTTCATCTTCTCGACGAGCGGTTTCATCGTCTCGCCAATCGCCTCGTGCGCTTTCTTCTCTTCGTCGTCGAATGCGTTCAGATCCAGATCGCCGCGGGCCACGCTGGCTAGCGGCTTGCCATCGAACTCGGTGAAGTACGCCAGCGCCCACTCGTCGACGCGGTCAGTCAACAGCAGCACTTCGATGCCCTTCTTGCGGAACACTTCGAGATGCGGGCTGTTCTTCGCCGCTTGCCACGTATCGGCCGTCACGTAGTAGATCTTCGTCTGCTCGGGCTTCATGCGCGCCACATAATCGGCGAGCGCAACCGTCTGCTCGGCAGAATCCGTATGCGTCGACGCAAAGCGCACGAGCTTGCCGATCCGCTCGCGATTCGAGAAATCTTCGCCGAGCCCTTCCTTGAACGCCTGGCCGAATTCCTTCCAGAACGTGGTGTACTTGGCCTTGCCTTCCTCGGTCTCGGCGCCGGCCATCTCCTCGAGCATCGACAGGACGCGCTTGGTCACGCCCTCGCGGATGACCTTGACGTCGCGGCTCTCCTGCAAGATTTCGCGCGAGACGTTCAGCGGCAGATCGGCGGAATCCACCACGCCCTTCACGAAGCGCAGATACGGCGGCAACAGCTGCTCGGCGTCGTCCATGATGAAGACGCGCTTCACGTAGAGCTTCAGGCCGCTGCGGTGATCGCGGTTCCACAAATCGAACGGCGCATGCGCGGGGATATACAGCAACTGCGTGTACTCGCTGCGGCCTTCGACGCGGTTGTGCGTCCACGCCAGCGGGTCCTGCTCGTCATGAGCGAGATGGTGATAGAACTGCTTGTATTGCTCGTCTTCGATCTCGCTCTTCGGCCGCGTCCAAAGCGCACTGGCTTGATTGACCGTTTCGTCTTCGTCCTTGACGATCATCTCGCCCTTCTCGGCGTCCCATTCCTCTTTCTTCATGAGGATCGGCAACGCAACGTGATCCGAGTACTTGCGGATAATCGACTGGAGCCGGTACGACGACAGCAACTCGTCCTCATCGGCGCGCAGATGCAGCGTAATCGTCGTGCCGCGCTGAGCGCGCTCGATCGTTTCGACGGAGAAATCGCCCTCGCCCGCGCTGATCCAGCGTACGCCTTCCGAGGCCGGCAAGCCGGCACGGCGGGTTTCGACGGTGATTTTGTCGGCGACGATAAAACCCGAGTAAAAGCCCACGCCGAATTGACCAATCAGCGCCGCGTCCTTTTGCTGATCGCCCGACAGTTGCGAGAAGAACTCTTTGGTGCCCGATCGCGCGATCGTGCCAAGGTGCGAAACAGCTTCATCGCGGCTCATGCCGATGCCGTTGTCGTCGATCGTGATCGTCCGCGCTTCTTTGTCGAACGCAACGCGAATACGCAAGTTCGGATCGTCCTCGTACAGCTCGCTCTTGGCGATCGCTTCGAAGCGCAGCTTGTCCGCGGCATCCGAGGCGTTCGAAATCAGCTCGCGCAGGAAAATTTCCTTGTTGCTGTAGAGCGAATGGATCATCAATTGCAGAAGCTGCTTCACTTCTGCCTGAAAGCTCATGGTTTCTTGTGCCATGGTCTCGAGTTCCTTTGCGTTCGTTGCGGTTCGTAGATGACGGGAAACGACGGCTCGCTCGCACCGCCCGCGGCCCGGGCAGGCGGCGTGGCGAGCAACGGACCCTCAATTGGGGGCAGCCGGCATGCCTTTCAAGTGCCGGGCGAAACGATGCTGCGCTTCGATGTAACCCGCCAGAAAGCCGGGCAGCGCGCGATCGCCACAGTTTGCGACGTTGAAGCGCATCCAGGTGGTCGGCGACTGATGCGGAGAAAACAGGCTGCCAGGAGCCAGCAAGTATCCGGCCTCCTGCCCCGCCGCCGCGAACGCGTCGGCGTCGACGCCGGCGTCGGCCCACAGGAACATGCCCGCGGCCGGCCTGTTGAATAACGAAAATCCGGCTTGTTCGAGCATCCTCGCACATGGCTCCCGCACGCTGTCGAGACGCACGCGCAAGCGCTCCACATACCGCCGGTAGTGCCCCTCGGTCAGGATCTTGTAGATCAGGCGCTCGTTGAGTTCGGGCGTGGTCATGCCGATGAGGACTTTTTGATCGGCGAGCGCCTGAGCAAGTTCGGGCGCGCAGGCGACAAAACCGACGCGCAGGCTCCCCGTCAGCGTCTTTGAAAAGCTGCCGAGGTAGATCACGCGTTTGAGCTGGTCGAGCGTCGCGAGCCGCGTCACGGCATGGCTCGGCGGGCACAGATCGCCATAGATGTCGTCTTCGACCACGACAAAATCGTATTCCTCTGCCAAACGCAAGATCCGAAACGCCTGTGCGGGCGAGAGCGACGTGCCCGTCGGGTTCTGCAACACGGAGTTGATGACGAGCATCTTCGGCCGCCACGTCTTCACGAGCGCCTCGAGCGCGTCCAAATCAGGCCCGGCCGGCGTGTAAGGCATGCCGACGAGCCGCGCGCCTTGCGCGGCGAATCGTCCGAACATCTGGAACCAGGCCGGATCGCCGACAACGACGGCGTCGCCCGGCTGTACATAAAGGCGCGCGATCAGATCGATTGCCTGCGTGATGCCCGAAGTGAGGACGATCTGATCGGGGGCGACACCGATTTCCCACTCCTCCAGGCGAGTCTGTAGCTGCTGCCGCAGCGGCAGAAAGCCTTGCGCCGTACCGGTACCGAGCCACTGCGTGGCGCTTTGCCGCGCCAGCGCGCGCAAGGCCGATGTCACGATTTCGCCGTCGAGCCAAGCGCTGGGCAAATAGCCGAGACCCGGCCCTTTGTCGTGTGCACCTGCATGCAGAGTATTGCGCACGAGCCAGACGACATCGATCGGGCGCTGCGCCGCAGCCGGCGACACCGCACCGGGCTGCGCCCCGCCGCTCGCGCCGCGCTCACCCGGCGAAGCGCCGGCGCGCTCGCGCACGTAAAACCCGGAGCCGCGGCGCGAATCCAGATAGCCCTGCGCGACCAGCCTTTCGTTTGCTTCGACGACGGTAAACCGCGAAACGCCCTTATCCTGCGCCAGCTTGCGGATCGAGGGCATGCGCATGCCGGGCCGGAACACGCGCTCTTCGATACGCCGCCGCGCCCATTGCACCAACTGCTCGACGAGGGTTAGCGGCGAAGCGCCGTGCGGGGCGGGAATTTGATCCAGGGCAGCAGACATGGTGGCAACGAACTGTACCGAGAAGTATCGCGCTGATTGTACCGTTACTGTGCTGGCCATGCCGATTAAAGTGATTGCTGGCTTCAATCCGTGGGACCTCGCGCCATCGGCCTATCCGGTGGCAAGGTGCTGATCCCCGCAACTGCCGTCATTCCAATGAAAAACGCCTCCGCGCTCGAACTCGATCACCTCGTCGTTGCCGCCCGTACCCTGGAAGAAGGCACACGCTTCGTCGCCGATACGCTTGGCGTGGAGCCGTCCGCCGGCGGCGCCCACGCCGCCATGGGCACGCATAACCGGCTCCTTGGCCTCTGGGGCGGCGCGTATCTGGAAGTCATCGCCATCGATCCGCAGGTGGAGCGCGACCGTGCCGGTGGCGACGCGCCGGCCTCCCAGGCCCGCCCGCGCTGGTTCGGGCTCGACGATCCGGCGATACGCGCACGGCTGGAGCGCGGCCCCTATCTGGCGCATTGGGTGGCGCGCGTGCCGCGTCCCAAGGATCTCGGGCGCTGGCAGGCCCAATATCCGGCGCGCATTGCAAGCGTCATCCCGATGACGCGCGGCGACCTGACGTGGCGGCTGACCGTACCCGAGGACGGCGCCTTCCCCGCCTGGCAAGGCGCCGGCGATGGCATCGTACCCACGCTGATTCAATGGGACACCCTTGCGCACCCGAGCGACCGGCTGCCGGCAACGGGCCTCGCGCTCAAAGCGTTGAAAGCGCGGCACCCGCGTGCCGAGGATGTACGCAACCAGCTCGAATGGCTCGGCGCGGCCCATCTCATCGAGCTGGAAGCCGCCACCGATGGCATGGCCACACTGACAGCCGAAATCGAAACACCGGCCGGCGTACGCACGCTGGCGTGAGCTTGCGAACCCGCGCGGTTCGCCACCCGGTTCGCAGCCGATCTGATTCTCAGGAGCTTTTAATGACGAAGTCGCGTGAAACGCGAGGCATGCTGCTCGGTCTTGTCGGCGTGATCATCTTCAGCTTGACGCTGCCGATGACCCACGTCGTGGTCCAGGAATTCAACCCGATACTCAACGGCCTCGGCCGCGCACTCGCGGCCGCCCTCCCCGCCGCGGCGCTGCTCGCGTGGCGCCGGGAGCGTCTGCCCAACCGCGCACAAATCAAGGGCCTGGCCGTGACGGCATTGGGCGTCATCATCGCCTTTCCGGTGTTTTCGGCCTGGGCGATGAAGACCGTCCCCGCCTCGCACGGCGCGCTCGTCAACGGCCTGCAGCCGCTGTTCGTCGCCATCTATGCGGCTTGGCTCTCGCGCGAGCGTCC
>NZ_JBQCDN010000442.1:0-6613 GCF_051961175.1 Trinickia sp. | reverse complement strand
CGAGCCGAATCTCGTCGAACCGGTACACGCCCGCGAGCGGTTGAAGTCCCGCGGCGGCGACGTGCAGCGCCTGCGCCGAAAAGAACGGTGCCTGGCGTGCGTCGACGATCCGCGCATCGGTCAGATCGGCGGTGCCGGTCACGGTCAGCGTCGGCTTGTCAGCCGATATCAGGAAGCGAAGCTTGAGATCGCCGCCGAGCTTGCCGCTTTGAACCGTGAGCGCCAACTTCATCGGCATATAGGAAAGCAGGCGCGGCACGTCCAGATCGCTGAACGTCAACGCCACGTCCGATTCGCGCGATTGCGCGAACGGCTTCGTCTTGCCGTTGATCGCAATCGGACTGCCATCGATATGCGCTGAAAAACGCGGATCGACGAAGATGTCCGTCTGCGACGGCAACGTCGCGATGAAGGGCACGCCGAGCGAGAGTTGATCGATGACGTGGCGAGCACCGAGCAAGCGGTCGTCGAAGGCGATACGGCCGTTTTCGACGGCGATATTCGATACCGAGAACAGCGTCGGCCCGGCTTTCGGCTGCGACGGTTTCGAGAACTTCTCGACGATATCGCTGAAATTGAAGCGCTGCGCGTCATACCGCACGACGTTGACGCTCGGCGAATCGACGCGCAATTCAGTCACGATGGGGGCGAAACGCAGCAGCGTCATCCACGATACGCGCACGACGAGACGTTCGAACGAGGCGAACTCCCCGGGAGCGCCCCGCTCGCCAAGGCGAACGCCATCCGCTTCGAGTCGCAACGTGAAGGGATTGAGCACAACTCGGCCGATCGTGGCCGGCCGATCGAGCGCTTTGCCGAGCTGCTGCTCGGCGACGTGCCGAATCAGCGGCGGCGCCGCAAAAAAACCGATCAACCCGTACAACACCACGGCAATCACGACGCCGATCGCCGTGCGGCGAGCGCCGCGGGACCGCATCTTCTCGCTCAGGTGACTGCGCCAGCTCAGCCCGCCGCCCGTCGATTCGCTCGTCATCGCACTACTCCAGTCACGCTCGCTCCATCTGCAGTTGCTCCAAACGGTTCAATTCGGTTCAGTTCATCGACGCACGAGCGGCGGCGGCGCCCAGCTGCCGTCCGTCGCCGCCGGCTGCGGTGCATACACGCGCATGACGAGTTGGAACGGCCCTTGCGGCGCGGGCAGCCAGTTCGACACCCACGCCCGGCCCGGCGATTTCGACGATACGTAGATATCGACGGAGCCATCGCGATTGCGACGCATCCGATCGTGAGAGTCGATCGAATAATGCGGCACATGCCCCGGAACCAACGCACCGTCCAGCGAATACGCCGTGATCGTCCAATAGGCGCGAGCCGGCGGCAGCGACTTGCGCGTGAAATGCATCATGTATTCGCTGCTGCCATCGAGCGGCTTGCCGTCGCGGTCGGCCTGCACCGTCGGAAACACCTCGTCCCGCGCGGTCGCGGCGCCCGCGTGCGCGAACGTCGCGTAGGCGCGCAGCGCGTAATCGTCGCGATACTTGCCCGTGCCGTCGCCCGCCCAGCTCCAGCCGTTGCCGGAGACCGCATTGACTGGCGGTGCCTGCACCCGCTTGACGCCATCCGCCACGCCTGAGGCGATCGTACTGGCCGATCCGTCCGGGACACGAACCGGCTCGCCCGGTTTCACCCCGATATCGGCCAGCTCCTTCAGCGCGTGGTCATCGTCGGCCGACGGAGGATTGTCGCGCAACGCATCCGCCAACTTTCCAAAGAAACCATTCGCGTCGAGCTGCGTAACGGCCGCCGCCGTGGCGGGCAGGCCCGTCGGCGCTTCGGCCACGCTTTCTTGCGAATCGTCGCCGCGGCCGCGCGCAGCCAGGTGCTCACGCTTGCCCTGTTTGCCGCGAGCAACGTGGCGATCGTGCTCACCGCCTACGTAGGCGGACAGCGGCGTGATCCGCACCTCGCTCAGCAGCCGGCGTGCCGAGGGCACTTCGCGCGCGTCCAGCGCCGCGATTCGCACACCGAGCCATAGATTCTTGCCCGGCGCATCGACGCGTCCGACGCCGGCCGGCAATCGGCCTTCCCAGCCTGGGGGCACCAGCGCGATCGTCTGCGGCTTGGGCGCACCCGTATGCGCGTTGGCATTCGATCCCGTCGACCAGACGACGTTCGTCCACATATCGAGCACGCGCGCATCGAGAAAGCGCCCGCGCGTATTGGGCACCGAAACGATGACGGGCTCTTGCGACAGGTCAAGCCACGCGTTGGCTGACAAGGTGTCCACATCGGCCAGAGGCGGCAGCGGATCGCCGCCGGCTTCTGTCATCGGCGCGGGATGGAGCGTGTTGAGCGCCGCGCCGGAATCCGTGCCGGCGGCCGCCAGTGCCGCCGAGCGCGCCGTCGACATGACAACGAGCGGATACCCGAACACATACGAATCGACGACTTCGTCCTGGGTCCATCCGGTCGACTTCGCCTGAGGCGGTGCCTTTTGCGGCGCGGCGCAGCCCGCAAAGACAAGAACGGCGGCGCACGCCACCCACGAACGAGCCCCCGCGGGCAGCGTTGATTTTCGAGTTTTTGTTGTCATGTGTACGATCTGTTGACTAGGCATCGGGCGTCCGGAGGCTGCCCATCTCTACCATGGGCGGCCCTGGTCTCCATCTTCACCGTCGTGTGGCGTTCGATCCGGCCGGGATCTCGCGCACCGTCGATTCTGCTTCGAATCGCGAAAGCGTTTTATCGTATCCGCGGCCGCGAAGCAAGACGCAACCCTGACTGGAGCATAAAACGTCGATCCAATGCCGGTTTCATTATCCCGGCGCCGAAGTTGCGTCGATCCCACAGTCTATCGGACGGGGCTTGTCGCGCACCTGATCGATGCGTTTGAACTTGCGGCGCGCGGATATGACCGTCCGGCATAAGACGCTTGACCTTCCCATCATGGGAAGGCTGATAGTGTCTTCATTGCGGCGGCCCGTCGCCCGTTTTCGAAGTCTTACTTAGTCACCATGACCGACTTAGCCACTCCCACCGCTGCCGACGTGTCGACCGCCGAACTCGACATCGAAGGCATGACCTGCGCTTCCTGTGCCGCACGCGTCGAAAAGGCGCTGGCCCGCGTGCCCGGCGTCGCCGGCGCCTCCGTCAACCTCGCCACCGAGCGCGCCACGGTACATACCGCCGCTGCCCTCGCACCGGGCGACGTGCAACGGCTCGTCGATGCTGTCGTCGGTGCGGGATACCAGGCGCGGCCGGTGCCCGGCGAGCCCGAAGCGCTTGGCGCCGGCGAGCACCCGCCGACAAAAACCGAAGACACGCGCGCGCGACAAGCACGGCGCGAACTCAACGCGGTCGCGCTGTCCGCGCTGCTCAGCGCCCCGCTGATGCTCCCCATGGTGACCGCGCCGTTCGGCGTCGAATCGGCGCTGCCCGCGTGGGCGCAGCTCGTGCGGGCCAGCATCGTTCAGTTCGTCTTCGGCGCGCGGTTTTACGTCAGCGCCTATCGCGCCGTTCGGGCCCGGGCGGGCAATATGGACCTGCTCGTCGCGCTCGGTACCTCGGCGGCATACGGCTTGAGCGTGTGGCAAACGATCGTTCACCCGGGCGACGTGATGCACCTGTATTTCGAAGCGTCCGCCGTCGTCATCACGCTCGTGCGTCTCGGCAAATGGCTCGAGGCGCGCGCCAAGCGCGAAACGACGGACGCCATTCGCGCATTGGCGGCGCTGCGGCCCGAGCGGGCCCGCGTGAAAGACGCGCGCGGCAACGAAAGCGATGTGCCGCTCGGACAGGTGCACGTCGGGATGGTCGTCGTTGTCAGGCCGGGCGAACGGATGCCCGTCGATGGCGTCGTGAGCGCGGGGCGAACCCACGTCGACGAATCGCTCGTGACGGGGGAAAGCCTGCCCGTGGCGAAGGGGCCCGGCGAGCGCGTCACCGCCGGATCGGTCAATGGCGAAGGCACGCTGGACGTGACGACGACGGCCACCGGCGCCGAAACGACGCTCGCGCGCATCATCCGGCTCGTCGAAAGCGCACAGGCGGACAAGGCGCCGATCCAGCGGCTCGTCGATCGGGTCAGCGCCGTCTTCGTACCGGCGATCCTCGTCATTGCGGCGGCCACATTCGGGCTGTGGCTGTTCGCGGGCGCATCGGTGGAGACCGCAATTCTGAACGCGGTATCGGTGCTCGTGATCGCCTGCCCCTGCGCGCTCGGGCTCGCCACGCCGGCCGCGATCATGGCCGGCACGGGTGTCGCCGCCCGCCGCGGCGTGCTCATCAAGGACGCGGAAGCGCTCGAACTCGCGCAGCGCGTCTCGATCGTCGCCTTCGACAAGACCGGCACGCTGACCACCGGTAAGCCCCAGCTCGTGGCGTTCGAGGCGTTCGGTATTTCGCGCGACGCCGGCCTTGCGCTCGCGGCCGCCGTGGAGCGCAACAGCGATCACCCGCTGGCACGCGCGCTCCTGGCCGAATATGGCGTGTCGTCGAATTCGGGCTCGGGCTCGACGTTACCCTCGACGTCGTTGCAATCGGGTGGCCCGGGCGCGCTGTACGCTAGCCTGCCCGCAACCGTGCACGCGCGAGCGGTAGCCGGACGTGGCATGCAAGCCGAAATCGACGGCCGCACCGTGTGTATCGGCAACGGCCGCTGGCTCGCGGAACTGGGCGTCGAGCCGCCTGTGGATGCGCGCGAGCGGGCCGCGCAACTGGAAGCCGAAGGCAATACCGTATCCTGGCTGGTACGCGCGGGCGCAGGCGCGGACGGTGCACCGGCGGAAGCCCTCGCGCTGATTGCGTTCGGCGACACCGTCAAGCCGACGGCCCGCGCCGCCGTCGAGCAGCTGGCCGCCCGCGGCGTCAAAAGCGTGCTGGTGACAGGCGACAATCGCGGCGCGGCAGCCAGCGTCGCGCAGGCGCTCGGCATCGAGGAGGTCTACGCGCAAGTGTTGCCGGGCGACAAGGCGGAGATCGTCGCGCAACTCAAAGCGCGCACGGGGCAAGTGGTGGCCATGGCCGGGGACGGGATCAACGACGCACCCGCGCTCGCCGCCGCCGACATCGGCATCGCCCTGGCAACAGGCACGGATGTCGCCATGCATGCGGCGGGCGTCACGCTGATGCGCGGCGATCCGGCGCTTGTCGCCGACGCCATCGATATCTCGCGTCGAACGTATCGGAAGATTCAGCAGAATCTGTTCTGGGCGTTCGTCTACAACCTGATCGGTATTCCGCTTGCCGCCTTCGGGCTCCTCAACCCGATGCTTGCCGGCGCGGCGATGGCGTTTTCGAGCGTCAGCGTCGTGACGAACGCGTTGTTGCTCAAGCGGTGGAAAGGCGTCGACAGGCAGTAGTGGTGTCCGAACGCCGCGCCTCATGCCGGGTGCGGCGTCTGACCGGCAACTGCCCGGACCCTCAACGCGCCGCGAGCTTCGCTTTGTCTTTGACGACGTGACGCGTGTGCGCCGGCTTCACGTGTTTCGGCGGCCGCGGGGCGCCATTTGCGTCGACGGAGGCGTCGGGCGCCGACACAGTGAAAAGCGGCGAATCCAGGCGGGCGGCCAATGCGGACGTGCTGCTGGCCAAGCCGGCCAATGCGGCCTGTTGGTCGTTCAACGCCGATTGGGTTTGCTGCTGCGCCGCCTGCGCGTGGTGCGCGAAGCCGACAAGCGCGACCGTCTGCGCAACCGACACAGCGAACAGCAACACCAACCCTGCCGATGCGAGGGCCAGCCAATGGCGGGTGCGCCGCCAACGCTCTTGCGCCGCGGACCGTTCTTGCACCAGGGCTTCTTGCAGCGAGGCGACGGTTTGCGCCAAGTCGGGCGGTACGGCGCCGTCGATCGAACGCAAGGTATCCCCAGCCGGGTGTGCGGCCGACGGTGCTGGCGCAGCCGGCGGGACAGGCGCAGCGGGAAAGGCATCGGCGGGCTGAGCGGGCTCGGCCGGCTGCGCTGCGGGCGTGACACTCGGGCGAGCCGCGTCGGCCGTCCGGCGCGCCGCTTGTCGCCGCCCGCTCGCCAGCGCCGCACCCGGCGAAAGCAGCTTGGGATCGGGCGAATCCGTCGCGACGGCACTTGCCGAGGTGTCGTCCGAAGAGGGCAGCTTTGCTTGCACCGGCTCGGGGCTTACGGGCTGTTCGGGTGAAGACATTTCTTCTACGACAATCGGCTTGCCCGGCGTTGCCGGCTTTTTCGAGGCGGCTGCGTTTTCGCCAGCCACCGCCTTCTCAACCGTTGCCGGTCTACCGGCCGCGCGCGGCTTCTCCGAACCGGACACTGCCTTTGGTTCGAACGCTGTCGCTTTCTCAGCGGCAGCCGGCGTTTCCAGTTCCAGTGCGAGCTCGTCCGCCTTCCCCGCCTCGGCAGCAGGCCGCTTTCCGGGCGCTGCACGATCGACAGCGACAGGTCCGATTTCCGCCGCCGCCAGTTCAGCGAGTTCAGCCTGTTCGCTTGGCAAACTCACGGGGGCGCCGGCCGGCCGCTCGAAGCCGAGCAGCGTGCCCTGACGCGGATCGATGGCTTCGACATGCGGGGCGGCGTCGGTGTCGTGTGCCACCGGCGATTCGGGCTCGACTGCAGCTCGCGCGGGCCGGCGCGCGTCATCCGACGAAGCGGCTCGGGCCCGGCGCTTGGCGCGCGAAGCG
>NZ_JBQCDN010000441.1:0-2240 GCF_051961175.1 Trinickia sp. | reverse complement strand
TCCGCAAGCCAGCGCGCACTCGTATTCAGGACTTCGAGGTCCATGCTTTCCACGACTTCCCTCCTTTGCCGCCCGGCGCGGATTCGAATACGGCCGCATGTTGTACCGATGGCCCGGCCGGCTGCGGGGCGTCGCTCGGCAGCGGCTTGTCCCCCGCGCTCAGATGCGCGGCGAACCGTTTGAAGAATTCATCGGCCACCTTGCGCACGACGTCGTCGGCGGCGCTCTTTCCGTCGGCATGCAGCGTTTGAGCATAGGCCGTATAGAGTAGCGTGCTCGACGCATCGCCATCGGCCTCCAAGCGTAGCCGCGCCCCATGCGCGCCGCCGCCGTTGGCGGCATCGATTGGGGGCGCATCGAGTTGGAACAGTAGCGTGCGAGCGCCCGGCGTATCCACCTCCGTCAACCGCACCCGGCCTTTGAAACGGACCCCGACCCCATCCGCACCGAGATTCACGGCGAGTGCGAAGCCGTTTTCCCCGTCGGCTTGTATATCTTCACAGCCGGGAATGGACGCGCGCAGAATCGCCGCATCGGTCAGTGCTTCCCACGCCCGTTGCGGCGGCACGGGCAGCGTGTAGCTCTCCGTCAATTCCATTGCGTTGCTCCTCCTTCAATTGGGAAGGGCCGGCGCCCGTCAGCGGAGCGTCGGACGTTGTCAGCGGAACTCGATCATTATGGACCGCTCAGCGCGAGCAAGTTCATTACGTTGTGCGTGGCAGGGCAGCGAACCCCGTTAGCAAACCGTGTGCAAACAAAAACGGCATCGCGGCGCAGGCCGGCGATGCCGTTGGGATGCCCTCGCAGGGCACCGGCTGGAGCGGGGCGCCGCCGAGGCTAACGCGCCGGTGGCGAGAGTCTGGTCACCGCTTGCCGCGCGCCAGCAGCGAATGCTTGCGCGAGTAGCCGAAGTACACGACCAAGCCAATGGCGAGCCAGACGACGAAGGCGACCCAGGTGATCCATTGCAGGTTGATCATCAAAAACACGCAAGCGGCGACGGCGAGCAGCGGCAGGACCGGCACGCCGGGGCAACGGAACGAGCGCGGCAGATGCGGGTGCGTACGGCGCAGGACGAGCACGGCGATCGAGACCATCGAGAATGCGGCGAGCGTGCCGATGTTGATGAGCTCGGCCAGCACGTTCAACGGCACGAGGGCACCGATCAGGCCAAAGAAGACGCCGACGAGCCACGTTGTCGTCACCGGCGTGGCAAAACGCGGGTGCACGCGCGAGAGCACGGGCGGCAGCAGCCCGTCGCGCGACATCGCGAAGATGATCCGTGTCTGGCCGTAGCTCATGACGAGAATCACGGTGAGCATGCCCAGCACGGCGCCCAGATCGATGAAGCCGGCTACCCAGTTTTGCCCGGCAACCTGCAGGGCGTAGGAGACGGGGTGCGAGACATCGGCGAAACGCGGCGAGGGAACGATGCCCGTCACGACCGCCGCCACGGCGACATAAAGCACGGCGCACACGGCCAGCGACGCGATGATGCCGATCGGCAGATCGCGTTTGGGGTTTTTGACCTCTTCGGCCGCCGACGAGACGGAATCGAACCCGATGAACGCGAAGAACATGACGGCCGCGGCGCCGAACACGCCGTGCCAGCCGTTCGGCATGAACGGATGCCAGTTCGCCGGCTGCACATGGAATGCGCCGACCGCAATCACCGCCAGAACGACCGCTACCTTGATCCCGACCATGATGTTGTTCACCCGCGTGGATTCGCGCACGCCGACGGACAGCAGCGTCGTGATCGCCATCATCACGAGGAACGCCGGCAGATTGAACAGCGTCTCGTGGCCGGGCAGCGCGCCGGGCGCTGCCGTCAGCGCGACGGGCAGCGATACGCCGAAGCCGGACAGCAGCGATTGCAGATAGCCGGACCAGCCCACCGACACGGCCGACGTCGCGAGACCGTACTCGAGCATCAGATCCCAGCCGATGATCCACGCGGCCAGTTCGCCAAGCGTCGCGTACGAATAGGTGTAGATCGAGCCGGCGACGGGGATCGTCGACGCAAATTCCGCATAGGCGAGACCCGCCAGCCCGCAAGCGACGGCCGCAATCAGGAAAGCAATCATCAACGCGGGGCCGGCTTGCACAGCGCCCGTGCCAGTGAGCACGAAAATCCCGGTGCCGATGATGGCGCCGATGCCAAGGAACGTGAGATCGAGGGCGCCGAGCGCTTTTTTAAGGCCGGTGCGCTCGGCACCGGCGATCATCTGCTCGACGTT
>NZ_JBQCDN010000440.1:0-2196 GCF_051961175.1 Trinickia sp. | reverse complement strand
TGGTCGAGGCGCTGTCGAACAATGGCAATCCGGTGCCCGCCTATGAGCTCGACGATCTCGCACGGCGGCTCGATAGCCTGCGTGCCCGCACCGAAGGACGACCGGATCCGTACGCGCAAACGCCGGGTGCCGCCCCATCGCCGTACGCGCAAGAAGCCGAGCGCTTGCAACAGCAGCAAGCCCCGTACGGCATGCAGCAGCCCTACCCTGCGCAGCAGCAACCGCCGATCGTCGTGCAGCAGGGCGGTGGCATGGGCGGCGGCATGGGCGGCCTGCTCACCGGCGTACTGCTCGGTGAAGCGCTGTCGTCGCATGGCCGCGATCGCGTGATCGAGCGCGATGTCTACATCGACGATGACGAAGCGCGGCGCCGCGCCGCCGAACGCGACAACAGCGGCGGGGTCGATTTCGGACAGGGCTCGAACGACTGGAACGATGGCGGCGGCAGTGACGGCGGCGTCGACTTCGGCAGCGGCGATTCGGGCGGATGGAACGATAACTAAGCCGTGACGCGTTCGTGCAAGATCCCGCTGCGGGTGGCGATTGTCGGCAGCGGATTCGCCGGGATCGGGATGGCGATCCGGCTCAAGCAAATGGGCGTGGCGTCACTGACTGTCTATGAAGCGGCCGGCGACATCGGCGGCACGTGGCGTGACAACGACTACCCCGGCGCCGCCTGCGACATCCCCTCGCATTTGTACTCGTTTTCGTTCGCGCCGAATCCCTCCTGGTCGCGCACGTTTGGTTCCCAACGCGAAATTCTCGACTACCTGAAACGCTGCGCGCGCGATCACGGCGTCGAGCCGTTGATCCGGTGCAACGCGCGCGTCACGAAGGCGCGCTTCGACGATGACGCCCGGGTCTGGCACCTGGACATCGCGACGGCGCCCGATGGCTCGACACATGAAACGGTCGAAGCCGACGTCGTCATAGCGGCGAATGGACCGCTCTCGCGGCCGGCAATGCCCGGCATCGCCGGCATCGAGCGCTTTGGCGGCGCACTGTTTCATTCGGCGCGATGGGATCACACCTATCCGTTCGAAGGCAAGACGGTAGCCGTCATCGGGACGGGGGCGAGCGCCGTGCAGTTCATTCCGCACCTTCAACGGCGCGCGGCGCGGCTGTGCGTCTTTCAGCGCACGCCGCCCTGGATCATGCCTCGGCCCGATCGCACGATCAGCCCCCATGCGCAGGGTGCGTTTCGCTGGTTGCCGCTCGCGCAACAGATCGCGCGCTGGATGATCTACTGGCGCCATGAAGCACGCGCCCTCGCCTTCATCGTCAATACCCAGTGGATGCAGGGGCCGATGCGCTTTGCCACGAGCTATCTCGCGCGACGCGTGCAGGACCCGGTGCTGCGGGCCAAGCTGACACCGAACTATCTGCTCGGCTGCAAACGCGTGCTGCTTTCGAGCGATTACTACCCGGCACTGACGCAACCGAACGTCGACGTCGTCACCACGCCGATCCGCGAAATCGTCGAAGACGGTCTCGTCACCGATGACGGGCGCCACTGGCCTGTCGATGCCATCGTCTGCGGGACGGGCTTTCAGGTAGCGGATGCGGGCGCGCCCTTCCCGATCATCGGCGCGCACGGCGCCGACCTCGATGCGCGCTGGCGTGCCAATGGGCCTCAAGCGTATCTCGGCACGAGCATCGCCGGCTTTCCGAACTTCTTCATGATGATCGGCCCGAACACCGGCCTGGGCCACAACTCGATGGTGTATATGATCGAGTCGCATATCGCCTATATCGCGCGCTGCTTGCGCACGCTGTGCGAACGCGGCGCAAGGACGATGGAAGTGCGTGAGACTGTGGAGCACGCCTACAACGAACGGCTGCAGAACGCTTTTCGCGGCACCGTCTGGATGAGCGGCTGCCGAAGCTGGTATCTGTCCGAGCGAGGTCGCAACACGACCCTTTGGCCCGGATTCTCATTCGCCTTTCGCCGGCTCACCCGGCGCGTGAAAGCCAACCATTACCGTTTCGGCGATTGAGCGCGGCAGCCCCAGGACGTCTGCCGCAATGGCATCGCGGCGGCGCCGCACCCGCCCAAGCAACCGAACCCCTCGCGCCGTCACTTGAACGAACGTCGGGCGGCCCGGCGCCATTCGCAGGTGGGCCCGGCCCAGTGGATTCGACCTTTGGGTTACGGCGATCGATGCTCAGCCTGCGAGCACCGGACGGCCCGAATGC
>NZ_JBQCDN010000439.1:0-5900 GCF_051961175.1 Trinickia sp. | reverse complement strand
TCGGCGAAGTGGAGATCAACCCGGCCGATTTGCGGATCGACACGTTCCGCGCGTCCGGCGCGGGTGGACAGCACATCAACAAGACCGATTCGGCCGTGCGCGTGACGCACTTGCCAACGGGAATCGTCGTCGAGTGCCAGGACGACCGCTCGCAGCACAAGAACAAGGACCGCGCGCTGAAGGTGCTCGCTGCGCGCATCAAGGACAAGCAATCTCACGAGCAGCACGCGAAGGAAGCCGCCACGCGCAAGAGCCTGATCGGTTCGGGCGACCGCTCGGAGCGCATCCGGACTTACAACTTCCCGCAAGGGCGGCTGACCGATCACCGGATCAACCTGACGCTCTATAAGCTCGACGCGATCATGGACGGCGATCTCGACGAATTGATCGCGGCGCTCGTGAACGAGCACCAAGCGGAATTGCTGGCCTCCCTCGGCGACGCCGACTAAGCCCCTCGACACCGCCCCATCGAATTCACACGCGCTCATGACGTCCGGCTCCGCGACCGCTCCCTTCACCGTCAGTGCTTTGCTGCGAGCCTCGCCGCTGCCCGCGCTCGAAGCGCGCGTGCTGCTCGGCCATGTACTCGGTTGGCGGCGCACCGAACTCATCACACGTGACGACGAACCGCTGGATGGCGGCGCGGTGGCCGCGTTTCGCCGCCTCGAAACGCGCCGTGCCGCGGGCGAGCCGATCGCCCAACTCGTCGGCGTGCGCGAGTTCTACGGTCTCGCCTTCGAAGTCACGCCCGACGTCCTCATTCCGCGCCCGGAAACGGAATTGCTCGTCGAGATTGCGCTTGCCGCCGTCGAATCGGTCGCGCACCCACGCGTACTCGATCTGGGCACAGGCAGCGGCGCCATCGCCGTCGCGATCGCCAGCGCGCGGCCCGATGCGCGGGTATGGGCGGTCGACCGGTCGCCCGCCGCGCTCGCCGTTGCCGCACGCAACGCGGCAAGGTTGCTCGATCGCGGCCGGCCCGGAAGGGCATTGACATGGCTCGAGGGGGATTGGTACGGCGCCCTCTCCGCTTGCGAGGCGCCTGAATTCGACATCATTGTCAGCAATCCGCCATACATCGCCGCGGGCGATCCCCATCTCGACGAGGGCGATCTGCGCTTCGAGCCGCGGGGCGCCCTGACGGATGAATCGGACGGCTTATCGGCGATTCGCGCCATCGCAGCGGGTGCGGGTCCGTTTTTAGCCCATGGCGCGCAGTTGTGGATCGAGCATGGGTATGATCAAGCCATGCATGTTCGCCATGTGTTGGCTGCCTCGGGCTTCGCGAATGTCCAATCGCGTGAAGACCTGGCCGGCATCGAGCGTACAACGGGCGGCATGCGCGTTTGAACGGTCGGAGCGGTGGCTTTGCAGCGGCCGCGCTATTACCGATCGTCCGATCTGCATCTAACATGAATAGATGCATCATCGGCGCTGTTATGATGAATCCTGGCCTGCGTGCGGCTCGACTCGTCGCGGGTCACCCCAATCGAACCTCAATCGAACCTCAAGCGGAGCCCACGGTGAAGTGTCCCTTGCCGCCTGTCAGCGAGCCTTTGATCGTTCGCGATACTGAGCTTCGTCCCGATGACGCGCCCGACTTGACGCAAAGCAAGTTCGCGCGCATCGCGCTGAAGGAACTCTCGTCGTTCGTCGCCCTCCTCAGCCCGGCGGGCACCGTGCTGGAGTGCAACCGGGACCCTATCGGCGCACCGTCGCAGCCGCTGCCCAATCTGATCGGCCAGCCGCTTGCCGAGGTCTTCCCGAGCCCCGACGAGCCTCCTCGCACGCGTGAAACGCTACGGCAAACGATTGCGCGCGCCGCGGCGGGCGAGACAGTGCAATTCGATCTGGAGCTGCCCGCGGCTGCACCCGGCAAACCGCCCGTCATCCTGGAGTCGACTGTGCGGCCCGTGCACGACGATGCCGGCCGCGTCGCCTTCGTGCTGCTGGAGGCGCGCGAGGCCACGCAGCAACGCAGTGACGAAGCCGCGCTGCGTTCGAGCCGCGAAGAGGTGCATCGCGGCCACGAAGCATCCGCCCGATTGCAGGAAACCGAGCAGCGGTTTCGCCTGCTCGTCGACAGCGTGGTCGATTACGCCATTTTCATGCTCGACGCCGAGGGTTACGTCACGAGCTGGAACCCGGGGGCCCAACGCATCAAAGGCTACGGGGCGGATGAAATCATCGGCCAGCACTTCTCGCGCTTTTACACGGAAGAGGACCGGCGCGACGGCGTGCCGCAAGCGGTGCTGGCCCGCGCCGCTCGCACGGGCAAGTTCGAAGGCGAAGGCTGGCGCGTGCGCAAGGACGGCTCGCGGTTTTGGGCGAACGTGCTGATCGATGCGATCGTCGGGCCTGACGGCGAGGTCATCGGGTTCGCCAAAATCACGCGCGACCTCACCGAAAAGCGCAATGTCGAAGCGCAACTGCGTCAATCGCAGAAGATGGAAGCGATCGGCCAATTGACGGGCGGGATCGCCCACGATTTCAACAACTTGCTGCAAGTGGTGATCGGCAGCCTCGAAGGGCTCCAGCGGCGTGCCGGCGGCCTCGAGCACTTGCCGCAAGGCGCGGACATGGCGCGCTTCGTCACCAACGCGCTGCGCGGCGCCGAGCGCGCCGCCAATCTCACCCGGCGCCTGCTCGCGTTTTCAAGGCGCCAGGCGCTCGACGCGAAGCCGACCGACATCGGCAAGCTGGTTTCCGGGATGTCGGAGTTGCTGCGTCGCACGCTCGGCGAAGGGATTTCGATCGAAACGGTCAACGCACCCGAACTGTGGCGTGTATCGGTGGATGCGAACCAGCTCGAAAGCGCGCTGCTGAACCTCGCCGTCAACGCCCGCGATGCGATGCCGGGCGGCGGCAAGCTGACGATCGAAACGGCCCATTGCGTGCTCGATGAATTGTACGTCTCGCGTTTCGAAGGTCTCGATGCCGGGCAGTACGTGATGATCGCCGTCAGCGATACCGGCATGGGTATGACGAAAGAGGTGGTTGAGCGCGCGATGGAGCCGTTTTTTACGACGAAGGAGGTCGGCCAGGGCACGGGCCTCGGGCTCAGCCAGGTCTATTGCTTAGTAAAGCAATCGGGCGGGCACGTGCGCGTCTACAGCGAGGTGAACGAAGGCACGACGGTGAAGCTGTACTTGCCGCGCCTGCCGGGCAACGCAGCCGAGGATGAGCGGACCGACCGGCGGCCCGTGCCGGCCAGCCGGATCGGCGAGACGATTCTCGTCGTGGAAGACGATGAAAGCGTGCGCGCGGCAACCCGCGACATGCTGCGCGAACTCGGCTACCGGGTCGTCATGGCGGAGGATGGCGTGAGCGCCCTGCGGATGCTCGCCGAGCGGCCCGAAATCCGCCTGTTGTTTACGGACGTCGGGCTGCCGGGCGGCATGAACGGCCGGCAGCTCGCCGACGCCGTGCGCGCGCGCCGCCCTGAACTGCCGGTGCTGTTCACGACGGGCTATGCACGCAATGCGATCGTCCACCACGGCCGGCTCGATCCCGGTATCAACTTGCTGTCGAAGCCGTTCACGTATGCGGAGTTGGCGGACAAACTGAGCCGGATGCTGGCCGACGCGCCCGGTGCGCCGCGGTAGCGTATCGGCTTTCGTTGGCGAAATCCGCTATCATTGGCCTTCAGAATTTTTTCCGTTCCGCGCGTGGCGCGCAGCACAAGGTCAGTCATGGATACGCAACAACGCATCAAGCAAATCATCGACGAAAACGCCGTCGTCCTTTTCATGAAGGGCAACGCGCAGTTTCCGATGTGCGGCTTTTCGGGCCGCGCCGTCCAGATTCTGAAGGCCTGCGGGGTCGATCAGTTCAAGACGGTCAATGTGCTCGAAGACGAGGAAGTGCGTTCGGGCATCAAGGAATTTTCGAACTGGCCGACAATCCCGCAGCTCTACGTGAAGGGTGAATTCGTCGGCGGCTCGGACATCATGATGGAAATGTACCAGTCGGGCGAGCTGCAGCAACTGTTCGCCTCGGCCTGAACCGAGCACGCGGCCCGGCGAGTCCATCGCCGGCCCCGCAGCCTCCCGCTTCCTGTCATTCATGTCGTCTTCCGCCACGGCGCCGTCGCGCCGGCTGATCGTCGCGATCACCGGCGCCACGGGCGCAATCTACGGCGTCCGCCTGCTCGAGACGATGCGGCGCATCGATGGGCTCCAAACCCATCTCGTCGTCTCCAGCGCCGGTTGGCTCAATCTTCAGCACGAACTCGGATTGACGAAGGACGAGGTCCATCCGCTGGCGGATGTCGTGCATAGCGTGCGCGATGTCGGCGCGAGCATCGCGTCCGGTTCATTCGCGACCGACGGCATGATCATCGCGCCGTGTTCGATGAAGACCTTAGCCAGCGTCGCTCACGGCCTGTCCGATAATCTGATCGCGCGCGCAGCCGACGTCACGCTCAAGGAGCGCCGGCGTCTCGTGCTGCTGGCCCGCGAAACGCCGCTCAATCTGGCGCATCTGCGCAATATGACAGCCGTCACCGAAATGGGCGGCGTGATCTTCCCGCCGCTGCCCGCGTTCTACAACCGGCCGACGTCGATCGATCAGATGGTCGACGACACCGTCGCGCGCGTGCTCGATATGTTTTCGCTCGGCCCAGCCCTGGCTGCCGCCTGGACGGGGCTGCGCGGCGAGGCGTGATAGGCGTGATTCAGCCTCGAACGCCTCGCGCATTCGCAACTGCCTCGACAACCTCGACTCACGCTACGGGTCGCTGTCGCAACTATCGCGACACGATCCATTTCCTGAAAGCGGGTTTCGCAGCGCGGAGCGTCGGCATATAGTCGGTCGATAGTCGCAGGTGATTCAACGCCTGCGCGTGCGCCTTCCAGCGCTTCATGTTCCCCTGGGCTTCAGCCAGACGGACATCTCGCCCGGCGCACGGCCACCATGAACCGAAGCCTGATTGCGCTTGCGCATTCCTCATACCATGTCACGTCTGCCCTCCCTCTTCTTGTCCCACGGCGCACCGACGCTGCCGATCGATCCCGCCATGCCGTCAGAAGCATTTTCTGCGCTGGGCGCTCGCCTGCCGCGTCCGCGTGCAATCTTGATGCTGTCGGCGCACTGGGGAACGGATATGCCCGTCGCCAGCACCGCCGAGACACCGGAAACGATCCACGACTTCTACGGTTTTCCGCGGCCGTTGTACGAGTTGCGCTATCCGGCGGCCGGTGCGCCGGACGTCGCTCGCGCGGCAGCCGGCCTGCTGAACGCCGCGAACATCCGGACGAGCGCGCAGCCCCATGGGCTCGATCACGGCGCGTGGGTACCGCTGTTGCTGATGTACCCGCGAGCCGATATTCCGGTCGCGCAGCTATCGATTCAGCCGCATCGCGACCCGGCGCATCACTACGCGGTGGGACGGGCGCTGCGGCCATTGGCCGATGAGGGCGTGCTGATCATCGGCTCGGGCCAGATCACCCACAACCTGCGGGCAGCGGATTTCAGCGCAGCGCCAAGCGACGCAGATCCGCGCGTGGCGGAATTCACCGATTGGTTCGAGGCGCGCCTCGCCGAACACGATGTGGACGCGTTGCTCGACTATCGCGTTCGGGCCCCCCACGCCGCTTTGATGCATCCGACCGACGAACACTTGCTGCCGGTATTCGCCTCGCTCGGCGCGGCCAGCGACGGCTATGCGCTCGAGATCGAGTCGCTAGGGACGTTTCAGCGGGCGCTGGCCATGACGAATTATCTTTTCCTCGGCTGAGCGGGACTGGATGGTGCCGGGCTCGCGGCGGACTCAGCGCGGGGGCAACCGAGGACGGTGACCCGCCAACGAGAAGGGGCCCCCACAACGCTCGGCAGGTGGGGCCGACGGCAGTGGGGTGGCGCACCCCCGGGGGGGCCGCGGGGCGCCGGGCGCGTTTAAC
>NZ_JBQCDN010000438.1:0-62088 GCF_051961175.1 Trinickia sp. | reverse complement strand
ACGGGTCCGGCACGCGGCCGCCCGATAATGGCGTCGGCGCCGCGGGCAGCGCGGCCGCGGCGATTCGGTATAGAGACCCACCCACATGAGCAATACGATCGATTTCCGGCTGATTCGGCAGCTATGGATGTTCCTCGCGGTGGCCGAGGAGCAGCATTTCGGACGGGCGGCTAAACGTCTGAACATGTCGCAGCCGCCGTTGACCGAGCAGATCAAGGTGCTCGAGCAATCACTGAAGCTGCAACTGTTCTATCGCTCCCGTCAGGGCACGCAGTTAAGTCCCGCCGGCGCGGCGATCCTGCCCGCCGTGCGGCAGTTCGCAAGCCAGGTGGAACGACTCGAACGCGTCGTGCGGGAAGTCGCGGCGGGCCAGTCGGGCGTGCTGTACGTCGGCGCGATCACATCCGCGATGCTGGAAACGGTGCCGCCTTTGCTCGATGCGCTGAAGCAGGCGCATCCGCAGCTCACGGTGTTCGTGCGCGAGATCGACAGCGTCGATGCGATTCCCGCGCTGGAGGCCGGTGAGCTCGACCTGGCGTTCGTCCGCGTCGACGGCGAGATCGGCAATGGGATCGCAACGATGCCGCTCGCCGAGGACCGGCTCGCCGTCGCGCTGCCGAAGGATCATCCGCTGGCCCTACTGCCGAGGATCAGGCTGCGGACGCTCGCAGACGAACATCTGGTGATGTCGTCCCGGCAGGTCAGCCCTGTTTACTTCGACCTGCTGACGTCCGTCTGCCGCTCGCATGGGTTGACACCTCGCGTGATTCACGAAGTCCGTTCGGTCACGTCGCAAATCGCATATGTCGGCTGCGGTCAAGGTGTTGCGCTGGTACCGGCGTCGATGCGCAAGCTGGCGCCGGAGAATGTCGTCGTCCGGCCGTTGAAGGAAAAGGTGATGGTCGTGACGGCGGCGCTGGTGTGGAATACGAACCGACATCATCCGATGGTGGACGAGGCGGTATCTTGGTTGAGGCGGCGGAACGGATTTTGAGAGCGATGGACTTCTGCTCGTGGCGGTGGAGTTTGCATACAAATCGGAGAACTGAGCTTGACCCGATTTGAAGCCGAAGGTATTGGCGTTCGCGATGTTGTTACCAATGACGTCAAGATCGTTCGACACTGCGTTCAAGCCGCTCAAGCCTGTCTGATCATCTCCAACCTATCCCGGCGATCGTCATTGCCCCGTAGCCGTCGCTGCGCTGGCCGGAGAAACGTTGGCCAGCGCTGCAGGACATCACCTGTCGTTCGATTGTCGGATGCGCGATCAGACACGCGCCTGTGAGCGGCGGAGCCATTCGTCGAAGCCGATGCGGCCCAGCCGCGCCTCGCCCAACGGCACGAGCGAGTGGTCCTCGACCCGACCGCCGAAGTAACGCGCCTCGGGGTCGCATACGACCTCACGCGAATCGCCGACCGCCTTCAGATAACGAGCGATGATTTCGTTGAACGGCGCACGCTCCGGACCCGCGATCTCGACGACGCCGTTTCGCGGCGCCGCAAGCGCCACATCGGCGACGGCGGCGGCGACGTCGTCCGCCGCGATGGGCTGGAACAAGCCGGGCGACATCCTGACGACGTTGCCATCGGTGCCTGCGTCGGCGATGCCGCCGAGGAATTCCATGAATTGAGTCGCGCGAATGATCGTATAGGGAATCCCGGAAGCGACGATCAGTTTCTCTTGAGCAACCTTGGCGCGGAAATAGCCGTTCTCGGGCGTCCGGTCAGTTCCGACGATAGAAAGCGCGACATGATGCCGGACGCCGGCGGCGGCCTCCGCTGCATGAACGTTGCGGCCGGATGTCTCGAAGAATTCCAGCACCGCCTTGTCCTCGAACGAGGGCGAATTGGCGAGATCGATCACCACTTGAGCACCGGCCATGGCTTCTTGCAGCCCCTCTCCGGTGATGCTGTTGATGCCGTTCTTGGGTGAGGCAGCGATGACCTCATGGCCTCCCCCGCGCAGAATCGCGACGGTCTTCGAGCCAATCAGGCCAGTGCCGCCGATCACGACGATCTTCATGATTCCCCCTCCATATCTCGTTAGCGGCCTAGCGCCGCATGAAGTCATCGTAGGGCGATGTGGCGTATTGCGATAGACATACAACGAGGCTCACGGTGTTGCCCCACTCACACCAATCGAAGTCGATCAGCCGCGCCTACGGTCCCGACGAACTATCGCCGTCGCACACCGTCGGGCTCGATATCGATCCGTTCGTCGGTGATGTGCATCTGCCCTGCTCTCGTCGATTGTTGTCGCAGCGACAACGCGGTGAGCTCCTTTGCGGAGCTACTGCCGCAAGACGATCGCGCCTACGCTTTGTCCTGACGGTAGCCGCACACGCCGCCTGATGCGAGCCAGGAAACACGACACCGTAGGAGAAACGCGCGAATGCGCGCTGCAAGTCTTCGCTGCCTTGCGCGAGCGCACGTCATTGGCCGCGGCAGCAAACGCTAACTCGCATCGGTTGCCGATCTGCCGGTTCGGAAAGTGATCGGCGCACGTCACGTCATCGCAAATCTCACGCTCGATGCCGGAGAAGTCGTTTATGACTATCTCGCGCCTGCCGAGCCCGTGAGGCTCGCGGTCAATCAGTAAGCACTCGAAGGAGGACATATGTCACTGAAAGATAAGGTCGCGCTCGTTACGGGTGCAGCAAGCGGTATCGGGGAAGAATGCGCGCGTAAGCTCGCGGTGGACGGCGCGACGGTCGTGATTGCAGATCTGAACCTCGTGAACGCTCAAAAGGCCGCCGACGATATCGTCGCTACCGGTGGGAAAGCGATCGCAGTTGAAATGGACGTAACCAGCGAAGAAGCGGTCAATGCGGGTGTGGCCGAAACGGTGAGTCGGCTGGGGGGTCTCGATGTGCTTGTCTCGAATGCCGGCATCCAGATCGTCAACCGGATCGAAGACTATTCCTTTTCCGATTGGAAAAAGATGTTGGCGATTCACCTCGACGGTGCGTTCCTCACGACCAAGGCCGCTCTCAGACACATGTACGCGTCCAACAAATGTGGCGCGGTGATCTACATGGGTTCGGTCCATTCTCACGAGGCGTCGCAACTCAAATCGGCCTATGTCACGGCCAAGCATGGGCTTCTCGGTCTCGCCCGTGTCGTTGCAAAGGAAGGCGGCCCGCGAGGCGTGCGCGCGAACGTCGTGTGTCCGGGCTTCGTGAGGACGCCATTGGTCGACAAGCAAATCCCCGAGCAAGCAAAGGCACTGGGCATCTCCCCGCAACAGGTTGTGAAGGAGGTGATGCTGAGGGAGACGGTGGACGGCGGGTTTACATCGCTTGCCGACGTCGCCAACACGGTTGCATTCCTCGCCGGCTTCGAGTCTAACGCCCTCACCGGTCAATCGATTGTGGTCAGCCACGGCTGGTTCATGCAGTAAGGACACAACCCTGCAGGGCAACGAACGATTTCGAGGCGGGTACGTGCAAGCCATAAGGAGAGCACCATGTTGTCGCATGAAATGATCGCGCGATACGGCACGTTGGCCGTATTCCTGAATGTGCTTGGTTCCTCTCTTGGCCTGCCTTTGCCTGTCATACCGACATTGATCACAGTTGGAGCAGGCATTGCGCTCGTGACACACGTTGCGTCGTCGACGATCTTGCATTTCGCGACGATACTAGGTGCCGCTGTGATTGGCGGCGTGCTCGGCGACTTGATCTGGTTTCGGGGCGGCAAGCGGTACGGCGAGCGTACGCTTCATACTGTTTGCAAACTGTCGCTGTCGCGCGAAACGTGCGTCAGGAAGACGGAGCGTTTTTTCGGGCGCTGGGGAGTCCGCGTGCTGGTTGTCGCGCGGTTCGTCCCTGGCCTGTCACTCGTTGCTGTGCCGCTGTGCGGTGCGATGGCCGTCAGGTTGCGTTCCTTTGTCTTGCACGACTGCGCCGGCGTTGCACTATGGGCGTCGGTTGGACTGGCTATCGGTGCAATATTCTCGTCGCAGATCGACGTGGTTTTCGCACTGATCGCCCATCTTGGCTGGCGCGCGTTGATCGTAATTGGCATGGCACCGGTGCTTTACGTCTTCTATTGCTACTGCCACAGACTCATGCTGGCAAAAGCGCTCGAGAAGGCGCGGATCAGTGCGGGCGAATTGCATGCGTTGCTCGCGAACAATCCGCGGCCTGTCGTGTTCGATATCCGCTCCGCAGAGCGGAGAATGCTCGATCCATTTGTCATTCCAGGCGCTGTGCTCGCCAACGAGCGGAAACTGCAGCACATCGTGGAGCGCTATGGGACGAACCGGACGCTGGTTATCTATTGTTCGTGTCCAAACGAAGTGTCTGCGGCATGGATGGCGAAGCGGTTGCGACTGGCCGGCGTCAAGCTCGCATTGCCGCTTACCGGCGGTATCGGTGCATGGCGTGCAGCGGGCTTCGACGTTGAGCCGACGATCGCGGTGAACGACGCCGCGATCAGCGGAGCAGCACGGCCACTTTTCACGCATTGATTGCAGTCGTGTCCACCAAGCGCCCGAGCAGCCCACCGGAAGCGCGCTGACCACGATGGCTCAGCACGCTCACCCATCCACCGAATAAAAGCGGCGCACTCTGTCACAAACCGCAGCCCTGATACGTCTGGTCCCGTATCGACTCCCCGACTTGCGCTCCCATGTCAACTTCCCCATCACGCGGCCCCATCGCGGGCGCCGACGATCAGTTCGCAAGCAAAATTGCGACCAGTTTCGCTTGCGTCGTCTCTTTTTTGGCCGTTGCCAGCGAAGGCAGCTTTTCCCGCGCGGGCGATCGCCTCGGTATCGGTCGTTCCTCGGTTAGCCGAAACGTGCAGAAACTCGAGGCCCAACTCGATACGCGTCTCTTTCTGCGCACGACGCGCAGTACGTCGCTGACGCGCGAGGGCGAACTCTTTTACGAGAACTGTCAGCCAGGTATGGAGCGCATCGCCCAGGCGCTGGAAGACATGCGGGAGCTGCGTAACGGTCCGCCGCGCGGCCATCTGCGCATCGGCTCGACGCCCGGCTTCGGTCGTAAAGTCGTCGCGCCGCTGCTCCAGGGCTTTTACACGCAATATCCCGAGATCGAGCTGGAATTGCTGTTGAACGATCATCCCGCCGACTTCACCGCCGATCGCATAGACGTGTCGTTTCGCGAGGGTCGCATGGAAGACAGCGGGATCATCGCGCGTCAGTTGATTCCGATGCAGATGATCGTTTGCGCGTCGCCCGCCTATGCAAGGATTCACGGTTTGCCGCGCCATGTCGACGAGCTCGCGAATCATCGCTGCATCAACTTCCGGACGGCATCGGGCCGCATCAGGGAATGGGAGTTCAAGATCGACGGTGTTGCGCAGCGACGCCAGCTTGTCGCGCAGCACACGTTCAACGACGCGGATCTGATGTTGCAGGCGGTACTCCACGGGTTGGGCATCGCGCAGTTGCCCGCCTACCAAGTGTGCCATCTGCTTGGCGACGGACATCTGATCAGCTGTGTCCCGCAGCACGCACCCGACGATGGCGGTCACTACCTCTGCTATCTCAGCCGCAAGCATCTTCCGGCCCGAATCCGGGTGTTCATCGACTACATG
Organism: Trinickia sp.; assembly: GCF_051961175.1. Lineage (GTDB taxonomy): Bacteria > Pseudomonadota > Gammaproteobacteria > Burkholderiales > Burkholderiaceae > Trinickia. Next base: position 56,523 of record NZ_JBQCDN010000438.1, on the reverse strand, counting down.
ACCGAGCACACCAGAGCACTCGATCTGCAGTGTCTGCCGATGATGACGACGCTATCGGCAGTCGAAGGTTGACGCCCCGAACGACGCGGCGTCGAGTGATGTTTCTGATGCAACACGGTGGGTCTCTCCGCGCCCCTAGCGCATGACCGAGCGCACGCCTACGATGCCATAACCCGCTCGTCACAGGGCGCCAACGCACCTATCGGCCCCGCTGACCTTCGACGCGTGATTCAAAGAGAAGCACGCCACGAAACGAGTGGCAATCACCTACGAGGCGCACCAATGACCACATTGCGTCCACCGCCGCTGACACTGCTCGACAAGCACCATGGGCAAGACGCGCAAACGCTGTATTCGACCACTGTCACCGTAACGGGCGGCGACGCGGGCCACGGGCGGGCGTCGGGCATTGCCCGCTCCGACGACGGCCAGCTCGCACTCGACTTGCGCATGCCGAAGGCGCTAGGCGGGCCTGGCGGCGGCACCAATCCAGAGCAGTTGTTCGCGGCGGGTTACGCGGCCTGCTTTCATGGCGCGCTGAGTCTGCTTGCGGCACGGGCAGGCATTCCGATTCCCGGCGCCTCGGTGGAAGTCACGGTCGACTTCGGCCGCGATCCGATCGACGGCCTGTTCATGCTGACGGCGCACACTCGCGTCCGTTTGCCCGGTGTCGAGTCCGCCATCGCCGGGGAACTGGTACGCGACACCGAACGCTATTGCCCCTACACGAAGATGGCACGGCACGGAATCGAGAACGTCGTCGCCCTGATGCGGCCGGACGACGCCGGCAAGTCGTAACGCCGTGCGCCTCGCACTCAGTGCGCACCCGCCGCCGCGCCAGCGCCACCCTTGCCGGGCTTGGTAAGCCAGACCAGCGGAACGATCACGATGAAGATGATCGACGAGAGCCAGAAGATATCGTTCAGTCCGAGCATCGCGGCCTGCGCATTCAAGGCGTGCTCGAAAGACGCCGCGGCCCGATCCATGCCGCCGCCGAGCGTCGCGTGGAGGTTAGCAATGGCGTTCAAATAGTCGGGGTTGTTCACGCTCGACTGCTCCGCCAGATGCGCATGGTGCAGGATCGTGCGGTCGTTCCAGCCCGTGGAGATCAACGACGTGCCAACGCCGCCCGCAAACACGCGCACGAAGTTGGATAGGCCAGCGGCCGCCGGAATCTTATCGGGCGACAGTCCAGACAGGACGATCGCGGTAAGTGGCGTAAAAAAGAGTGCCATGGGAATGCCTTGCAGCAGCGTCGGCAGAACCAGGGTATAGGTGTCGACGTCCGTCGTGTAATGCGCGCGCATAAAAAACACGCCTGCAAAGCCGAGGAAGGCCAGCGTCGCGAGGACCCGCGCATCGGACTTCGGCATGATTTTCGCCATCACGGGCGCAAGCAGGACGGCAAAGATTCCGAGCGGCGCCGTCACGAGACCGGCATCCACCGAACGATAGCCGAGATAACCCTGAATCCACTGTGGCAAGATCACCAGGTTCGAGAAAAACACCGCGTACGCGACTGAGATCGCGATTGTGCCGCCACGGAAATTGCGTTCTGCAAAGAGACGAAGATCGACGATCGGGTTTCTCTCCGTGAACTCCCAGATCAGGAAGAACAGAAAGCTGATGGCGGCGATGACGGCGAGCGTGCAGATCACAGGCGAATTGAACCAGTCGAGATCCTTCCCCTTGTCGAGCATGATCTGCAGCGACGCGACCCATGCGATCAGCGACAGCAGGCCAACCTTGTCGATGGGAAGCTTGCGCGGCGAGGAGTCGCGATCGCGGTAGATTACCCAGGTCACGGCGGCGGCAAACAGGCCCACGGGAATGTTGATATAGAAGATCCACGACCAGCTATAGCTGTCGGTGATCCAACCGCCCAGTGCAGGGCCAGCAATCGGCCCGACCGTCGCCGTCATCGCCCACAGCGACAGCGCCGTCGAACTTCTTTCCTTCGGATACGAGCCGAGCAGAATGGCCTGCGAGAGCGGAATCAGCGGGCCTGCGACGGCCCCCTGCAACACGCGCGCGGCGAGTAGCACGATCAGGTTCGGGGCGACGCCGCACAGCCACGACGAGAACACGAACAGCACGATCGCGGCCACGAACAGCCTGATCTGACCGACGCGTTGCGTGAGCCAACCCGTCAGCGGAATCGCGACGGCATTGGCCGCCGAGAACAGCGTGATCACCCACGTGCCTTCATCGACGGATACGCCAAGGTTGCCCGAGATGGTTGGAATGGCAACGTTCGCAATGGATGAATCGAGCACGTTCATGAAAGTCGCGAGCGCGACGGCGATAGTCGCGAGGACCAGCTTGCCGCCTGTCAGCGGAGGCGGTGCAAGTTGCTTCGAGGGATTCATGGCGCTTCCAGTCTGAACCGTTCGACAGGTCCGCGTGTTTCTCCGGCCTGTCGAACTATTGAGTAAGCCCAAACGCGCCCGCGAGGCGCGCTCGAGGATGCGATTTAGCCTGCGTGCTGTTTAGCGCCACTCGTGTCGCTTGCGTCGCGCTTGGCGAATGGACTCGACGATACGCCATTGCCCGTGGACCCCGCATGCATTGGGACGCTGTTCTGCGCGATGATCTTCTCGATCTCGGCGTCTGCCTGTGCGCCGTATCCGGCGAACACATCGGTGCGATATGACGTGTTCATGGCCGCGCCGAGCTGCGGGCCCGTGTTGCTGTGCGTATCCACATCGACATCCATCGACAGGCCGATGCGCAGCGGATGCGCTTCGAGTTCCCTCTGATCGAGCCGGATGCGCACGGGCAAACGCTGCACGATTTTGATCCAATTGCCCGTCGCGTTTTGCGCCGGCAAACTCGCAAATGCACTGCCGGTGCCCGCCGAGAAGCCGACGACGCGGCCGTGATAGGTAACCTTTCCGCCATAAACATCGGCTGTTAGTGAGACGGGTTGACCGATGCGCATGTTGCGCAACTGGCTTTCCTTGTAGTTCGCATCGATCCACACGCCCTCGAGCGGCACAATCGCCATCAACGGCGTGCCCGGCGACACCCGCTGTCCGACCTGCACCGAACGCTTCGCGACATAGCCTGTAACGGGTGCGGGCAACGTGTTGCGCGCATACGCGAGATACGCATCGCGGACTTTCGACGCCGCGGCTTGCACGTTCGGATGCTGGTCGATCGTCGTGCGGTCGGTCAACGCGCGGTTGGCTTGTGCCTGTCGACGCGCGGCTTCGAGCGCTGCCTGCGCGGCGGTCACCGTGTCACGCGCGTGCGCGATGTCTTCGGCCGACACAGCGCCCGTACCGGCAACCGCCTGGCGGCGGCGCAGATCGTCCTGTGCACGGCTCAGCTCGGATTGCTTCTGAGCAACGTTCGCGGCATAGAAATCGTTGTTCACGTACAGGCTGCTCACCTGTCGAACGGTCTGCCCGAGCGTCGCTTCTGCATTGCCAAGCGCGACTTTCGCATCCGCGTTATCGAGCGTAACCACGGGATCGCCTGCCTTCACAATCTGGGTATCGTCAGCATTCACGGCAATGACAGTGCCCGTCACCTGCGGCGTCAGTTGCACGAGGTTGCCACTGACGTACGCATCGTCGGTGGATTCGTGGTAACGCGCATACGTCATGTAGTACGCACCATAAGCCGCCGCCGACACTACGACAGCCGCGCCCAGCAGCTCGAGCAGCAACTTGCGCTTGCGTAGATCTGGCCCGGTCGCGACTGCGGTTTTAAGGTCGGCTGGCGCGTCACGTTTGACACCGGTCGCCTGGGTTTCCTGGCGCTCCGTAGTGTTGGTTTCGGTCATTTCAATTCTCCAGGCAGATTCGATGGGTAGCCGCTTAGCGCGCGGCAACGACAGGCGTGTTGGGTCCGGACGCATCGGCGCGCGGCGCCGCTGCAGAGTCTGCGTTCGACGCGTCGACAAAACCTCCGCCGAGTGCTGAAGCCAGTGCAATCTGCTGATCGCGGCGGTTCATGCGCAAATTAGCGACGGTCTGATCGGCTGAAAGCGCGTTGACCTCGGCGTTTAAGACCGTCAATTGATTCGTGAGACCGGCCTTGTACTGCACCAGTGCGAGCGTGTCGGCCTGGCGCGCGGCATCCCGCGCGGTCTGCGCATCGGACAGCTGCGCGTCTGTCGAACGCACGTCGGCGAGCTGTGTGGCGACTTCGCTCAGCGCGGTCACAAGCGACTGGTTGTAGGTCGCGACGGCGTAATCGAAGTCAGCGTAGCGGCCCTTCAGCTGCGCGCGCAGTTCGCCTGCGTCAAAGATAGGCAGATGGATTGCCGGACCGATCGAGGCCGTGCGGCTCGCCGCCGTCAGAAATCGGCCGAAGCCGAATGCGTCGAGCCCGATCGCGGCGCTCAGGTTGATGTCGGGATAAAACTCGGCCTTAGCCTCCTTCACATCGTGCGTCATCGCATCGACGCGCCAGCGCGCGGCCACGATGTCCGGGCGGCGGCTCAGGAGATCGGCAGGGAGGTTGTCAGGCAGGCGCACTTCGTCGCCGGTGCCGAGCGCAGGCCGCGCGATCTGCAAACCACGGTCGGGACCCGCGCCGAGCAGCGCAGCGATCTGATAGCGCGTCGCGAGAATCTGGCCGTCGAGCGATTTCAGCGCGGCGCGGCTCGTCGCGAGATTGGCCTGCGCGGTCTTGCGCTCGACTTCCGTATCTAACCCCATCGCGATACGGCCCGCGGTGATACGGTCGATCTGCTCGCGCTGCGAGATTTCCTCTTGCGCGATGTCGCGTAGCACATACAGGCGCGCAAACTGGTTGTACGTGCGGGCAATCGACGTCGTCAGCGTCAGCTTGACGACTTCCCAGTCAGCCCGGCTCGCCTGATGCTGCGAGATTGCCGCTTTCAGCGCTTCGCGGTTCTTGCCCCACAGGTCGAGATCGTAGGATGCGCTCAGCAGGCCCTTGTTCTCCGTCTGCCACGAGCCGCCAAATGCAGGCGGCAAGAATGTCGTATTCGAGAGCTGTTGACGCGTGAGCGAATAGCTCGCGTCGACGCGCGGCATCGTGTTGGCCTTCGCCGTTTCGCTGTAAGCCGATGCAGCCGCAACGCGGGCACGCGCCTGGTCCAGCGTCGGGCTGCGCTTCAACGCTTCTTCGATCAGCGTCTTGAGTTGTGCGTCGCCGAACTGGTCAGCCCAGTTGGCGGCGGGCCAATGGCCTTGTTCGGCGGGAAGGCTTCGCTGCGTCGCATACTGCGTCGGCTCGGCCGTTTTAGCGTCGCTGTGGATGTCGGCGTAGTTCACGCATGCCGATAGCACCGCCGCGACCATCACCGATACACCGAGTTTCAGTGCACGTGACGCGCGCCGTCTGGTGTTTAACTGAATGCTCATTTTCTGGCCTATCAGATAGTGGAGTAATAAGGTGCTTGGTCGAACATCGCGACGTACGTTTGGGACGACCTGCCCGGTGACGGTCCCGACGGGTACGCGTCGCGCACGCATAGAAAGCATCCATCCCTCCCTCGCAAGCGCGAACAGCGTCTTGATTCCTTTCCATGGATTCCTTAAGCCTCGGCGTACCTGTTCACTGCGCCCGACACCGAGCAGACACCACGTGCAGAAGTGTTCGCAGTTATTGGTCAGCAACTGATATCGGTCTTCGCCTAAGCGGGACCTGGCTCTCGCCACGGCATCGATTCCGGTATAAATGGCGTCTGGTTCAGGCTGAACTTTTATATCTTTCCCTGCCGCAAAGCCGCGCAACGGGATATATTCGATAGGGCGTCGTTTTGCGGAATGATGAAAGCCCCCATAGTGAATAACCTGCCCATTCCCCGCATAAATTCCGTGGTGTGCATAGCCTTCCCGTTCACTAACAAGATGCGCACCCACATCGACAATGCATTCTGCACTGGCCAATGCCCGTGAAATCGCGTGGCAATCTATGTACGAACTTTCCATGGCGCACCGCCCATGTCATGTGTCATGCTTCGCTGGCGCCGAAAGGGCGCGATTTGGGAGGCGGATATCAGACTTCATAAAATGCCGCTGAACGAGACGGCAATCGCAAGCCCGATACTGACCGCAGATAGCATGATCCAGCCTACAAACACCGGCAGGGGTCCGAGACGAAACATGACGCTCTCCACTCACGACCTCAACGACCCATCCACTCAGTGGAGCCGATCGCGATGCCATGTAGGAATGGTAGGTGTCGAGCCCCCGCCTTGGTAGATACGCATCGGAACACGCACTGTTGCCGTGTCGACACCAATAGGCGCCGCCACCGGTCTGCTACCGACCTCAGCGAGGCGAAGTACGTCATCCATGCGATTGGCCCCCTTGCGGGGCCATTTGGACAGCGTCAGGCCTGATTCCGGCTTTCTGAATAATCCGTATTAAATTCGCCGAGGCAAAGTGAGTTGAGTGCCCGAATTTCTTCCGTCATGAAATCGACGAACACACGAATGCGTGACGGCAAATTCTGTCGGCTGAGAAAGCAGATGTAGTGCCCCCGGTCGTCAGGCACATATCGCCTTAAAGCAACGACGAGTTCATTGCGCGCAATGTAATCGCATATCTGATATCCGGGCATCTGGGCGATGCCACGGCCTTCCAGGACCGCATTCAATACCAGGTCTGCGTCATTGAAAGTCAACCTGGCGGTCGGCAGATACTTTCGCATATAGCCGTCAACCTTGAAATCCCACTCAATGACGCGACCGTTGAATCTCACGTTGATACAGTCGTGCTGTTCCAGATCTTCCAGGGTAGAGGGCAGTCCCCGCTCCTCGGCATAGGCGCGGGACGCGCAGAGTACCCTCTGCATTGGGATCAACTGCTTCGCAATGATGCTGGAGTCCTCGATGTGCCCATCGCGAAACGCCACATCGATCTGTTCCGCGGCAAAATCGGCTGGCCTGTCATCCAGAAGCAGGTCAACCGCGATATCGGGGTAGCTCTCGGAAAACCTGAAAAGCAGCGGCGCCACCACCTTGCGTCCAAATCCAACTGTCGAGCGGACTCGAAGGAAGCCACGAGGTGGACCGTTGCGGAGATCCAGCATGTCGTTTATTGCCTCGACGATATGGGTCACGCCCTGGTTGCAGTTCTCGAAGAACCTTTCGCCCTCTTGCGTCAGGGTCGTTGACCTGGTCGTTCGCAGAAACAGGCGAGTGCTTAGCTGCGTTTCAAGCTTCTGAACATTGCGGCAGACAGCCGAGCGTCCAACGCCCAATCGTTCGCCGGCTTTGGCGAAGCTTCCCTCGGTCGCTACCGCCATGAAAGCGATGATCCCCGCGTAGCTCGTCGCGAAACAGGTGGACAAAGCGTCCGCGTTATTTGGCAAGACAACGCGAAAACCTCGGTGCGACGTATCCGATTGATCCATTGCTGGCCCCACTACCGACACATGAACGGGTGAGCCGTCCGGCGTGCCAGCATGCGCTCTGGCACCGACAGCGACTGTTGTGTTGCAGTTGTGAATGGCGGTCATTGACGCAGTTCCGGCGGGACCCGAAACGGCGGGGAACGCGGCCCCGGAGGCCGTCGCGCCACCATGCTGGACCCAGCCTCCCGATGGACAGCGGATGCCAGCGGCGGCATCGAGAACGATCGGGTTTTCCTGCGAGTATCTCCGGGTCGTGCTCCGTCTCGTCTCGGGAGCAGCCGCGGAAGCTTGACGCTCAAATATCGATACCCGTCGAAGTAGCCCGGTTTGCGTGCGGCGCCGTCCGCCTGGAGATGTGAGGTCTGGCGTGTGGCAGTGTAGCACTGGATTGGCGCCAATTTGGAAACACCGTGTGTCCCTCGACGGCACTATCGTCGGCGTGCACGTTCATTCAACATGGAGGCGGCTTTGTCCCGTAGCCTTGGAATCGGGCCGCATCAGAAGATGGGCCGTATCCCTTATACGATCACGATCGTTCGTTCCATGCTATCCCTCGAATTGTCGGATACGATCCTGGCTCCTGCAGGTGCAACCCGCCTCGGTAAGCCAAGCTTCAACGAATTGACGACTGAGGGTCGGAACGCCCGTCACTGAACTCGAGAATGCATCATGGACGACAAGAAGCTGCAAGCCCCCCCGCTTTCCCTCCTCGACCGGTATCGGGGCCCGGATTTCTGTCCCCTTTATACAACGACCGTCACTGTTTCCGGTGGGGAGACGGGACATGGCCGTGCATCTGGCGTGGCCCGTTCAGATGACGGAAATCTCGTTGTGGAACTGCGGCTACCCACCGAGTTCGGCGGACCCGGCAACGGAACCAATCCCGAGCAGTTGTTCGCGGCGGGCTTTGCCGCGTGCTTCCACGGTGCGCTGAACCTGCTCGGGAAACGCGCCGCAATGGATATCAGCGATGCTGTTGTGGCGGTGCAGGTTTCGTTCGGCCGTGATCCCATGGATGGAGGCTATGCATTGGTCATCGATGTCCGGGTCCGGATACCGGGCGTCGACCGAAGCGTGGCGGAAGAGATGGTTCGAACTGCCGAGCGCTTGTGCCCGTATGCAAAGATGACCCGACAAGGGACCGTCAATATCGTGACCGTTGTTGACTGACTCGATGCCCTCGGGCGGCAGCAGCGTGTGATTGATTGTCTATTGAAGACGTTCATTGCTACCGCCGCCGCGCTTGGCTGATCCGCTACACCCACCGCCACAGCTTAGCCAGTGCCAACAGCCTAGCCCAAAGAAGCTTGCGGGTTACCCGCCGCCAAAGCTTCGGTACGATTCGGCGCCGGCGGGTAGATCCACTGCGTGTTGATCATCTGTTTGCGCGCCTTTCCTTCCGCGTGCGTCAGTTTGATCTGTCGATCCCAGCCTTCCGAGTAAACGGCGCCCCATTCGCCAAGGTCGAGGCAGGTCGCATAGAACGGCTGTCTATAGGCCAGTGTCGGGAGACCGATTAGATCCGCGGCGACGTTGTGCCCGCCAAATTGCCCCATCACGATAGCGTGTTGACAGGACATCAATGCATAGTGCCCGTCATCGTCGCTTCGAGCTCGCGCCACATCACCGGCCACGAACACAGTAGATGCTTCCGGCACGCGAAGATCGTCTGTCACCTCGACCCGTCCGAGTGGGTCAAGACGCGAGGCAACTTGCGCCGTCAGTGAGCTGGCACGCATTCCACCCGCCCAGATCACCGTCCTGGCTTCGATCCGAGTGCCCGACGCAGTGCGGACCCCGTACGCATCGATCGACACCACGCCAGATCCAAGTACGGCCTCGATGCCCAGCGAGTCAAAGGCCTCGGATACATACGGCCGTGGATTGGGGCCGAGATCGGGACCCATATCGTCCTGCGCGCCGATCACGACGACACGAATCGCAGCGTCAGCGCCAAACGACTCGCGCAGTCGCTTAGGCAATTCAGTGGCGACCTCGATACCCGTAAAGCCACATCCGGCGACCGCGACCGTGTTGCGTGCCGGCGAATCCGGCAGTTTCGCCAGCTCTGCGAAGTGGCCATCGAGCGCCACCGCATCCTCGATACGATCGACAGAGAAAGCGTACTCCGTCAGCCCCGGAACCGGTGGCCTGCTCAACCTGCTGCCACTGGTCAACAACAACCGGTCATACGCGAGCGAACGTTTTAGCCCGTTGACAGACACGACGCCGACCGTCTTGTCATGAACGGAAATCTCTTCGACACTGCCCTCGAGAAACTTCACGCCAACGGCATCGAGCAGTGGCAACAGCGGCGCAGCCATCCGTTGCGGCTCGCTTTCGTACAGCCGTGGCCGGATCTGTAATTCCGGCTTCGGGGAGATCAAGGTGATTTCAACGTCACTGCTCCTTACACCGGCACCATCGAGCACGCGAGCGGCGCCCAGCGCGCCCCACACTCCGGCAAAGCCGGCGCCCACTATCAGGATTTTCTGCGACATGATGATTGTCCTTGGTTGGAAAGTTGCCATGTCTTGGAGACGCGCTGAAGCAAGGCACGCCGCGAAGACGCAAACACGGATGCCAGCGTCAAGCCAAAACAGTAAAACCCAAGCGTCGCTGCATGAGCGAACGTCCTTACTTCTCCGGCACGAGCACAGGCGCACCCTTGTCCTTCAGGAGAAGCACGATGAACTTCGCGGGTTGGGTCTGGCTGGCGTTGCGCCCGACCGTGTGTACGTCGTTCGGACCTTCATAGAAGGTCTGTCCAGGTGTCAGCGTGACTTCCTTGCCGCCCTTGACCTGCATCACGATCGATCCTTCCAGCACATAGATGAAGCCGTGTGCGTGATGCCGATGGACGGGATCGACGGCACCCGGCGGATAGGTCACGGTGATCATCAGTGCTTCCTTGCCGGGATAATCGTCGAGCGGCTTTGTCATCAGCGGGGTCACGGCGGCTTCGGGAGCCGCTGCGCGCGCCACGCCGATAAGCGCGCTGGCCGTGACGAGCACGGCGATTGCGGTGTTCTTCAGTCCAAGCATGATGTGCATTCCAAAAAGCGTGTCCCGCACGCGCGGAACGAAGACGAGGAGGCACCGAAGCATCGAACGGTTCAGGTGAGGTTCGCCTTGTCGAGGCCAAATGCCTTGTCGGCCGAACCCGGCACGGTCCTGAACGCGACGTTCGCGCGATTCCAAGCGTTGATGGCCATCACTTCGTACGTCAGGTCAGACAGCTCCTTCTCGGAGAACTGCGTACGCACGTGCTCGTAGATATCGTCGGGCACGCCAAGCTCGGCGACTTTGGTCAATGCTTCAGTCCATGCGAGTGCGGCGCGCTCGCGCGGCGCGAAGAGTGTCGATTCACGCCAGATTGCAAGATGATGGAGGCGCAGTTCGCGCTCGCCGTGCATGCGTGCTTCCTTTACGTGCATGTCGACACAAAAGCCACAGCCATTGATCTGCGATGCCCGGATCGAAACAAGATCGCGGATCGATTCTTCGATTGCGCTGTCCTTCAGCTGATTGCTGAATTCGAGGAGCTTCTTGAACAGCTCCGGCGATTGCTGAATGTAGTTGATACGCTGAGTCATTGATTTCTCCTTGCGGCGACGGTGAACACCCGCGCTTGGCGGATGTCGCTAGCGGCAATACGCCGCACGAAGTCATCGTAGGACGGCGCGGTGTAGCGCGGTAGATATGCAAACGGGATCACGGTGTTGCCCCATTGGCACCAATCAAAAACAATCTGGCGCTGCAGAGCCGGAGAAATATCCGTGTTCCGGTGTTGCGGTTGGCTACGGCGATACGCGCCAGCTTGTCGGGATGGCGCTGGATGAGACTACGGACGATGTGCGGCACCGGAATCGAACCTGGCCGCGAACATAGGTGAGTCTCGTCCTCGATAGAAGACCAGTATCGTGCGCCACCGTGTTTCCGATAAAACAACAATTACAACATGCTTGATCAACCGTGAGACACGAAGTGTGATGTAAAATTTTTTCAGATATGTCACAAAAACCGAGCGCGTAACGCCTAGGGGACGGCGCAGTCCGGTCAGTGCCAATCGAGCGCAGCAGGTAGCGCCGGGTGAGCACGTTGTCCACGCCCTTTTCATTACTCACCTGCGTTAGCCTGAGACACACAAAATGCACCTTGGAAAATCGTATAAGGTATCGGAGTTTTTGATCTGGACTCGCCGGCAAATCTACGGGCTTCTGATTTGCGGTTCCGTACCTGTTGTACTGTACAAGTTCTTCGCTGTTACATGGTTGTCGGTGCCTCTGACTATCGTGGTATTGCTCGGGACCGCGACGTCGTTTATCGTCGGCTTCAAAAACGTTCAAACATACAACCGGGCGACGGATGCTTTGGACGTCTGGATCGACATACTTGGCAAAAGCCGTCGCTGGGGCCAAATCGCACGCGATCTTATCGAAGACAAAGAGGTCTCCCGAAAATTGGTGTATCGACACCTTGCCTGGCTGACCGCGCTGCGATATGAGCTACGTCGCCCCCGTATCTGGGAAAGCGCCAGCAAGCATCACAATGCCGAATATCGCCGGTTTTATCGTGTGCCGGAGTGGGAAAGAGGCATTGACGAATTGTTGCCAGAATATTTGTCCTCCTCGGAAACAGCGCAAGCGCTCTCCTCCACTTCCATCGCAACATTCGTACTGAGCCTGCAAGGCACTTCGCTCAAGATGCTCCACGTGGCAGGGCACCTGAATTCGAGCTTCTACATGGAGCTTCAAAGGGCGATCGGAGACTTCATTGACCTTCAATCAAGATCGGAAGGCTTCAAGAATTTCCCCTATCCACGTCAATATGCAACGGTCAGTTCGCTATTCGTGAGGTTTTTTTGTTTGCTTTTCCCATTCGGGCTGCTTCAAGAATTCGACAAACTGAATGATGGCGTGAGTGGTTTCATGCACGGCAACATGGTGTGGCTAGTGGTGCCATGCAGTGTCGCAGTATCGTGGATGTACACGTCTCTCGAACAGGTCGGAGAAAGCACGGAGAATCCATTTGAAGGCGGCGCAAACGATGTTCCCATTTCAACGCTGTGCGGCATCATCGAGCGTGATCTGAAAGCGATGCTCGGGGAACATGCCGGCGATCCATCGAGCCAGGCGATTATTGCACTGTAGAAAGTCCAGTGCCTTTGGCTGGTATCGCCCCCAATAAACACAGCGCAAGGACGCTGGACGAATTGCATGCGCTGCCGCAGGAAAGTCAGGTCACGCGACATATCTGCATCGAAGGTTGGAGCGCAATCGGTAAGTGGGGCGGCGTGCGTTTCGCGTATTTCCTCGCTCGCACCGGTGCGGACACCCGCGCGAAGTATGTCGCCTTCCACTGCGCGGACAACTACTCGACGAGCATTGATATGCCGACAGCTCTTCCTGCTCAGACGCTGCTCACGCTCACCTACGACGGCCAGGTCCTGCCGCCAAAATATGGTTTTCCGATGAAACTGCGCATGCCGACGAAGCTCGGCTACAAGAATCCCAAGCATATCGTCGGCATCACCGTCACCAATGAGTACCCGGGCGGTTACTGGGAGAACCAGGGTTACAACTGGTTCGGCGGCTCTTGAATCCTCCCTCATACCTATACACGTTCGCCACTACAAGGAGCATCCATGTCGATTCGAATCAAGCTGGCCGTCACTGCACTCACGCTCTCGCTCGCATCCGTGGCGTTGGCGCAGACGCCTGCGAAGCCGTCCCGCATCCGAGGCGAAATCGTCTCGCTCGGCGGCGACACGCTCACCGTGCATCGCCGCAGCGGCGATACGGTCAAGATCGCCGTGAAGGCCGACACACCCGTTACCGCGCTGAGGAACATCAAGCTTCAGGACATCAAACCGGGCTCGTTCGTGGGCACGGCCGCGATGACCGGCGTCGACGGCAAACTCACCGCGACCGAAGTGCTGGTGTTTCCGGAATCCGCTCGCGGCATGGGCGAAGGCCACTATGCGTGGGACATGGGCTCCAACAGTTCCATGACCAACGCGAACGTCGATGAAGTCGTGCAAAGCACCCATGGCCGCGACCTCAAGCTCTCCTATCCGCCAACCAGATCGTTTAAACTTCGCCCTTTTTCCGCTGATTCGCGAAGTGCTCCAAAGATCGCCTATGTCGACAGCCTCTATAACAAATCAAACACTAGACCAACACCCGAAATATCGATCAGACATTGACGGCCTTCGCGCCATTGCCGTGCTTGTCGTGGTGCTCTGTCATGCCCGGTTTTCCGGGTTCTCGGGAGGCTTCGTGGGTGTCGATGTCTTCTTCGTCATATCCGGCTTCGTGGTAGCGTCGTCGATCGCACGGGAACTGGACGCCGGAACGTTCTCATTCGGGAGATTTTATATCCGCCGCGCGCGTCGACTTGCGCCAGCGCTGTTCCTGATGCTCGCCAGCGTTCTCGTATTTTCCATTTTGTTCCGTGCCCCAAGCGACGCGTACGAAGTGGCGAAGGCCATCGGCTACAACACCCTCTTGGCGTCGAACATTTACCTATCCAAAGGGTGGAGTTATTTTGCGGCGCAGGCGGAAGACCAACCTCTTCTACATACCTGGTCTCTCTCTGTCGAGGAGCAGTTCTATCTCGTCTTTCCACTGGTCTTGCGATTTTTGCTGGGCCGCGGCCGAGCAACGGCACGGATCGCACTCGCACTGTTGCTTGTCGCGTCAGTCGTCGTTTCCGAGGTCCACGTCCGCAACGCGTCGGCAGGCAGCTACTACCTCTTCCAGAATCGTGCGTTCGAGTTGCTGATCGGTGTCCTACTCGCGTTGGTGCCGGCTGGAACGCGCCGGGATGCGTATAAATGGATGCTGGACGCTGTGTTTCTCTGCGGCATCGCTCTGTTGTCCTGGTGCGTCTGGTCGTTCGACGCCCATACACCGTTTCCTGGCTGGCGCGCCCTTCTTCCTTGCGCCGCAGCCGCAGCCGTGATCGTGAGCGGCGAAAATGCACGCCTATCGCGAGTGTTGCTGGCAAACAAAGCCGCCGTCAGCCTCGGCAAGCTTTCGTACTCGATCTATCTTTGGCATTGGCCCATCTTCTTTGCGCTGCACACTTTTGGCCTCAGCAAGCCAGTCGACTACGCCGTCGGAATCGTTGTTTCGGTGTGCCTGTCAGCGCTTAGCTACGTATTGGTGGAAAAGCCATTGCGCTACGCACCGACGTCAAAGCGCAAAAGCGCGATCAAATTCATGGTCGCCCCGATTCTGTTTTCGGGTACGGTCTTCGCCGTGGGCAAGACGACAGACGGCTTCATTTTCGCTTACCCGAATGCAATCAAAACTGACTATGCGCTGGCCGGGCGTGGCGTTTTCGACCTTCCGCGCGCGAAGAAGTGCTTTGCGCAAACCGACGCGACCAGCGCGTCCGATTGTTCGGTCGGCGCTCTACAATCCGACAACAAAGCGGCGTTATGGGGTGATTCGCACGCGTACCAATTGATCGACTTTTTCGATCGACTCGGCAAGAAGTACAACCTCTCGATTCACGACTTCGGGTTCCCGATGTGCCCGCCAATCGAAACGATGCCGGCGCTACCGGGTAACAAGTCGCTGATGGTCCCACACCTGAGTTGCGCAGCACACGACAAGGCCGCGATGGCCTATCTGCTCGCGCATCCTGAGGTGAAAACTGTTTTTATGGACGCTGTCTGGCAGATTTACTCGAATGGCGAGCCTCGTGCAGATGCTGTTCCGCAAGGACATGGTTTCATGCCTCGGGAAATCGACGAGGCCTTGGCCAACACAATCGCAAAGCTCGAGCAGGCCGGCAAGCGCGTGATCGTACTTGACGATGTACCGAGCACCCCCGTGGAACTGACCAACTGCGAGTTCTACAGAGATGGCTGGCTTCGGACCCGTAAGCAAGATTGCGAATATCCAACATCTGCGGCGCAGGCGGATCACCAACCCGCATCGCAGATTCTGTCGAGGCTGACGGCGAAGTTTCCGAATATTCCAGTCGTTCATACGTACGATGTGCTGTGTAGCCCCACCGTCTGCAAAATGGACCTGAACGGGGCCCCGCTGTACCGCTACGGCGACAACGGTCACCTTGGCATAGCAGGAAGCCAACTGTATTTCGACGAGTATGAAAGGAAACATCCCGGCGAGCTGGCGGCGATATTTTCTCCCCGCGGCTCGGGCTCGGATTACGCGGCGCAACACATCGTCGTGGAAAAAGATGGCGTGAAGCCGCCGATGTAAGCGGCCCGCCTCACGCCATCACAAACGTCCACGAGGTTACGACGCAATGAAGTCAGGCTGCGAGCTGGGCTGAGCGGCAACGAAGGCCGGCTGCCCGTTCGCATGCCGATACACAGCCCAACTCAGCGGATAGTCATCCAAATCGCAGCCCATTCTCGCCGCATTCGCCATCTGCGGCACGAGGCAACAATCCGCGAGCGTCGGCGCATCGCCGAAGCACCACGGCCCGTTTCCATACTGGGCAAGCAGCCGCTCCACCCCGGCCATCCCCTCGGCAACCCAATGCTTGTACCACGCGCTCTTCTGTTCCGGCGTAACGTTTAACGTGTTCTCAAGGTACCGAAGCACGCGAAGATTGTTGATCGGATGGATATCGCATGAAATCAGGTACGACAGCTCAAGTACGCGAGCGCGAAGGTCGGGATCGGCCGGCAGCAGCTTCGGGTTCGGAAACCGCGTATCGAGCCAGTCGATGATGGCCAGGGACTGCCCGAGGCGAAAATCGCCATCCACGAGCGCCGGCACAGCCCCGAATGGGTTGATGCGGTCGATGTAGCCGGCCTCGCGATGCGCGCCGGTGCGAATATTCACCGGCACATAGTCGAACGGCAAGCCTTTGAGCCCCAGCACAATTCTCGTGCGGTAGGACGTCGAGCTGTTGAAGAAGTTATAGAGTTGCATAGCGGGCCCCACCGATCAAACCACCCGCACACGCAGTTCGCCCAGCCGTTCGATGCCCACCACCATGAGATCGCCGGCCGTGACCGGGCCCACGCCTTCCGGCGTACCCGTGTAAATCACATCGCCAGGTTCGAGGCGGAAAAACTTCGATAGATCGGCGATCGTTTCGGCAACGCTCCAGATCAGATGCGATACATCACTCTTCTGTTTCGTTTCGCCGTTCACCGTCAACCATATCGGCGCGCTTTCAAAGTGCCCGGCGTCGCACGCGCGATGAATCGGACCGATGGGCGCCGAACGGTCGAATGCCTTGCCGATTTCCCACGGGCGCCCCATCTCGCGCATCTTCATCTGCAAATCGCGACGCGTCATGTCGAGGCCAACGGCATAGCCGTATACATAGTCAAGCGCCTGCTCTACCGGAACGTCGAAGCCCGACTTGCCGATTACGACAACGAGTTCCGCTTCATAGTGGTAGTTCGACGTCTGTGACGGGTACGCAAGCTCGAGCGTTTGACCGTCCGCGACCGGCACGATCGCATCGGCGGGCTTGCAGAAAAAGAATGGCGGTTCGCGATCGGGATCGAATCCCATCTCGCGCGCGTGCGCCGCATAGTTCCGGCCAACACAATACACGCGGCGCACCGCGACTTGCTCGTCGCTTCCTGCGACTGCCATGGCGACCGGCGCCTCGGGAGGGAATGCAAACGTCATGAAAAAAATTCCTTTTTGATCGATCTGTTGGGTGGGTTGCGTGATTACAGCCGCGCCTCGCGCAATAGGTTCAATGCCGACAGCACCGGCCGGTCCGAGTAGCTGAACAATACGCAGTCGCTGTTCGCGCTAAGACTGACCGGTTGCCAGGACGGCACGACAAACACGTCGTGCGCATCAAATTCGAACACTTTTCCGCCGATCCGCGCGACACCGCTGCCTTCAACCGCGCAATAGACCGTCGCATCGGTGCTGCGGTACGGCTTACCGACAAAGCCGGCTGGCAGGAACTGCATGAATGTGGCGATCGTCGGCATCGGCCAACCGCCCGTCATCGGATTGACATAGCGAAGCTTCACGCCGTCGCACTCGTCGAGATCGCCGTTCCGATAGAGTTCGTCGAGCGCCGCACGGCTGCGCTCAAAGGGATAGCTGAAAACCGGCGAGGTGGGATCGGTGACACGGTGCCGAACCGGCGCCATGTTGCATCCGAATCGCGCGTAGCTATCGCCTTCGGGGCGCAGCACAGGCTGTGTCAGCTCCGGGTAGGTTTCCGCAAAGCCTGCATCGAGATGCCCTATCAAAGGAATATCGAGGCCGTCGAGCCAAACGACGGGCTCTCCCCCGTCATCGAAGGTCGGATTCCCGTGGTCGTGCCACGTCCACGACGGTGTGATGATGAAATCCCCCGGACGCATCGTCGTTCGCTCGCCGTTGACGGCGGTCCATGCTCCGTGCCCCTCCACGATGAATCGCAACGCCGATTGCGTATGGCGATGGCTCGGTGCGATTTCGCCAGGCAAGATCAACTGCAATCCGGCATACAGCGTGGAAGTAATGCTCGACTTTCCTGGCAGTCCGGGGTTTTCGAGTACCAGGACGCGCCGTACCGCTTCCTCGGCACTGATCAGTGTCCCGGCTTCCATCACGAGATCGCGAATCTCAGCGTACTTCCAGATCGCAGCAACGGCCTGCGGTGTCGGCGCCTTTGGGACAAGGCTATGCAGCGATTCCCAAAGCGGCGACAGGCCGCGCGTTTCCAGTTGCCGATAGTAAGCCGCGCGCTGCTCCCCCAACCTCCGATCAGTCATAGGAGTCTCCTGATTTCTATAATGCGACGAAGACGAAACCGTCCTCGATCTTCACGGGATAGGTGCGAATATCCGTCGTCAACGGCTCGCACATTGCCTTCCCGGACCGAACATCGAATTTGCCTTGGTGCAGCGGGCACTCGATCTCATGCCCGTCCAGAAATCCATCGCAGAGCCGAGCGTGGCCGTGCGTACAGATGTTGTCGGTTGCGAACACCTTTCCCTCGACACCATAGATTGCCAATTCCTGGCCGGCCGCACTCACTGCCGTCACGTCGTCCGTCGGCACCGCGGACAACTCAATGACTTTCATCCATTGAACTTCCATGACTCACCTTAGATGGGATAGATGATCGAGTTCGCGATCATTTCGCTATCGAAAACGCAGACTTTCGATTCGAACTTAAGGCCAGCCGGCGTTCGACGAATCGTGTCGAGGTAACGTCCCACATTGAATACAGTGGGCAGTTCGTCGGGCTTCGTCCTGAACACGGCGTAGTTGGCCTCCGTTTCGATGCGCCCCTGTTCGACACACAGAATGCGCGGCACACCTATGACGTGGCGCTGGTAGTACGGATCATGAAAGATCGTCTCGGTGATCCCGTATACGCGGTCTTTCAACATGCCCTTGCTCTCGAACGCGAGCGTCGCCAGCGGCAAGCCCCGATCAAAATTCTCGCGAGGCTGGATCTTGTATGTGCATACGTCCGAAAAGAATTCCGGCCACTTGTCCCATTCGTTGTTGTCGATGACAGCAGCGTAATCGGCATAGAGCGCAAGCACTTCCTGATAGGTCTCGAAATCGAGCATGTCAAACCTCCATCACGCGGCGCCAGTAGTCGTACATGCCGCGTATCAGCGTTTCCGTCACCATGTGGTCGGTATTGGCCACCTCACGACCGCCCAACTCCGCGATCGTTCGATGGAACGGCTTCTGTTCGAAGCCTTCTTGCGAGAACTCGATGACTTCGCCGTCGTCGGCCGACACGAATCCCGCCGGACCGAAAAGATTGGCCTGGCGCAGGCGCCGACGCGTCATTTCATCGCTATCGTCCTCGAATCCGAAATGCGTCCAGACAAAGTCGAACGAACCGTTCCCGTTCGGCTGAATGTGGCGTGTGGAGACCGAATTGACCTGCTGTTGAATGATCACGCTCGGAAAGACGGTCATCATCACAGCCGTGGGATCGCCCCACCACGGTTCGTGCACGACGTCCAAAAACCGATCGTCGTTCAGTGTCATCCTGTCCTTGAAACTCGTTACGCCGCTCGTGACTTCGCTCTTGCCGCCCGCGCCGCGCGTCGAAATCATCGCGGCATGGCGAAACTGATCGTCCATCTTCAGCTCGGACTTGTTATCCGCGCGCCAGAGACCGAACGTGACGAACCAGGTATGAAGCAAGCCTGGGTGATAGGGATCCTTGATGTTCTCCTGCATCAGTTTCCAGTTGCCGGGAATACGCTGCCGGTTGTAGCCGAGAATCTTCAGCTTCCGGCCGTTGAACACGCGGTCGAAATACGCGAGGATGGTCGGCCCCAGATACACTTCGAGCGATGGAAGATCGTAGTCGAACGATGCGAAGATCACACCGTTTCGGCAAGCGACGTTCAGCTTCGTCAGGCCATGCTCCTTCGGATCGAAATCGGCCGGCATGCCGCCGTTCACTTTGCCGTCAGCCTTGATGCCCCGGCGGAACGGAACACCGACGAGGTTCCCCTTCAGGTCGTAATTCCACTGATGGTACGGGCACGTGAAGTCCTTTCGGTTGCCGAATTTCTCGCGGCAAAAGCGCACGCCGCGATGGGCGCAGACGTTTTCGACGACGGCGATCTCACCGTCTTGGGTGCGCGTAACGATCACCGAGCGCTCGCCGACAACCGTGCGCTTGAAATCGCCCGGGTTCGGGATCTCGGCTTCGAGCCCGACGTAGCACCAATGATTCGAATAGAAAAAGCGATCGAGTTCGCGTCGATACGTGGCATCATCCGTGTACGTCCAGAACGGGATGCGACTCGAACCCGCCTCCTTCCAGCTCGGCCGCACGAAAGTAACGGGCGCCTCACTCATGATTCGTCTCCTGATATTAAAACTTCAAAAGCTTCGTGAATGGCCGTGATCAAACACCGCTCGCATAGAATGCATCGGCGTATACGTGTTCCGCTTGAATCCCTTTTTGACGAAGCAGGATCGTCGAGGCATCGACCATCGCAGGTGCACCCGCCACGTAGGCACGCCAGCCTTTCAAGCTGTCCCAGTCGTGCTTGACCGCATCGGTGACGACACCCATTCGGTACGGCCCAGGCTCGTTCGACGAAGTGACGACCACATGAACGTTCAGATTCGGCAACCGCGCCTTGACCTCGTCGAGCCATTCGATGCCGTAGATGTCTCGCGGCGAGCGCACGCCGAAGTACAGATGCACGGGATAGGCGGCCCCTTGATCGGCCATCCCGCGAAGGATCGACAGGATCGGCGCGAGCCCGGTGCCGCCGGCGATACAGATGACGGGATCGGACGTCTTCGTTCGCAGATAGGCGGTACCCAGCGGTCCGCTCAACCGAACGGCATCGCCTACCTTCAATTGCGTTGCCACATACGACGTGACGCGCCCGCCCGGCACCAAACGGATGTGAAACTCCGCTTCGCTTGCGCCCGCGGTCACTGCCATCGAATACGGCCGAACCAGCTCCGGAGCGAATTGCACAGAAGCATACTGACCTGGAGAAAACGCAAACGGCTTGGATAGCGCGAGCCGCACACGCTTGATGTCATGCGTCAGATCCTCGATACCGGCAACCGTCGCTTTGATGATCTTCGACGGATGGACGACGATCTCGTCGACCTCGGGAATCTCGATCACGCAATCTTCCACCAGCGTCGCCTGACAAGCGAGTACCGACTGTCCATCGGTGGCCGGGCGGTTCGTCTCCGCTGCGCCTGTCAGCAGCACGTTGCCGGACACGATCCGGCAACGACACGTACCGCATCGTCCGGCCATGCAGCTGTACGAGATCGGAACCTCGTGATGGCGCAAGGCCTCCAGCAAGTTGTCGCCCGATCGTACGTCGAGCGTTCTTTGCAGCGGCAGAATAGACACTTCCATGGACCTGCGTCTCCTGAGCATTCAACTTATGGGCGGATGATGCACTCCACCACGCTATTGATAAATAGAAATACGTTGATATCGCACATCACCCGAAGTGATAATGCGACCAAAGAAACGGAGGAGACTACGTATGGAACTGAAGGACATCGACCTGAACCTGCTGGTCGTATTCAATGAGCTGCTGCGCCAGCGCCGCGTGTCATCGGTCGCGGCCACGCTCGGCATTTCTCAGCCGGCGATCAGCAATGCGCTCAACCGGCTCAGGAAAGTACTCGGCGATGATCTGTTTTTACGCACGTCCAAGGGAATGACGCCCACGCCATTTGCCGAAGCGCTCGCGGAATCGGTCGGATACGCGCTCGGTACCCTGCACGATGCGCTGAACGTGAAGGCGGGTTTCGATCCCGCATCGGTCACGCGGGCATTCACTGTGGCCATGACCGACATCGGCGAGATCTACTTTCTGCCGAACCTCATGAAGCGCTTGGCCAAGGCCGCGCCCGGTGTGTCGATCAGCACCGTGCGCAATCAATCGGACGCCCTGCGCGATGAAATGGAGCGCGGCAACGTCGATCTGGCAATCGGGTTCCTGCCCGATCTGAAATCGGGTTTCTTTCAGCGGCGCCTCTTTCGTCAGAAGTATGTGTGCCTGTTCCGTAAGGGGCACCCTCTCGCTAAAACGGGCATGACGATGAAAGCGTTCCTGGAATCGGAGCACGTATCGATCGTTGCCGAAGGAACGGGCCATGGGATGGTCGATTCCGCGATTCAGCGCGCGGGACACCAGCGCAACGTGCACTTGCGCGTGCCGCACTTCGTTGCGGTCGGCCACATCCTGCAGACGACCGATCTCGTCGCGGTCGTGCCGGAAGCCTATGCAGTGCGCACGCTTGCGCCGTTCGATCTGATCAGTGCGCCTTGCCCGTTGAAGATCCCCGATATCACCATCAACGTGCTATGGCATGCGCGCAATCACCGGGAACCCGGCAATCAATGGCTTCGGCAGTTGGTGTTCGACGAGTTTTCGATCTAGGACTTTCCCTAGGCGCTCTGTGCTCCGTACCGGACATTCACTTACCGGAGGCCGGGGGCGCACCAAAATAACCTGTGTGAATCATGCGCATTCACGCACCCGCGTAGACGCGCCAGCGGCAACTCGGCAACCTTCGTGACACTGATAAGACAGCAACGATGATCACGGAGACGAAACATGACCCGCCCCGAAGGCACGCTCGAGATTCGCGACTGGCTCGATCGCCAACGCATTTCCCTCTTTCAATGGACCGTATTGCTGTTGTGTTTCGCTGTTGTTGCGGTGGACGGATTCGATACCGCCTGTGTCGGATTCATTGCCCCTGCGCTGAGCCGGGAATGGCATCTTCACCCGGCGGCCCTCGGTGTTCTCTTCGGGTCGGGTCTCATCGGGTTGATGGTCGGCGCGCTAGTGTTCGGCCCGCTTGCCGACAGAATCGGGCGGCGTAGAACCCTCCTCGCGACGGTCGCGTTCTTCGGCGTAGCGAGCCTTTTTACCGCGTACGCTCCGAATATCTCCGTACTGATCGCGTTACGCTTCGTCACCGGCCTCGGCCTGGGCGGCGCCATGCCGAACGCGATCGCCATGACGTCGGAGTATTGCCCCGAACGAAAGAAGTCCTTTCTGACCACCGTCATGTTCTGCGGCTTCACGCTGGGCTCCGGCTTCGGTGGCGTCGCCGCCGCGCAACTCGTGCCTTCGCATGGCTGGCGCAGCATCTTGCTGCTCGGGGGCGCGCTACCGTTGCTGCTGGTTCCGATCCTGTTCATGGCGTTGCCGGAGTCGGTGCGCTATCTCGTGCTGCGAAAGAATGTACGCGCCGAATACATCGCACACATTCTGAAGAGGATCGCCCCGCTCCCCGTCCCGGCGCCGGTGCAATTCACGCTCGACGAAACCGTTCAAAATGGGTCGCCCGTTCGACAGCTTTTCACGTCCGGCTATCGCTCCGGAACGGTGCTGCTCTGGATCGTTTTCTTCATGAGCCTGCTGATCGTGTACTTGCTGACGAACTGGTTGCCGACGATCGTCCATAGCTCCGGCATGCCGCTCTCGATCGCGTCGGAAGTGGCTGTGATGTATCAGGTGGGCGGCACCATCGGCGCATTGGTTATCGGCCGCTTAATGGACAAGGCGAATCCGACGGTAGTGCTGGCCTCCTCCTACGGGTTCGGCGCGCTCTTTCTCGTTGCGACCGGCACGGCGACAGGTACGTTGCTGGCGGCCACGATCATGGGTGTCGGCTTCTGTATCAGCGGATCGCAAATCGGCGCCAATGCCTATGTGGCTCGATACTACCCGACGTCCAGCCGCGTGACCGGCATCAGTTGGGCGCTGGGAATCGGCCGGCTCGGGTCGGTCGTCGGCGCGCTTGTGGGCGGCGCATTGCTCTCCGCCAATATCAGCTTCCCCGTGCTCTTTGCGATCGTCGCGGTACCGGCAGTCATTGCCTCGCTTTCGATCTTTGCCTGTGGGCGACAAGCGCCTCGCACGGCCTTGATCCGGGCCTGCTCATAACCTTCTTACAACGTTGAAATCATGTATCAACCGGCAGTCGCGTAGCGCTTTTCTTTTAGGTAGTAATCCTAAATATAACGAGAGCGAAACGCTCCATCAAGAACGGAGTTTGGAGACAATGAAGTTATCGATATGGATCGCCGCTGGACTTGCCGCGTCCAGCGCCTCGGCGTTCGCCCAAAGCAGCGTCACGTTGTACGGCATCATCGACACGGGCATTGAATATGTGTCGCATAGCAATACTGCCGGCGACAGCTTGATCCGCATGCCCGGCAATACGGGCGAATTGCCGTCTCGATGGGGACTGAGAGGTGTCGAAGATCTCGGGGGCGGGCTGAAAACCGTCTTCCAGCTCGAAAGCGGTTTCAATCCCAGAGCGGGCGACATGGGGCAAGGCAGCCGGCTGTTCGGCCGGCAAGCATGGGTTGGCCTCGAGGGTCCGTGGGGTACCGTGTCGTTCGGGCGCCAGTACACGATGACGTTCTGGGGTTTGGCGGATTCCGATATCCTCGGCCCCGACATCTACGGCAGCGCGTCGCTCGACGCGTATATCCCCAATTCGCGCAGCGATAACACCGTGGCCTACAAGGGCATGTTCCATGGGTTG
The DNA here is from genome assembly GCF_051961175.1 of Trinickia sp. Classification (GTDB taxonomy): domain Bacteria; phylum Pseudomonadota; class Gammaproteobacteria; order Burkholderiales; family Burkholderiaceae; genus Trinickia. The sequence continues at coordinate 32,191 of NZ_JBQCDN010000438.1, read as the reverse complement.
ACGCTCGGCGCAACGTACTCTTTCGGACGCGACTCCGCCGGAACCGGTAACTCGCCGGGTCAAGGCACCTGTGCAGGCCAGGTAGCCGGGCATGCCAGCCAGTGCCGCCAATGGAGCGCGTTAATCAAGTACGACGCAAAGGCATTCGGCGTTTCAGCCGCGTATGACGAACAACGCGGCGGCTCGGGAGCCGCGGCCAACTTCTTCAACGGCATCGCGCCCTTTGCGCTGACGAACGAGGGAGATAAAGACACGCGCATGCAATTGAGCGGATATGGAACACTCGGTCCGGTCAAGCTCGGCGCCGGCTGGATCGGGCGTCATGTGGAGACGGTTTCGCCTGCGGTGCCGGATGTCCGCTCCAATCTCTTTTTCGCCGGCGCATCGTATCGCGCCACGCCCGCCGTCCTTATCGATGGTGAAGCGTTCCGGATCATCAACAGGGAGCAGGACACTCGCGCAACCATGGCCACGTTACGAGGTACCTACCTCTTATCCAAAGCCACTGCGGTCTATCTGCAGACGTCTTACTTGTGGAACAGCGCGCGTGCGCATTACAGCTTGAGTTCGGGCGGCGGCGGTACGACGCCGGCCGCGGGGACAGGCCAGTTGGGCGTCATGGCAGGCATTCGGCACATGTTTTGAGTGAGCGTGTCATTGCCGGCCGCACGCAGTGCGGCCGGCGACTGTCACACGCGGGCCTGCCGTTCCCTCGGCAGCAGGCCACCTTCCCCCACCCGGCCCGGCGGCCAGCCGCATGACGGGGCGCCACTACCAAATTGCGAGCGCTTGACTATACTTCATACGAACTGACCGCTTCGGTCTAGTTTTCCCAGACTTTGTACGCGCAGCCGAGGGGTTGACATACGTCCTCCGATTTTTGCGCCTCGTCTTGCAGCACCGGTCTTGCGCCTAAGCGAATCGTCATCGACGAAGATCGGTGAGCGCGGATGAGATTCGCTCCAAGGACACGTCAACCCTGCTATCGGCGGGAGGTCATGGACGCTATCGCGACATTGTTCACCTCGGCGGGATTCGTGCCGCACGGCTATTGCCTTCAGTGGTCGCCAGGGCTGATCTGGACTTACGTGGGCTCCGACGCGGTGATCGCGTTGTCGTATTACTCGATCCCAATTGCGCTCTGGACTTTCGCGCGCCGGCGTGTCGAGTTGCCGTTCAGTTGGCTGTTTCTTATGTTCGCCGTCTTCATCCTCGCGTGCGGGACGACGCATTTGATGGCCATTCTGGATATCTGGCAACCCGTGTACTGGCTCGATGCCGGGGTCAAATCGATCACCGCCATCGCCTCGATCGCTACCGCTGCCGTCATTTGGCCCTTGGTGCCGAAGGCGCTCGCCTTGCCGAGCCCGAAACAATTGGAAGCAGCCAACAAGAGCCTGCTACACGAGATCGCCGCCCGTCGCGAGACCGAAGAACAATTGCAAGCGCTCAACAGCGAATTGGAGCAGCGGGTCGCGCAACGCACAGCCGAACTCGCCAATTTGGCCGAAACGCTCCGGCGCAAAAGTGAGCAAGTCGAGTTGGCCTTGCAGTCGTTGCGAGACAGTGAAACGCGAACTCGACTGATCGTCGATACGGCGCTCGACGCCGTGATCACGATGGATCGCGCCGGCCGCGTGCTTGGGTGGAATCGACAGGCGGCGGCCACGTTCGGCTGGCAAGCCGATGAGGCGATTGGGCGCTCGCTCGGCGAACTGATCGTGCCGCCCTCCCATCGCGAGGCCCATAAGCAGGGGCTGCAGCGATACTTGGAAACCGGCGAAGCGAAGCTGCTGCATCGACGGTTCGAATCGACTGCGATACACCGCGACGGCCATGAATTTCCCATCGAAATCGCCATCACGCCAATCGGCACGGGTACGCATCAGTACTTCAGCGGCTTTCTGCGCAACATTACCGAACGGAAGGAAACGGAGCGAGCGTTGTCCGAAAGCGAGAAGCGCTTTCGCGCCACCTTCGAACAAGCGGCGGTCGGCATCGCGCATGTCGGTCCGGACGGCCATTGGCTGCGCATGAATCAGAAACTATGCGACATCGTGGGGTATACACGCGAGGAATTGCTCTCTCGGACCTTCCAGGACATCACGCACCCCGACGATTTGGACGCCGATCTCGCGCTCTTGAACGAAATGCTGCGCGGGCAGATCGATACCTACACGATGGAAAAGCGCTATCTGCGCAAAGACGGCAGCGAGATCTGGATCGCGCTGACCGTGGCGCTGATGCGCGACGACGCCGGCAAGCCCGACTATTTCATTTCCGTGATCGCGGACATTGCCGAAAGAAAGCGCGCGGAGGAAGCCCTGAACGTTTCACGCGAGGAACTGCGGCGCTTGTCCGCCCATATTCTTCACGTCCGCGAGGAAGAAAAAGCCCGCATCGCTCGGGAATTGCATGACGACTTCGCGCAACAGCTGACCGCGCTGAAGATGGCAATCACACGAGTGGAGCAAAGAATCCCGAAAGAGCCGAAGCTGTCGAGCCGGCGGGATCACACCCATGCCGCGTCGGAATTGATCGACAAGCTCATCCACTCGGTACGGGAAATCGCGGCGGACCTGCGTCCCGCCATGCTCGACGATCTCGGTCTGGGGCCGGCAATCGACTGGTTGACCACCGAATTCTCGAGGCGCTACCCGGTGCGCGTGATTCGCCACCTCGACCTGCAAACGATCACCTTCAGTCGATCGAGCCGGATCGAGGTCTTCAGGATCGTCCAGGAGGCGCTGTCGAACGTCGCACGCCATTCCGGCGCGACGGAAGTCGTGCTCGATATCACGCGCCACGAATCGAACTGCGTCGTGCGAATCGCCGATAACGGCCGCGGCGCCGAGCGCGGCACGCGCCCTGGCCGGCAATCGTTCGGCCTGCTCGGGATGCGCGAGCGCGCGGCGCGCTTAGGCGGGGATATTCAAATTCAAACGTCTCCGGGAGCCGGGTTCTCGCTCACCGCTACGCTGCCGCTCGCGGCGATTGAGACGCAGGCGGTGCAGTAGAAGAGTAGATATAGGATCGATAACTAATCGAGAAATTTGCGACGGAGCCCTGTAAGTATTGATAGCGCGGCTCAAAGAATTGCCTCGTATGCTGGTCCTCAGCGACGCTCCATGTGCCGGCGGAAAGCCCACTCAGATCATCGTCGCCATTCAACGGCGCACGCCGACTCGGACGACACTGTCCCGTATCGGCGCCATTGCCAATCAACATACCGAGGCCAACTCTAATGAACGGTAAAAAATTTGCGATGCTCTTGCTGACAGCTCTATCGGCAGCACCGATCCTCGCGGCCGCTGATGATGCATCCGGCTCTGACGCCCCAATCATAGTCAAGGAATTGGTCGACAAAGCACCGTCTCACTTTGGGGCGTGCCTCAGTACCGCACGAGCACGATGCTCGGAAGATGCCCGGGGATGGCCTCCGAGTAAGACTTGCGATGTCGTCAAGTACCAAGGGGTGACGTATTGGCCCATGTCATTCGACGACAACCGTTATGCGATCCTGGCTGCAGGCGTCCCAGAAACGAGCGCACTGACCGACGTAGTACCGACCAAAGTAGCTTATGCAGCTGGGACACGCTATATTTGGAAAGTCGAGGTGGATCAACACAAAAAAACGGTCACGTTCTGGGGGCAGGGTAATTCCAGCGCGTCCCTTTCTTGGGATCAGCTAAAGAATGCCCCGAGTGTGCCTGACTGCCAACCCACTGCACCGAAAAATTAAATCGGATTGAATTCGACTCAGCTGCCCGCCGTGAAGGCGGACAGCGCGTGCTCAATGTGGGTTGAATACCCCCTCGGTGTCTCGCCTCGCGACGCCGGTTAGCTCGTTCGCCACCGCATGCGCAACCTCGCAACACGCGCGACGGAACACCTGTAAGAATTCATAGCGCGGCGCAAAGAGTTGGCTCGTATGCTTGTCCCCAGCGACGTTCCATGTGCCGGCCGAAAGCCCACTCAGATCATCGTCGCCATTCAACGGCGCACGCCGACTCGACGATGCAGTCCCCTGTCGGCGCTCGTTCCGTTGCTGACCAACATACCGAGCCAACTCTAATGAACGGTAAGAAACTTACGGTGATCCTGATGGCAGCCCTGTCGGCAGGACCCATCCTCGCCGCCGCTAATAACGCACCTACCGATGACCCTGTCGTAGTAAAGGAATCGGTCGACAAAGCACCCGCTCGTTTTCTGGCGTGCCGCAGTACTGTACTAGTCGAATGTTTGACCGACTCGACCTCAACCGCACTGAGTCAAACCTGCGATGTCGTCAAGTACCAAGGGTTCACCTATTGGCCCATGGTATTCCGCGACAACCGGTATGCGATCGTGGCTTCCGGTCGTGTTGATGACAGCAATCAAGCTAAAAACGTCTACGTTCCCGGCACGCGCTATATTTGGAAAGTCGATGTGAATAAAGACAACCACACTGTCACATTCTTTGGGCAGGGCAAAACCAGCGCGTCCATTTCTTGGGAGCAATTGCGCAAGGCCACCGGTGTCATTGACTGCCCGCCTGAGGCTGCACCGAAAGACTAAATCGGATTAGCCTCGCCCCGCTGTCTCCCATAAGGTCGGACAGCGGGTCGGACAGCGCTTCTCCGGTCGGAGCTGACTAGCGCTTCCGTGGCGACGCCGGTCAGCTCATTCACCCCCTCGCAACCACATCGCGTTCGCTGTGGTTGCGAGCCGAAGGAACCGCACTGCTAACGTGCAGTCATTGTTTTCGATTATTAACAAAAAACACTGCACCTACCTGCACACCAGTCATCTCAAATCCATCTTGAGTTTTGAATTTTACTAGGCATCGCCCCCCTCTCAGACCAAGATGCATTAACATATTACGATAATCGCTCGCCAAGGCGATATTCACTTGAACAAACTTCGATGCACTTGTCAGAACCTCCCCATCCGGACATTTACACCAGTATTGGAGTGCGACATCTCCCAAATCGCTAGGCCAAGACACCAGCTCCGTTTCCGACCCATCCGTGTTATCTTCACCAACGGTAGTTGGATTAGATGAGTGGAACCACCCGTTCTGCTTCTGCTCCTGCAACTTCCATTTCAGCGTGGACCCGGCGGGAACATTAGTCCACTTGAGGCCGAAATACGATTCCCCGCCAGCCTTCACGCCCTGTGCGGCGACAACGTCCGTATATACCCCTGCGCTCATCTGAATATCGCTCGTATTACACCATGCCATGTTTCTCTGATTCGCAACAAACTTAATAAGATCATCAAATGAATCGAACGGATCGGGAAATAAATCTAAGTTAGGGGGATCATAGACAGGAGGATCAACACCGAGGTCGGAGTTACTGACCCATGCCACCAAACAGTAGTGAGACGCAAGATTAGAATCCGGCACCCAATTAAGAGGCGGATCAGTATATATGATCTCACCAGTCTCACTGGAATACACGTCCACCCAATTTTGCTTCACATCAGCTCCATACGTCAATTGCTTCGCCTTCCACTTCTTCGGCACGCAAACCACCGATGCAGGACAGGCGTAGACGTAAATTCTCGAGTATTGCGTTTTCTGCTGCTGCGTGCTATCGGCGCTATTTACACCGCGAATATATACTGTGTTATATTTGTTTAAACCTATCTCCGTAGTGTCGTAATACGTATCGTAGTTCTCCAACTTACCAAGCAAGGTCGCATCCAGCGTATCAGTAGGTCCAACTGCAATAATATCCGGAGAATGCGACGATCCCGCCCCATTATATTTTTCAGCCGTATCACCGACACAGCTGCGCAAGAAAATGCCCTTATAACTTTGCCCATCCCTTTGTGAAATTTTGCTCTCCCGATGGGAAGGTTTTGGCAGAAGCTGATCGAATATCGATATACACGACCCTATTACGTTTGCGACATACACAGCCGAACTATCTGGAGTCACAGATATGGCAAACGGATAAATGGCATCCGGGTTCCGTATCGCAATCGATTCGATTTCCTGCATCGAAGAAGTCGAGAAAACATGAATGAGGCGCATATTCCCATCAACCCCGAAAATTCGAGCCCCGTCCGATGATATATCAGTGCTCGTGATCTGCATATTTTTCTGACCAGGAAATGCAACGGTCGACATGGTGTCGGCTTCCACATCGAACCGTCCGATTGCGAACCGGTTCGGTTGTCCGTTGCCAGGCGCATCGTTCATCCAGACATAAATTTCACGATCATCCGGACTTATATTCATGGAAAGAGGAGTAAACGGACAAGAATGGGTACTCGACATGGAGTAGCCAGCTGCGCCTCCCGAGACAACTTTCATTTCTCTCGAATTAGCATTCGTGACGAACACCTTCGTCCCATCCGAAATCGAAACCACACGGCATCCAGGGCTATTTGCATCCTGAAAGAGCGGGACTGGCTTGCCATAGGACAAATCGTTACTATCGATATCGCAAGTAACCACAGCCAAGGAATAGTTATCTCCATCGCAAAATACGACGAACACCATGTTCGAGAACGGAGAAATCGTTGCCGAGACGGCCTGGGCGGTGCTGGAGTCGGTAAATGGCGTTTGCTTCACAATCCCGAACTTGTCGTCTAATACATACAATAAGTTGTCGCCATAAACGGTCGCGATCGCCTTGTTTTTACTGTAGTCTGGCCAAAAATGAAATGTCGTGAACGACATCGTGTCGTTCGCGCTCCCGTGCGTCCCGCTCTTGCGATCATAGAGCCATAGGCCAGGCGAAGACGTATTTCCGCCTCGAGCATTTTGGAAAGACACGACGTAATCATTGCCAGCGACGATGTTGGTTGCGCCGTCCGCGGAGGGGGCAGTCCCAGCCTCCTTGAACGTTTTGGCTTTCCAGACGGTCAAAGTGGCGTCGTCGTTACCTACGACGATTGCGCAGCCGTCGCTCGCAACGCTGATCGCGTTTGGCTTCGCCCCGTTGTCTCGCCCTTCCTCGACCACCTTGCAGAAGTCATAACCCACAAAAGCGTTGAGCAGACCGATTTTTTTATCAGCATGCATGCCGATATACGCGTACGCCCCATTGTTGCTCACGGCCAAACTGCTCGGCACGTGGTCCAACGCAATATATTGCGCGTTTCCGTCGGCGAACGTCTCGATGTTCAGTGGAGCCGAGTATAGGAATCCGCTCCCTTGGCACGCGACGAGAAGCGTAGAGAAATCGTGACCGGCGATTGCGATATCGGCAGGCAAATCGCCTTTCCCGAAAAGGATCGTTTGCACGTTTTGGTAGCCACTGCTCTGCTTATCATGGCCGACGAGATAAACGCATGCGCTAAACCCCTGCTTGGCAGGACATAAGACGAACGCTTGCGCGCCTGAAGGTAAAACGGCCAAAGCGGTAACTGGCCCCGCGTCGAATGTGACGGTTGTACGTGTCGAGTAGATGTCGTTGTTCGGTTTCGCGATATCGAGTGCGCCCGTCTGCTTGCCGTTCACCGCGACGAATGCTGTGCCGTCTTGAGAGACTCGCACTGCGGTGGGCTTCCCTGACAAGGTAACATCGCCACTCTTAGTGAATGTGTACGCGTTGGTGCGGGAATCAATGGCGACAGCGAAGACCGACAACATGGGGCTGTCCCCCCCGACAGCCACGAACAGAAACTGTCCGTCGTTCGAGAATGCCACGGCGGCTGGCTGATCGCTGACCGACACGGTCGTATATGCGGTGTTGGAGATGGTTTCCAGGATGTGCACGTCATCGTCGTTTTCGATCGCCACCGCGCACAGATTCGCCGTGGGCGACAAGGCAACAGAACAGGGCGCCCCACTCAAAGGCACGGTTTGTGACTGAAGATCGAACGCCGAGATCACCTCGTGGCGCGCGAGCCGCAACGGCACTTTGTTCTTCGCTGGCGTAATGGTGTACATCTGCGGCTGGTCTGCCTGCTCGAATACGAGGCCGTCGCCTTGATAGGGGCCTTGCTGCCCAAACGATTTCGCGCTGGAAGTGAGCCAGACGCCGTCATTTGTGTCGACGGTCCAGTCGAGCACGACTTCATGCGGAAAGTCTTGGTAATGGATGAACTGTGGGTTGGCGATCATCGAATTGATCGCGGGGAAGATTTCAACCCAAACATTGTCCGAGGCGTAGTTCCCCCTCGAGGCGCCAATCGCTTCCAAAGTAAACTGACGGGTGCGCTCGATTTTCGTGCTGTAGTCGCTTCGACCCGTTACATCGAGGCCGCCGCCATCCCACGTTAGCTTCAACTGATCGCCCATGGCATTCCACTTCACATCCACCGACGCAACCCGCTCCCCGTCCACCTTTTCGAGCGTGGCCGGATTCGGCGTAGCGTTAAGCCGATGCACGTAGACGTGACGTTCTTTCCAAAGCAGGAGCGGCTTGAACGCACCATCGTCGTATAGGGTCCCGTTCGGCCCTTTTACTCCGCTATAAGTCACGAGCATCAACGTCGAGCCGCCGCCGTATGGCGTCACGATGTTGCTGATCGTGATGTCGATTGTGGTAGTACTCGTGAACAAGGATCCTGATGGTGGCGTCAGGATCCAAGCGGGATCCTGCGAATCGGGGGACGGCGTCATGACCGTCCAGCCTGTCGGCGCCGTCACAACGAAGTGCACCGCACGCGCAACTGTCGTCAGGGCGCCATAGCCGTAGGAATCGCCTGCGTGGCTCGGGTAAACGAAGTTGATTGCAAAGTAGGTGTCCGCATCCGCGTATACCTCCGGGTCGGACTCGATCGGCGACAACGTCAACGTCAGCGTATTTTTGACCTTGGGGTAATCGGGAATCGTCTGCACGACCGTATTGCCTTGGGGCAATCCGGCCGCGATCACCGTTGTCAAATCCGCATGCGATTTCGGCGGGCGCTCGAGCGCGACTTGGCTCGCATACGAGTACGGTAAGGTACCCGTCGACACCGAGCCCGCTCGAAAGAAGTCCATATACACCTTCGCGCTGCCCATCTCCGGCGGTAGCTCGCTCGGCGTCAGATTGCTCAGCGTGAATACGATGTTACCGCCAGGACTGATACTCGTCTCGCGTGTCGGCGCCAGGCAGATCATCGCTGTATCGGCAAATACTTTCCACGTCCATCCATCGAGAGAAACCGCAATCTGCGACAGCTCCGATTGGGCCAAGTTGAGTTGGCTTACTTTCAGATAGAACAGCGAACCTGAAGCGCTATCCGCCTCTGTCTCCGCAACGGGCGTTCCAGGGCTCAGCCCGATCGCTTCTTCCGTATTGTTCGAAATCGTAAGCGACAGCACGTTAAGGCTCGCGTCCTGGGTCGGCATGTAAATCACGTCGACGTTCTCGTCCTTCTTTGCGATCGCGCTCGCGTTCGAAATCTCAAAGGTAATCTGCGGCTCGGGAAGGAAGGCTGATGACTTCATTTTTGCACCCCTCGATTGAATGAACATTCGGTTTGCCTCAGCCGGAGCGGTGCAGCCGCGCCGACGCGTTGCGATTCCAAACGAATTGCACGATCAAGTTTGCGACGGCGCAGCAACCGCCAGTTTGTCGACATAAGAAACGAAATCCACGCCAGGAATGCCGTAGCAGTCAAAGTAAGCACGAAACAACTGCTTGTCTGTCGTGATCGTCAAGTTATCGACAGAGATAGGCACCGACTCGACGCCGCCGCCCAACGTCAAAGGTTCCGTCCTCACCGCCGCGATATAGCCGCCGTATCGCTCGCTTTGGTACGGCGTGAATGACCAACCGTCGCCCCTAAGTTGAATCCTCGGTACATCCGCGTCCCGTACGGCTTGGCCGAAGTGCAGGTAAAAGATCGATCCCACCGCCTGTGTACCGACCTCGACGGCTCGACCGGGAACGAGCGTAATCGCCTGCCGCAATTCGTTGACGAACGTAATCGACATGCCGTTGTTGACGCCTTGCATGACGAGCGCCTTCTTGTCCGTATTGACGAGGGAGAACCGCAAGAGGTCGGGTGCCAGCCGCAACCAGCCCTCCAGCAGCGTCTGCGGCGAGTAAGTCCATAGCGCTTCGGGCGGATGAGCGCTGATTTCGCTCTTCGTGTCCCAATACGACCGCGGCTGCGCTTTGCGCTCTTGCACCCAGCTCCAGCCGTAGCCGGCCTCTGCAATCAACGGGATCGTCAATGCGCTGGAGCCACCCAGGATCGGGGCCGTCTCGAACGTCACCTCCATTTTTCTGATCGAGTCCGAAAACATGTTCGGCGGGATGACGACGCGTTTGGTGGGCAAGATGCCCGTGGTCGCGGCGACGGTCGCATGCGGGTCCAGGAGCATCAACACCTTTTGGAACGCGGCGTCCTCCAACGTGACCGCACCGAACTCCGGCCGCGGCTTGACTGTGATCGTCGATTGGCTGGGCAATTGAACGCCGCTCTCCCACGCCGAATCGGCCCCCATTGTGTAGAAATTGCCGTAGCGGTAATCGCCTCCTTCAAACTTGAAGAAGCCGAACAGTCCATCCTCGAGGTCCTCGAAGTTGCCGAGTACGACCGGAAAGTCGATTTGCGTCAACCCATTATCGGTTTCGCACAGCGTGTTCGAGGGCGGCAGATCCAGGACACCCATCGATTGGTTACAGTGCGCGGTGCCCATCAACTCGAGCGCGAGGGCCGCTTGAACGATCGCCAACGGCCTCCCGATGATCAAAGGGACGGGGCTGTCGCTCATCACGGACTGCGGCTGCACATACGCGCTGACGTTGTCGATCGACTGGATGAAATCCTTGAAGAATTGCGGCGATCCATTACGCAAGGCCATGATCAAATCGCGCAGTTGCGGTTGCTGGTCTTGCATGGTCGCCTCGGCGTCGAGGTCGATCGTCTCGTCGTTGCCCGGTGCCGACTGCCACATGAGTTCCGTACCGGCATCGTTGAGAAACAGTGAACCGACACTCCCGCCGTGCGCGTTGTAAACGAACAAGCTGCGCGCGAGCAGGTTCGGCATGAGCCAGCCGCAAATCGGCGACGTAGCCGGGTGCGCGTTCATTTCTTGAACGCCCGAGCTGTCCGCCGCGATGAACCGGAACAGCAGTCGCGCTTCCTCCGACATGCGCGGCGGAAGGAAGGCGATGTTTGGAACAGCGCGTTCGTGGTACGTTGCCGTAAGGGATTCCGCAATACTCATCGTGATGGGCTCGACGCGGCGCTTTTGACCGAATACGTCGATCAGCGTCACCCCTACCTTGAGGTAGCCCGCACGTACCGGATTGAAAAAGCTGTTGAAGTTCGGTCCTGTGTGCGAGTGCACGCCCACCGCCGCAGCCACCGCTTGCGTAAAAAATTCGTATGCGGCGCCGCTCGGCACCGCGATATCGAGCTGCAATTGCTGATCGTGCATCACAAGCGCTTCGTTGAATCCGCTCAGCGCTTGCACCACCATGTTTTTTTGTCGGATGAGCCTTAGGCATTCCTGAAGAAAGGGGTCGTTGCTCTCGGCGAGATCCTTGGTGAAATTATCGATTGCGCTCGTCGAAAGGTAAGCCACTCCCGTGTAGCTTTGGCAGAACGCGCTGTTTGCCGGATCACCGGGCGGCACATACCCGATCGCCGCGCCTTCGTTCTGCCCGATCGTAAACTGGCTGTTGAAGAAATTCGCCGAATAGTTGTCGTGCACCGCGTCCGTTAGCGGAAACACCGGGGCAAACTCCACCTCCCAATATGCAAGCAGCGGCACCCAAGGGTTACTCGTCCAGTCGTTCAAAGAGCAAAATGCAGGGGCCCGGCCTTTCACGGCAATGCTTTTGGAACGACCGAGCAGCCCTTGCAACAAGTCCTGGAACGACACCTTCCCGCCGCCCAGGCTACTCAGCAAATCGACGTTGAGGATCAACGATTCGATCAGCAGCGAATTGAACGTATCCGACACGGGCAGGTTGTTCGACTCCGGCAACGCACAATTCGCGAAATTTGCCGCGCCCACCGGCAAGCCGTTCACCGTCGCGCGCGTCACCAGCTGGTCATTGAGCCTACACCGCAGATAGCCCCCGGGCGCCGCCGGTTGCTCGCCGTTGTCGTATCGGTTGATCGACGGCAACGCGTCGGCGTCGCCACTGAGCAAACAGGACAGATCCGTGGGCTGCCAAAACCGCGGAGCGGGGAGTTGCTGCAGTTGCTGGTTGTCGAGCAATTGCTCAATGAGCGCGCCGCGCTCGATCTGGACGGCGCGAGCCGCGAGCTCGATCGTTCTATGCAATCGCGGCAGTTCTTTCAGCTTGTTATTGGCCACGTCGTAGCTGCCTTGCTGCAGCGTTACGTCATCCACCATGAAGATCCGATACCAGTCCGAGAACAATTGCCACTGGTACTTCGCCATGCTCTCGATCAGCAAGGCGAGGCGCCGCTCGCTCATGTTGAGCGCGTTCAACGCATCGCCTATCGCCGGCGGCAGATCCTCGGCTTCGACTTGAATCGAATCGGTACCGACTTGCTCCGTGATCGAATAGAGGTACTCGGCCTTATCCGACCTGAATCCCAATTCATGCAGTTCTTCCCGCAGCCGATTCAATTGATTCGACTGCGGCTCATTCAGCTTAGTTAGCAGGCCCTCGAAGTAGGCGTCCAGCAGTAGCTCGCAGTACTCAGGGGGCGACTCGATCTTCCCCAACAGGTAGCTGGACATTGCCTCCGGCGGATTGCAGCCCAGGCTCAGATCCATTTGCGCGACCGGCGTGGCCGCGGTGTAGTCAGGCAAGTACGTTCGATCGGGGTGCCAAGACACACCTTGGACGTTGCCGTGAAATAGCGAACAGTCGGGTTCCTTTCCTCCCGGCCTGCTATCGGGCAAGTCAAACGTCCAACCGAGCGTTTCCTGGATATCCGCGAGCGCCAGCTTGCCGCCGCCGAGCGGGTCCAATGCCATGTCGCTATACCACCCAGTCACCGTGTACATCAAGTCGATCGATTGCCCTCTCGGCACTTCGAGATCGGCGAGCGTGTCGGTGAATCCGAATACACCGCGGCAGTTCGGATAGAACGTAGCGAAGGTTGGATGACCGTTCGCCACCGCGGTCAAATTCGAACCCGTCATCGCCGCAAATGTCTGCCCGCTCGGGATGACGGGCTCTTGCCATTGCCCATCGAATGGCTGGTGTTCGCCGCAATATTGAAAATTCTGTCCGGATTCGCTTGGCACCGTCGGCAAGGTGATCGACATCTGCCCAGTCGGCATGTCGTCGTTCAGAAGATCGCTGAGCACGACCCACGATGTCCGGGTTGCGCTGCGGCCGCTGACGACAATACGATTCACGAGCCAGCGATTCGGCGCGGCAGGAAATTGAAGCTCGCTATCGCGCGCCAATCCATTGCAGAGCGCTTTGGGCAACGCCCAATGCAGATGGACGCCCGGCTCCAACGGCTGGGCCGCCCCCGCCATCAAACTACGATTGACGTTGGCGCCTAGGAACGCGTCGTTATCAACGCCCGCCTGCCGGTCAAACATCGCGCTTGCCCCCGATAGGAACGGCGATGCATCGCGCGCGTCTCGCTCGTTGACCGCGAGCGCCTGCACGTTCATGGGAACAACGAGTGGATTGGACGGAATGATCATTCGTTCACCGTATCTGAACTCATTACTTTTTGTTGAAATCCACTTTCAAGGCACCCATCGCCATTTCCAGGGCAAATTCCGCCGAGGTGAACTTCGGAATCGTTTGTTGGAAGTCGTTCTTCAACTTGTTCCAAATCGAAGTTGCTGCATCGGAAACGCGAATCGTTCTGCCGTCTCGCATCTGAACCTCGGCGAGCGGTAGACCGCCTTTCGGATCATTCAGGTATTGGATCCCAGGCTGTTCCCCGCTGATTTCGCGCAGCGATGCGGCGTATGGCGGCCCCCCCGATACGCCGATTTGCACGCCGCAGCGCAGTTGCTCGGGAGGTTCATGAAAAACGACTTGCTGTACGACACCGTCGAAGATGCAAATCATGCAGTCCGGCGAAAGCCGGTCCATGCGGATCTTATGGACTTCCGACGTTTCGTCGCCGACGGCGGCATAGCCGTTCATCGGAAGATTCGGCCAGCCGGATACGATCTTCGATCTGAGCAAGAGGCCGGAATAATTGCCAGCATCATTGGCCACATACCGCTGTCCTTTACGTCGACGCCGAAAATTAAACTTGCGCGGATCGGAGGCGTCCTTGAGCACCTGGAACAGCGAAGCATTGATCTCGGTTTGACGACGATCGTCCAGGCCGATGCTCACCACGCCATCGATCAAGTAATCGATCCACTCCGGGTCGAGATGAAAGAACCGCATCGATTCGAGCGGCAACATGTCCTCGTGCGGCACCAGATACTGGAACGGAACACCGTGCAAAAGCCGCAGCTTCGCCAGCCATTCGTCGATACTCCGCGGCTGAGCTGGGATGCGACGGCGCGCCTGCCGCCTACGGTTCAACTCGACGAACGCGTTGCCCTGCCCCGTTCGTTCGTCGAAGCCCAACGCTTGCTGCAACGATTGGATTTCTGCTTGATATCCGTTGGCGACGTTGACCGAGCGCTTCCAGTTGAACAGTGCGGTCGAAAACGTCTTGTTTTGTAACGCCATCAGGCGCCCGAGCTGCCACGCGGCACTGTAGGAGGCATCGAACATTCCCGCGTAGGGATCGTAGCGATTGCATGCGTCCGGCGACAACGCGTGGGAAAACGACGATTGCGTCTTCAAATACGGACTCAGCGGGCCCCGATACCAAGAGACCGTGGTATCGCCGTGCCGCAATTCGGCGTTCATGGGGACGTAGCCCATCCCCACTGCATTGGCGCCCAACACCTTGGCCGCATTGGAATCGAGCTTGCCATTGCCCAGTGCGGACAGCGCGGCTTGCACCTGATCCGGGGTGGGCGGAGTCAGCGTGGCAGGAACGGGCAATTGCAACGTGGTGAACTGCTGGCCGTTGATCGCTGGGCCGTTCAGCCCTTCCAGCAGTTGCCGCAGGTCTTCTCCCAGCGTATTCGCCGTGAATTGCCACGACCGATAACACAGCAATCGAACCTTCTCGATGCCATTCGGAAAATTCGCAGGCGTGCCTTCGTCGTCCGGCAGATAGATGCCCATATCCTCGAGCGACACGAGGCAGGCGTACGAAGGCTGGCCATCGGCCGCCGCGATGCGATTGGCGAGCACGATTGAAAATCGCGTGCTCTCGTCGCCGTTTTGGACCGCATCGGTGGTGTCGAGCTCGCGAATATGGGCGAGATAGCCCATGTCGTTTATGCTCGGCGCGATCAGATTGAACGTGGCCAGATCGATGTCGATCGTGATACACGCCTCGTCCGGCCGTTCCCCGTAGGCAAGCGGATTGATGGTCGGATAGGACAGCGTATTCGAGGGAAGCGTTCCGATGTCCGTTAGTCCATCGTTGCCCTGGACCGTAATACGCTGCCCGTCCGGCACAAGATCCCGCGCTGTGCGCTGTTCCAGCGTCGGCTTTTGATCCGCATTGAACAGGAATACGGCCAACCAGGGCACCTCGGGCCGATCCGTGGTGAGATAGCGTTCCCAAGGCAGCGTGCCGCGCGTAAAAACGACGTTCGCCAACACCCCGTCGAATTCCCCGTTCGCCAAATGCGGCGGATAGACCGATGCGAGTTCGCCGGATTTGAATGTGAAGCGCTCCCCGCGAATCGCGAAGTTGCGCGAAGTTTCGAACGTGTTCGGCGCTACGGTATTGGTGGTTTGAGTCACCGTCAGCGTGTACTCGTCATCCTTCAACGGAGGGTCGTCGAATTGAATGAACCTGACGAATTTTGCCGCGGCCGCGTCCGACAACGTTGCCGCGACCCTGCTGGGGATAAGTTTGGTGGCTGTCACGTCTCACTCTCCCGGCAATCGCCGGCAATGCGAAAAGAAACCGCTATCGCGCAATCGTTCGGGGATTTCACGCAACCTCCTCTCCGAGCAGCCTGAGCAACGGGTCGGACAGCAATCCTGCGTGGGTCTTGTCGGTCATCCCGGCCACATCGACCGACTTCATCAGGCCGGAGACGTATTGATCGAGCACGGGAAGCAGTTGGGCACGATTGGCTTGTGCGCGCGAGCTCATGATCGAGCCTTCGAGCGTCTCGCTGCCGAAGTCATGCTTTGCCGGCACATACGGCGTCAACCATGTGAAGTGTTGGATGTTGACGTCGACCGTGTATTGCAGATTCGCCAGATCGATCAACTGCGTGTGATCCGGCACCAAGGCGGTGGCGAAGATGCGGTACCCCACCAGGACGTCGCCGATCGTCGTGTCGCCCAGCGGATCGGCGATCCGAGGCCGCCCATGACCATCAAAGTCGACCTTGTGCCATAGAGAGTTGGGTGCCGTAGACAAGATTCGCACGGCTTTCATCGGAATCAAGTCATCGCTTTCCTCCGGCGCACTGCGCGAGCGTGTGGCGCTCGGTGTACGTTTGATCGAGATCGTCAACGAAGGCGTAAATGCATCGTCGCTCAATCCGACCGGGCCTACGCCGAAAGCATCGTTCGGCGTAGACACCGGCTGCAAGCTTTGGTCCGCCAACTCGACGAGGCCGACGAAGTGAACCTGCTCCGCTTCCTTCTTTAGAGGAATCGTCGTAACGATCGTCAGTTCGATCGTTTCGGGATTGACGATGAAATCGAGCTTGCTTGCGTCCGTGCTTAACGTCTTCACGAGCCCGGCGGTGACACTGACGCGAATGCCGCTGCCGTCGTTCGCGGCATCTCGCGTATCCGGATGCGATACGCGCGTGCCATCGATACCCGGTAGCAACGACTGGGACTTACGCTGCCCGATGCCCGGCAGCATTTGATTCACGAACGTGGGCCAAGGCACGGTCGTATCGTTTTGTTTGCCGGACGAGCCGAAAGCGATTGTGATCGTGATCGGGCCGAGATCGATCGTCGCCGTGCCCGTAAACTCGGGGCCCCAGATCGCAAGCGAGGCCCCGACGTGGACGCTGACCGTGATGTGCACGAACAGCAGCTTGATCGTGAAGGACGCCCCGAGATCGATGCGCGCATCGATGTAATAGTGGAATGGGCGGTACACCATCAAGAAGTCGGCCCACAAATTGAACCAAGCCTTGACACCCCCACTATGCCAACTGGCAACGAGGCCACCGCCCACCATCACCGCCGCCGACGTCACGGCGAAATATTCATAGCCCTTTACCACGAGGGCGCCCGAGACGTTCCAATTGATGCCGAGTGCCGATACGTTGGGGTAGTGATCCGGTACAACGAAGTGCGGGTTGTATCCGCCCATTGTCATCACGAAATCGCCTGCATGGGCTCCATCGAACCAGAGGTAATAGGCAAAGCCGCCCGTCAAGTGGCACTGGGGCTCGAGCACATACGATCGGGGCGTAAGCTTTCCGGCGATGCCGACGACGCCTTCCGACGGCCTGAACGAAGCCAGGAGATCGAACTCGGCATAGATGACGGGGAAGTCCGAGGGGAGTGCGATCGTCGTCACGCCGAGGATGTCTACTTCGATTTCGCGGCCGAACTTGAGGATCGCCAGCGCGAGCGAATTGACGATGTCGAACGACGTAAACTTCACGCCGGCCGTCAACCAGAATTCGCCGGGCTGCGACGCGATCACTCCGTTGCTGATCAATCCTTCCAGCGCGTCGTTGACTTGCAGCCCGATGTTGGCGCCGGGGTCGTAAGGCGGTGCGGCCGTCGGGTCTTTCGCCCACAGCACGAGTGGGAAGGTTTCGATACCGTTGATATCGGGCACGAGCAGCGTCCGATTGAAGCCGAGACCGCCGCCTAAGCCGGTCACGAAGAAGCAAGGCAATGCCCCTAGCGGCGCATCGACGACGACGTAAGCGAACAGCGACGGCGTGCCGTCGGTCGATGCATATCCAGCCAGCCCTGAAACGCCGAATCCTTCGGCATCCACGAGCAGCTCACCGACGAAATTGACCGACGGGTCGAACGTGCCCAACAGCCCCCCACTCACGGTCACCCCTTCGCCCGAGTAGGTGACGTCCATCCCGCGAATCGAAAAACTCGGTTTGAAGCTCGACAGCGGAGACTCGATGCCGAAACCCAACAAGCCGACCGTCAGGCCCATTGTCGTCAGGCTCATATTGACGAGCACTTGCAGCTTTTGCGCTGCCCCGTCGTATCGCACGCCGATCTTCTGGATGAACACGGGACCGAACGTCATTTGAAGATCGATCCAAAAGGTGCCATCAGACGACGCGGCGACATTGACGGACGGGTTCGCGAGCCGCATCCAACCATTCGTCGTCGATCCGATCGGCGCCAGGCTCCGCACGCGCCACCCTCCGCCATCCTGCGGGCCTAGCGGCAACGCCAACGGGACGTCCTGCCCACCGATGGAGATGCTCAACCCGATGTCGAGCCCGGCTTTCATGCCCGCTCCATCGGTATCGGGAATTTTCGGGTAACCGCTGGCGACCAGACTATTGGCCCGAGTGGCCAAACCGTCATCGAAATCCCCCACCGCGATCGACACTTGGAGATTCCCGATTTGCACCGTATCGGCACTGGGCAGTAAATCGCCGATCAAGGGTAAGTTGCTGATCGGGACGATGCTATCGATGCCCAATCCAAAGAAGAAGCGCCATTCCCCCCCGCTGTTCTTGAGCGCGATCAGATCGGCCTTGCCGTAGTTGGCCGACGTAAAACCGATGAACAGTTCCTTTGCGGTGTAGTCGTAGGTAAACGTGGCGGATGTCAGCGCCAAATCGAGGCCGGACGGAATTTTCGGAAGGTCGTCGGCAAAGCCGAACGCCTCCGCGAGATCGCTGAAATTCAGATAATCGTCGGGGCCATCGGCTTCCCAACTCGCCGACAGCACGATTTCGGACATGACTGCCCGGGTGCCGCTCTTTCCGAAGTTGAGCGTTACGCCGAAAGTCTGGCCGCCGATCGCGAAGCACCCCTCCAGGCCGACCGAATACTGGCCCGCCTCATAAGTGGCGACGGCATAAAGCACCGCGACCAGTTCGGTATCCATGATGGGCAGGCCCAGTTCGCTGGTCCCGCAAACCATCAGCGAATAGTCTGAGCCCTTGTTCTGCGCAACAACCCGGAAATCGTAAAACGTCAGGGCGGCGAGTTCGGGCGGCAAGGAGACACCAACGCCCACCACTTTATCGACGAAATCGCCGAGCTTGATCAACCCCTCGTATCTCCCGCTGGCTGTTTCGACTTGCCAGCCGCCGACCGATTGGTTCGTCACGGAGACGTAGACGTCGAAGTTGCCGTCGAACAGGTTCGGCAATACTTTTGCGGAAGCTTTGAACGAAACGGCAACGGCAATCGAACTCAAGTTCCAAACGTCCAATTGCAGCGCAACGCTATCCAGCACGAATACTTGCGGGACAACCTCCCACCGATACCCTGCATTGCTGCCGATCAACAAACTCGTCAGCGCTATGGACTTGTCGGGCGCCTCATTGATCCGGAAGGATTGGAGGGTCGCCGAATTGAATGCCGTCTTCAACAGGTCCGGGATGTACTGCGAAAAATTGTCACCGCCGGGCAGTTGCATGATCTGTGTCATTCCGACCGTTTTGCCCGCCATCGGCTCGGCGTAGAAGCTCAGCACGTCACTGTACGATTGGATCTCTGCTCCGAACTGCAGCGACAAGACGTCGACGTCGCCGGCCAGCCGTAAGCTCAATTCCTGCATTCCAAACGTTTGATCGGCATCCGAGATCTCGATGATGACGGCAAGATCGTCGATGGCGAGACTCGGTGGCACCGTAAAGGCAGCCCCCGGCAGCGGGGACGAGAGCAACATCATCGGATACGAAAGACTCGGATCGATCACGACCGGCCCGGAGAAGCAATACGCTTGCGTCGCGCTCAACACCTCTTGCAGCAGAGTCGCGGCGCCGTTGAAGATATCCAGTGTCAGCCAACTGGCGAGGTTCAACCCTTTCGATAGCTGGATCTTGCGATCCGGCTTGTCGGTCCACGGCGCCAAGGAGTCGCCATCGCGAGAATCGTAGATCGCGCGGCTTGCATTCGCGACGATCTCGTCGAACGGATAAATGGTTAGCTTGGGGAAACTATCGCCGAACTGCCACACCGATCCGGCCAAGTCCAAAATCACTGAAACGATGAATTGGACATTTTGATTCTCGTCTATTGTCAAGCTCACCTGACCCACTGAGAGGCCCGTGCGGGAAAGCACATCGACTTTTCCCGCTATGACATTCACTTCATTGCCAGAGCGCGTTACCTCGTCGGGCGTGACACCATGAACCTCCAGGTACTCGTTCTTGCCCAACGCAAAGCCGTTGCGCAAGTCGGTGATCTGCGCATCCGTTAAAAAATCATTGTTGAATATGATCGTGCTGCTTTGAGCTTGATTCTTAATAATATCAAGCAACTTCAGTATATCCATTGCCCCCTCGCACGATCTTGCAGCGATGAATTTTGCCCTGATAAGGAACGACAGATGACACATTTCGATCAGCCGCCCCAATGGACGACGTGTCGACACGCCGGGAACGGATGCCGAGGGGCGCAACGCTAAGCGCTACGTTCTAGGGCGCCGGCACGTCTTCTACTTGTGGAGGCGCTGTTTTCATTGAGAAACACCCGGCAGGATCGCAACCATGGGTTATCCCCTGCATCATTACCTGCTCGATCGCCCTGGCATGCGTTTCATGTGCCGGTCGCAGTTGAGCGTCAGTTATCCTCCAATTCGCACCCGCAAGAAATTGGTCTAGCATCTCGTTTTTTGTAACGACCAGGACCATCTCTTTCTCGCCGGCCAGCAAAATCTCCTTCAAAACGTAGTCCAGCCTTTCATCGCGCGATGGTGCCTTTTTCGTCCACGGCTCATCCACGAACTGCGGAACACACTTTTTGACCGCATACTCAGTCGCAACACCGCCGTAATCCGCATCGACCCGCCGCAAGTAGTAGCAAAAACTCGAATCCTCGTTGGATGTCACGAAAATGGGGCTGTAAAACAGCTCCTTTTCAACCAATCGTGAAACATGCCAAAACATCACTTGCTGCATCAATTTGTCTTTATTATCCAGACTTTCGATTGTCCATTCATTAGTAGGCTCATTAAATTCTACTGAATGTATATTTGCGACCTCGGTAAATTTAGTATCTCCATTAGGCCCCATTCCCAAGCAGTTCGAGCTCATTATTTTATTTTCAACTTCTGCCAGAGTGCGAGGAAACGCATTAACATGAACGACATTATCATCGACCATCCACACCCAATCGTAGCCGAGCGTGGTTACCAGTTTCATCGCCGCGTAACGGCTGGCACCGAAACCGACGAGCTCCGATGCCTTTCGCTTGTCTCCAGAGTGGCCTCCATAACCAACCACGCGGACGTCATCGAACTCACGCAGTGCCGCTCGATATTTAATAAATTCCGTCCAGTGCACGACGACATAGACCAATCGGTGTCCCGATCGCTGCGGTGCATACCACGGTGAGGGGCCCATATTGAAGGTCGTCGGATCGATATATCCTTTCGGTAGATCTTCAAGTATCTTGGCGTTCCACAGCCATTTTTTCATATTCTCAGAACGATTCGCCGATATCACAACGAAAGGTGGCGTTTCCCGTCTGCCGTTTGCCTCATTCTGTAGCTGCTGCCAGTTCGTGCACAACATCTTTAGTCCGCCTGCCGCCCACATTCCTTTATTTTTAATCAGATCGATTCGATTCCGAATCAAACGGGTAACATCTTGGATTTTATTATCAAAAATACTGACACCGTGCAACGGCGTGTACTTCTTCGTTACATCACCGCCCATATATATCTCATTTATCTCAGCATTAATTTTAACTTGATTGAATACGCCCACATCTTTGTTATCACTCACATTTATTAACATAGCCATCACTTTTTCGCGATTTTTCACGACATGTCGAAATGCTAAAGCATGTCGAACGCAGGAGAAACCCCCAAGGTTTCACCTCGGCCGCCAAGTTTTCAAATATTGAATATCTTGTTTTATGAGTAGCGTCGATGTAAAAATGCCCCAATCAAGCCCTTTGACTGGACGCCGACACTCGACTTGGATGCAACGACTGAGATGCCCCCCGTCGCACACCTACCGATCACCCCGCTCCACCCGATACCGAGCGCACGACGCGCCCCCCTCGTCATCAACCATCCCCACCAATCTCATCCCAATCTTCTCGGCAACGCGGCGCGAAGCCGTATTCCGCGCGTCGATATCCGCAATCACCCTCGCCAGCCGCACCGTTTGAAACGCATGCTGAACAAGCGCCCTCGCCGCCTCACTAGCGAGCCCCCTGCCCCAAGCCGTCCTCACCAGCCGCCAGCCGATCTCGACATCCGGCCCCACCCCATGATCCGGAATCAACATGACCCACCCGACAAAAACATCGGGCGCCGACCGCTCCCAAATCGACCAATACCCGAGCCCCGGCGGATAAGCCCGGTTGATCCGAAATTCAACGAAGCGCCGATGCACGACCGGATCGCCCCACGGCCCCTTGATAAACCGCGTCACCTCCGGATCCCGATCCATGACGAGGCACGATTCAAGCTCAGCCAGCGTGCGCCCGCGTAT
The DNA here is from genome assembly GCF_051961175.1 of Trinickia sp. Classification (GTDB taxonomy): domain Bacteria; phylum Pseudomonadota; class Gammaproteobacteria; order Burkholderiales; family Burkholderiaceae; genus Trinickia. The sequence goes on along the minus strand of NZ_JBQCDN010000438.1, from coordinate 9,687 downwards.
GAAGAGCCGCGGCGTATCGAGCGCCGGCAATCCCGAACCTTCCCGTATTGAATCGAAACTCATGAACATCCTTTCAGATACCCAACACTCAGTTACTCACCGCACACCGTGCACGTCATACGTCTAGGGATTAGCCCCTATAACCCGGCTCTCCAACCCTGCGTCCGCTTAAAGAGCGCCTACACTTTGACTACCCCACGGGGTGTTGCGCGTTTGGCGCCATAAGCATGCAAGTGGAGCTACCAGCGCGCAAGACCTGGAGACACAAGGAGAAGACATCAAATGAAATGGACCAAGGAACAACGGAACGTGACGATCGCCGCCTACCTGGGCTGGACGCTCGACGCATTCGATTTCTTCCTGATGGTGTTCGTGCTCAAGGACATCGCGACGGAATTCCATACAAAAATCCCCGAAGTCGCCTTTGCCATCACACTGACCCTCGCGGCGCGTCCCGTCGGCGCACTCATTTTCGGCCGGCTCGCCGATAAATTCGGCCGCCGCCCGACCCTGATGATCAACGTCGGCATCTACTCGCTGCTTGAACTGCTCTCCGGTTTCTCGCCGAATCTGATCACCCTGCTCGTCCTGCGCACGCTGTTCGGCGTCGCCATGGGCGGCGAATGGGGCGTCGGCTCGGCCTTGACGATGGAAACCATTCCGGCCCGTTCGCGCGGCATCGTCTCAGGCCTCCTGCAAGCCGGCTACCCGAGCGGCTATCTGATCGCATCGATCGTATTCGGCTTGCTGTATCAGTATGTCGGCTGGCGCGGCATGTTCTTCGTCGGCGTGGTGCCGGCGCTGCTCGTGCTGTATATCCGCGGCAACGTGCAGGAATCGCCGGCCTGGAAGGCGATGGAGAACAAGCAGCATCACCGCGTGGGCCTGCTGACCACGATCGGAAAGAATTGGACGCTCGCGCTGTACTCGATCATCCTCATGACCGCGTTCAACTTCTTCTCGCATGGCACCCAGGATCTTTACCCCACGTTCCTGCGTGAACAACATCACTTCGATCCGCACACGGTGTCGATCATCACGATCGTGTTGAACATCGGCGCGATCGTCGGCGGGTTGTTCTTCGGTACCTTGTCGGAAAAAATCGGGCGCCGTCGCGCGATCTGCATCGCCGCATTGATCGCACTGCCCGTCCTGCCGTTGTGGGCCTTCTCCAGCGGTGCCGTATTGCTCGCCGTCGGCGCATTCCTCATGCAGATTTCCGTGCAAGGCGCGTGGGGCGTCATCCCAGTTCATTTGAACGAGATCTCGCCCGACGAAGTGCGCGCGACGTTCCCCGGCCTCGTCTATCAACTGGGCAATCTGATTGCGTCGGTGAATGCCACGATGCAAGCGTCGTTCGCCGTCAGCTCGGGCAATAACTATGCCTTGGCCCTGGCCGTCGTCGCTGGAATCGCCGCCGTGGTCATCGCGATCTTCATCCTGTTCGGCCCCGAGCGTCGCGGCATCGACATGACGCGCTCCGCGGAACAAGTCGCCTCGTCGTCCGCGGTTTAATCGTTCAACCTGCCGCCACCGAAGAAAGGCGCTCCCTGATCGAGCGCCTTTCTTCTCCGTCAATCCCGCGCTATGCTTGTTGTGCTGCAGCGCAGCGCAACACTGCTCCAAGACTTCCTCTAGAGGAGTCCGTCGATAAACAACGCTTGCCGTGATTTTCGAGCGTTTTTATCGTGCTAAAAATAATCAAATTTCAATCAGAGACTTCAATCGCTTGTTCGCAGCCGGGCAACCGGCGTGGCTGTGCAGTGAGACTTGAGCGAGCGCCGTGGCGCGCGCTCGGGATCAACAGGAGGCGCACATGGCAGTTCGAACACCGGGCCGGAGCACCGGCGATACGAAGGCACGCATTCTCGACGCGGCCGAAGATATCTTCATCGAATGCGGCTACGAGGCGATGTCGCTGCGCCAGATTACGTCGCGAGCCGATGTCAACCTCGCCGCCGTCAACTATCACTTCGGCAGTAAGGAAGCGCTCATTCACGCGATGCTCGCGCGGCGCCTCGATAAGCTCAACGTCGAGCGTTTGAAGCTGCTCGACCGCTTCAATGGCCAATTGGGCGATCGCTTGACCTGCGAGCATGTGCTGGGCGCCATGTTTATTCCGGCCCTGCGTCTGTCGCGCGACACACGCGCAGGCGGCCCCGCGTTCTTACGCTTGCTCGGACGAGCCTATACGGATCCGTCCGCCTTTATTCACGATTTTCTGAACGGGCATTATGCCGACGTGTCGGAACGCTTCTTCGATGCGTTTCAGCGCGCACTGCCGCACTTGCCACGCGAGGAGCTCGGCTGGCGCCTGCACTTCGCGATCGGCGCACTGTCGGGCGTGCTCGCGGGCACCGATACGGATAGCCTGATCGCCGAGTTCTCGAAGGGCCAAACGATCAGCGACTTGCATCTCATCGCACGGCTCGCTTCGTTGATGGTTGCCGCGCTCAAAGCCCCGCTGCCCGATTCGGCTCAGCTTTCCGCCTTCGCGGCCGTACTCGGCGATGCGGATGATGGTTCCGACAGCGCCGCCGGCATCACGGCGTGCGGGCCCCTCGACGCCCCGCCCTTGCACGCAGGAACCCATGTGGACAGCGACGGCGAAGACCCGGACCCGCGCAGCGTCGATCACTCTGTGGAGGCCGAAACCTCGCCGCTCGTGGCCGCTTCGGCGCTGCAAGCAGCCGCCTTGCCCGCAGCGCAGCAAGAAGGTTCGCGCCCGGCACGCTAACGAGGGCGGCGCGTCCGTGCGCGCCGCCGGGGGGAACGGCTCATGGCATGGCTCGTCGTGGCGCTCGCCGTCGCGGGCGCGATCCTGATCTTCAGCGAGGCGGCCGCGTTCTGGTGGCTCATCGCCTTGTGCGCATGGCTGGCTATCGTGACGCTGACTCACGCGGTAGGCATCGCCGGGAGCGTCGTACTGGGTATTGTCCTCGTCGTGCCAGCGTTTGTCCTCGCGCTCGTGCCATTGCGTCGCACGCTGATCAGCCGAAACATCCTTGCGCTTTTTCGCCGCGCGTTACCCGAGATGTCGCCAACCGAACGCGACGCCATCGAAGCGGGCACAGTCTGGTGGGACGCCGAGCTTTTTACGGGCCGGCCCGATTGGGATACGTTGCTTGCGTACGGCCCACCGGTGCTATCGGACGAAGAACGCGCCTTCGTCGACGACGAGTGTGCGAGGCTCGCCGATCTCTCCAACGACTGGGAGACGACCGCACGCTGGCAGGACCTCTCGCCGCAAGCCTGGGAGTATGTCAAAGCCCGAGGCTTTCTCGGCATGATCATCGACCAGCAGTACGGCGGCAAGGGTTTCAGCGCCTATGCGCATTCGCAAGTCGTCATGAAACTGGCGTCGCGCTGTTCGGCCGCCGCGGTATCGGTCATGGTGCCGAACTCGCTCGGCCCCGCCGAATTGCTGCTTCACTACGGGACCGATGCGCAGAAGGCACACTACCTGCCTCGCCTCGCGCGCGGCGAAGAAATCCCCTGTTTCGCCTTGACGAACCCCTACGCCGGTTCCGACGCCGCCGCCATTCCCGATGTCGGCATCGTCTGCAAGAGCATGCATGAGGGCCGCGAAACGCTGGGGTTCAAGGTCACCTGGGATAAGCGCTACATCACGTTGGGCCCGATCGCCACCGTGCTCGGCCTCGCGTTTCGCGTACGCGATCCCGATCATCTGCTCGGTAGCGCCGACGAGCCCGGCATCACCTGTGCCCTGATTCCTGCTTCTGTTCCGGGGGTGACGATCGGCCGCCGCCATTGGCCGCTCAACGCCGTCTTCCAAAACGGCCCGACTTCGGGCAACGATGTGTTCATCCCGATCGATTGGGTCATCGGCGGTCCCGCGCAAGTCGGCAACGGCTGGCGCATGCTGATGGAATGCCTCGCGGCGGGCCGCGCCATTTCGCTGCCTTCGGCCAGCGTCGGCACGGCGAAGCTCGCCGTGCGCGGAACGAGCGCCTATGCGGCGCTGCGCCGGCAGTTCAAAACACCGATCGGCAAATTCGAAGGGATTCATGAAGCGCTCGGACGCATGGGCGGCAACCTCTACGTCATGGATGCCATGCGACGGCTTTGCGCGCAGGCCGTCGATCTCGGCGAGAAGCCCGCCGTGCTCTCGGCGATCGCCAAATACCATGTGACAGAGCGCGCCCGCCGCGTCATCACCGATGCGATGGACATTGCCGGCGGTAAAGGCATTTGCATGGGGCCCTCGAACTTCCTCGCACGCGCGTATCAGCAGTTGCCGATCTCGATCACCGTCGAGGGTGCCAACATCCTCACGCGCTCGTTGATCATCTTCGGACAAGGATCCATCCGCTGCCATCCCTATCTGCTCAAGGAAATGACAGCCGCGCGCGATGACGATCAAGAACGCGCGTCGATCGCGTTCGATCACGCGTTCTTCCGCCACGCCGCGTTTCTTGCCTCGAATGCGCTGCGCAGCTTCGTCCACGGCGCGACATGCGGCGCCTTCCTGAAACAGCCAAGCGGTGCGAGCGCGGTGCTCGCGAGCTACTATCGCGCCGTGAGCCGCCTTTGCATCGCCTTCGCTTTCGTCGCCGATATATCGATGCTGTTGCTGGGCGGCGCGTTGAAACGGAGCGAGCGGCTGTCGGCGCGGTTGGGCGATGTGCTATCGCAACTCGTGCTGATGTCCGCCACACTGAAACGCTTCGAGGACGAAGGCGCGCACCCCGAAGATCTGCCGTTCGTCCGGTGGGGGCTCAAGGATGCGTTGTTGGCCGCCGATCAGGCATTCGAAGGACTGTTTGCGAACTATCCGAATCCATTCGCCGCCGCGATCATTCGCGCGCTGGCATTCCCGTGGGGTTTGCATCGGCGCCCGCCGTCCGACGGCCTCGTCAGCACCATCGCCCTCTTGATCCAAACACCCTGCGGCGCGCGCGATCGGCTATTGGCCGATTCATACGTACCGGCCGGGACCGATTCAGACGATCCGATCGCCTGCGGCGAGCGTTTACTGGAACTGTGTCAGCAAGTTGCTGAAATCGAATCAAAGCTGCATGAGGACGTGCGCGCGGGCCGTGCCCAGCCGATGCCGCAAAGTCTGACACAGTTGCCGCTATGGGCGCAGACGGCCGAAGCGCTCGGCTGGATCGATCGCACGGACCGCGACGTCTTGATTCGCTACGCACGGGATGGCGAAGCATTCGTGCGCGTGGACGATTTCCCCGCCGATCTTGACCGCTCCGAGGGCCGCACAGGCGGCAACCACGAGGCCGCGCCGGGAACGGTGCCAGGTGAAGGCGAAGGCGCAGCCGGGGCCGCGATGCCGGCCGGTCTCCCCAGCCACACCGATCCACATTGATCGATACTGATCGACACTGCTCGATACCGATTGCCGCCGCATGCGCAAGCGCGCCGCCCCGGTCGCCGCGGCGATGACAACCCAGGGAGAAAACAAAATGGATCAACGCATTGCTCCGCAGGAGGCATCGAGCGCCTTAGGCGCAACGGCCCTCGCGCAAGCCGATGCCCCGAACACTGACGGCGTCTGGTACGCCTCGTATCCGCCCGACGTACCGCGCGACATCGACGTGACACAGTATCAATCGGTTGTCCATTTCTTCGACGACTGCACCTCCCGCTTTCGCGGCCGGACAGCCTTCGTCAGCATCGGCTCGGAGATGTCGTACGACACCCTCGCCCGAAAAGCGAAAGCATTCGCAGCCTATTTGCAACGCATCGGCATTCAGCGCGGCGACCGGGTCGCGATCATGCTGCCCAATACGTTTCAGTACCCTGTTTCCTTGTTTGGTGCTTTAAAGGCGGGTGCCGTCGTCGTCAATGTGAATCCGCTCTATACGCCTCGCGAACTCGCACACCAACTGAAGGATAGTGGCGCGAAAGCGATCGTCGTCTTCGAAAACTTCGCAAAGACGCTCGAACAAGCGCTACCGGGCACGGCTGTCGAGCATATTGTCATCACGGCGCTCGGCGATCTGCTGGGCGGGCAGATCAATCCCAAGGGCCGGCTGCTGAATTTCGCTGTGAAGCACGTGCAAAAGAGGGTGCCGCGCTACCACCTGCCTCAAGCCGTGCGAATGCGCAGAGCACTCACGCTGGGCGCGCGCTCGCCGCTTGCACCGGTGATTCTCACGCACGACGAATTGGCGTTTCTGCAGTACACAGGTGGCACCACGGGCGTGGCCAAAGGCGCGATGCTCACGCACCGCAACATCGTCGCGAATCTGCTGCAAGCGAAAGCCTGGGCCGAAACGCAGTTGACCGCCGACATCGAAACGGTGCTAACCCCGCTGCCGCTTTATCACATCCTCTCGCTGACGGTGAACGGCTTGATTTTCCTCGGCCTGGGCGGGCGCAATATCCTGATCGCCAATCCACGCGACATGAAGCGCGTCATGCGAATTTTGCGCAATCAAACCTTCACGGGCATCCTTGCCATCAACACGCTCTACAAAGCCTTCCTCGACAACGAGGAATTCTGCAAACGCGACTTCTCGAACCTGAAGCTCGCGATGGCCGGCGGGATGGCGACGCAGCGGGCCGTGGCGGATCGGTTTAAGGCCGTCACGGGCAAGCCGATCGTCGAGGGATACGGCCTCACTGAATGCTCGCCGATCGTCGCGTTGAGTCCCGTCGATTTGAAGCACCTGCGCGAGTTCGACGGCTCGGTCGGGTTGCCCGCGCCATCGACGATCGTGCGCTTTCGTAAAGAAGACGGCACCTGGGCGAATATCGGCGAGGCCGGCGAGCTTTGCGTGAAAGGTCCGCAGGTCATGAAAGGCTATTGGATGCGGCCTGATGAGACGGCGAACGTTCTCGATGCCGAAGGTTGGCTTGCGACCGGCGACATCGGTGCCATGGATTCGAACGGCTTCATCAAGCTTATCGATCGCAAGAAGGACATGATTCTCGTCTCGGGCTTCAATGTCTACCCGAGCGAAATCGAGGATGTGATCGCAATGCATCCTGGCGTACGCGAAGTCGCGGCGATCGGCATTCCCGACGATACGCATGGCGAACGCGTGAAGGTATTCATCGTGCCGCGCGCACCGGGGCTCACGCGCGAGGAGATCCTGCAGCACTGCCGCCAACATCTGACGGGCTATAAGGTGCCCAAGCTGATCGAGTTCCGCGATGAGTTGCCGCAGACGAACGTCGGCAAGATTCTGCGCCGCGCCTTGCGTGACGAAGAGCTGGCCAAGATGGGGACGGTGCGTCAACCTACCTGATCTCGAATACAACCGCGCTCGCCAAGAGGGCGTGCCGACTCGCAAAGGCCTCTTCGGAGACCGCATCCCGATGCGGGTCGATCGGCATCGAGAAAAATGCCCGCCCTTCGGATACCGATAAATTTTGGAGAACGAAACAATCCGATGGTCGCAGCACGCCCCGGATTGTCCCCGCCCACTCGCGCAAGCGGCTGTGCCATAGTGCTCCGACGTCCGAACCGGTTTCCAGGCGATGCCTTCCTGCTGCCATATACATCGCCGCGTAGGCGCGGCTGGCGGGCAACGTCGAATCCGTCAGCACGAGCACCCGCTCGTGCGATGCTCGATCGGCAGCGAAACCCTCGCGCCAAGGGCATGCATAGGCGATCGCGGCGGCACCGAGGCTGGCATACGTGAATGTGCGTCGCTTCAACGTCGAACTCCTGAATGTCGCGCCGCTCAGATTTCGCCGCGTTTGCCGCGCCACACACGCGGCCAAATCCCGGACTTGCCCGGCGCCAGAATGCCGTCGGGATCGAGCGCGTCCTTGATCGTCTCCGACAGGCGCAGTAACGCCCCGTCGTTGAAATCGTACTGCGACGCGGCGAAATCCATCGTCGCGAGATGCGTGCGGTAGACACCGTAGCCCTCGGCACGCGCGTCGCTCATCAACTCGCGTTGCACAGCCGCTGCCGCGTCCGTTTCGTTCGGATCGCCTCGATCGAAAATCGTCGCGACGATGTGGTGCAAGTGGCGATCCCCGGCCGTGAACCCGCCGTGGTAGTCAAAGCCGTATTCGGCCAAGCGCGCCTTCGCGACCCAGTATTGGCGCAGCGCATCGCGCCCCGTGAACGGGCAGATCGGCGAAAAATCGACGTGCGCCCCCGCCCCGCCACGCCAGTCGAGCATGCGAAACGCACTCATGGCTGGCACGCCGGCCATATTCCCGTCGCCGCCGCCGGCCGGCACCATACCGGCCGTGTAGCGGCGCGCATCGAGCCTCGCCCCGGGAAGACGCGCAAACGCACGTCCGGCCGCCGCAAACTGCGCATCGACCACATCGGGCGCACCGTAGAGCGCGAAGTTGACGGTCCAGTACCCGATGTCGAGCCGCTTGACGATCTCGTCGACAACCGAGTCGGGCAGGGGCCCCGGGCCGTCGTACCAGTCCGTACGCACCGACACGCCCGCCGCATAGCGAATCGCACCCTCGATCACGGCATGGTTGCGAATCGTCCCGTCGAGCTTCAGCGGCCTCAGCGTTTCAACCGCCGCCTCCAGATCCGTTTCGCGCGGCACCTTCACGTGCGCGACCAGATAGGCATCGGGCCGCGGCATCAGCCATAGGCCAAGCTTCGTGACGATGCCGAAGTTCGATTGCATGAACATCGTGTCGTACGATGCTCCGAACCCCGCCTTATAGAGCTGCCATGCGCGACCGATCTCGATGGCCCCCATCCCCGTACGCACGAGTTCGCCGTTCGCGAGCATGATCTCCATGCCGCACTGGTTGGCCGCATGGTCGCCGTAGGCCGTGTAGCCGAAGCCGCGCTCCAACGTGTTGCCGACGACGCTGCCCCACCCCGCGGCGGCCGGGTCGATCCACAGCTTCGCGCCATGCCGCTGCAGATACAGATGCAGATCGAAATAAGTGACGCCCGGCTCGACGAGGGCATACGCCAGCGTCTCATCGACTTCCAGGATCCGATTCAGCCGCTTCAGGTCCAGCACGACCGAGCCTCGCAAACGCGGCGCGGCGCCGCCATATGCGAAATTTCTCCCGGTGGAGACAGGCCATAGCGGCACGCCATACGATCGCGCGACGCGCAGCACGTCACGAATTTCGTCGACGGCCCCGGGCAGAACGACTGCCGAAGCGGCGAACGGCCTCGACATCGGATGCGGCGTGAACGGATCGGCATAATCGCTCAGCCGGTCGGCCGACGTCAGGACGTTCGCTGGGCCCACGATCGACATCCATTCGCGTAGCGCCCGCAAAAAGCGCGGTTCGGACAGGTTCGGAGGGCGCACGTTCGTCATTCGGCTGTCGTCCGCGGGATGGGTCAAATGGCGCGGCGGCCCTCGCACCGGACGATGCCGCCTGAATATTGTTCATTCATGATAGGCATCCGTGCCGCGGCATCAAGAAAACGTGTGTGCGATATGCGGCTTTTCGCGGCCCCGAGCAGGCGCATCCGCCCCATCGGGACGCGCCGTGCGCCGAGACAGTGCGAAACATCGTCGAAAAACGACTTCGGCGCGCGCGGATATAGTCGATCTTCGCCAAATCGACACGCGCTTCTCGCGCCCGGGGTAAAATCCCGGCCAACTGTGAATCGTGCGCGTCTTGTCGCGCAGCCGCCAACCAACCGTGGAGCAGCCCTCGCTGCTGTACCAGCAATGCCGAATCCGTCCGAATCGCATCCGCAGAACGACTTCATGAACGCCGCGCGCAAGGAGCGCAAGCGCGTCGAAA
>NZ_JBQCDN010000437.1:0-6462 GCF_051961175.1 Trinickia sp. | reverse complement strand
GTTGTCGCCATCACAAACTCGTCTAAACGCCAATTCGAGATCGGCGTCCTCTTTCGCACCTCGCGCCTCGCACACGACATGGGTAAGCGATTCGTGCTGGCCATTGAGGTGCAAAAAATGCCGCACTAGCATCCTCCCTGCTCACCACCCATCGCAACCACTGTCCGACCTCGGTTGCAGAGAAGCGCTACGTGGGCGAAATGAGAAGGCGCGAGACAACGTTCTGCTCGGCGAAGTCGACGACCCGCTGCGAAACGCCCCCCGGCGAAGTGAAAAGTACCAGACGTTCCGTCTACCCGCCTGAAGCAGAGCAGTAATTCGCTCTCAGTTGGCCGGTGATCGACGCCAACAAGTTCGGCGTCGTGAAAAGTGGGCCGCTCGCCCTCGAACCCGATGACATGTTGATTGTCGTTTTTCATACGGTGCTACCGGAACGCTACGCGGAAATTCATTCCAGCGAGCCGGGTTCGATCCTGCCTCCTTCGACCACCAGATGCGGCGCGTCGACGCCTGGCGCGAAAAAGCGCCAGTCTTCTTCATCTGCTGTCCCATTCGCGGCAATGCGCCGGGCCCGTCCGCGCGACAGGACGATGCTCACGTTACCGAATTCGCCCGCCAATACCTCTTGGACCGATGTGGGTTCATGCCTAACCAGCCGCTCCTCAAGACCAGCGGTCGCGTTGTGCGCGTCCATATCCGAACCAGCAAGATCGTCTTGTGTCGCGACCACTTCACCTGCTTGTTCGAGCTGCCACTTGCATTGAATATGCAGCGCCCACTCGCCTACCTGTTTTACCTTGCCTCGCAGGTTAGTGACCTGCCTCAATGCACCGAATTGCACCGTTAGCATGTCTGCCGCGTGGCCGATGCCACTGACATTCAGTCCTACCAGGACCGAGAGGCGCTGGCCGATGTACTCCTTCTCATCCATCATTCGATGTCCCCAAACATATCTTGCCCTCGCTCTAGCATCTCGTGATAGCCGAGCCCTTCGCCGCTAATCTCTTCGTGAAGTCGTCGCGCTTGATCTTGGTTCAGCCCTAACGCTCTAACGACCGCCTTGAACTGCTTATTCTGAGCTTGGTTGTTGCCCGGTGTTCCTTCTCCGCCCGCCAATTGGATCGGATCATCGCTCGCGGCGTCCTCGCCATACTCGAACGGTTGCGCATCGACGGAGCAGCGTCGGAGGCCGCAGCCTCGGTCGGCATATTGCCTAGAACGCTTTGAATGTAGTTGATTAAGTCATCCGCGCTAACGTCGTTGTAGTTCCGCAGCCGATTGTCAGCGTAGGAGGATTTCCGAGTAGGAGGTACCCAGGTGGCTTTCTCGCGCTCGCTGAGTGGATACGGGGTTCTCGTCGGCCCCGAGGCACTGATGCCACCTCCGGCACCCGCAGCCGTGCGCTCGATCACGACCAGGACGTTTCCACTTTTTACTCCCTCCCGAAGCTGCGCGCTCGTATCACTGGAATTCACGCCGGGCGGGTTGTATCCGATGTGAAGTCGCAGTTGCCGGAGGTAATCGCGCGCCTGTTCGATGGATCGAGTCCGCGGCCAGCGCCGCAGAAATTGCTCGGCGTCCGACTGCTGCTTCGCGGTCGGTGTTCCGAAGCCTGCCTGTTCGGAGAGGATTGCGTGTTCACCAAAACCCAAATCGATTTTGACCGAGGCCATTGATCGATTTTCTCTATGTGTGTGATGGGAGGGGCGCCATCGTAGCACCACTGCGAGAGACAACCCTGTCTATACGGGCCCATGTCGATACGGCTCGAAACGGATCATCAGCCGTTCCTCATTTCCAGGATCGTCGGGCCTCCGCTGCACCCGTTGCTTCGCACTTGGACGGCAGACGAGTTGCAAGTTCGTCACGCCTGTATTCACGGACTGTCGGTGAACTTGTTAGCATGCCGTCGATACGCCTGACGACGTCGGGGCCGATGCGGCGAGTTGCAAACCATGCGATCGTGCCGTCGGGCACCTGTTCGGCCGGCGTGTACTCCGGGCGGCGGTAGACCTTGCGGATCTCCGGCCGCTGCCACTCGCCGCCCTTGAGCGTGCCGCTCCGGCCGCAGTGCCAGCAGTTCCATAGGTCCTTGTCCGTGTTGACGCTCAGGCACGGGTAGTTCTTCTTTTTTCGGCCAGCCGAGCACTGGGAACATGTGACCTTGACCTCGATGCCGCTCTTCGATCCCAGGTCGATGCCATAGTCGGCGAAAGTCTTCGACGGTGTGCTCGTGGTCAGAACGCGAGCCTTCCCGTTCGCGAGCGGCCGCGAGCAGGAGCGCAACTTCGAGGGTGCGTGCCTCGTCGCAGGTCATCGCGAACGATGCAGTCGATTCGCCCGCCTGTTCCGCATTGCGCCAGAGGGCCACGTGCCAATCGGGAGATCCTCCTTCCGCAATGTTGATCGCCTCGACCGAAAATGGCCCGGCCTCTAACCGGATCTGATGCGTCATCGCGCGGCCTCCAGGAGAGCGAGTTCCATCAAAAGAAGCTGGCCGTCGCTTCGCGCGCGGATCTCGCCGTACATCTGATGCATGCAGACGCGCTCCCACAGCGGGGTAGCGGCCGGCGATTGCATCAGGAAGTCGAGTTGGCTGATGCGGGCCTCGCGCTCGAAGTCGGCGCGTCTTCTTGCAGCTTGTTGTTGTTTGCGATTCTGAAGATCGTGTTCAATCCATCGCAAACTCGGTATGTTCGCTCCACGTGTGCCATCATCCCCGCCCGCAGGCATACGACTGGTCGCGAGCCTACGCGGTGTACTCTCCAACCGCTCGTTCGTTAGGGCAAACCCGCCGGACGCCAACTACGCGAAGTCTCGATGCATACGATTCCCGCAGCGATTGCCTTCAGTTGCAATCGTAGGCTGTGCAGTAGTGGCTGTACGATTGCCCCTGGGAATTGGTGCCCTCGATCATGCGAGTCCCGTTTCCGAAATTGGTGATGTTCTCGTTCCAACTCGCGCCGTTGGCCGCCGTGCCATTGATGACTGTCCTATTGCCGTAGGTGTTCGCAGTTTCGTTCCACGAACTGCCGGTCTGCGCGTTGTACCCATTGACCATCGTCGTATTGCCAAACCGATTTACCTGGTATGAGTTGCCGTTGTTATCTGTGCATGTCTGTATCGTCGAGCCGCCGATGCAGTTTGCATATGCAGAAACGCTAAACGATGCGACGACAACGATCACCGCCGAAAGAAGTATGCGATTCATGAAATCCCCCGAGTGTCTTGGTCTGCTGCGCGATTTATCATATGACACGAGCGCCGGAACGCAATGCAGAGCAAACCACTAGCCGAATTGGCAGCAGCCCCCTTTCTCGCAGACCATGACCGTCCACATAGTGAGCCTCACGCGCTCGACGTCGCTGGGCGCGCCGCCGGCCTATCCGCGCTCGGAGTCGCAGCATGTAGGCTTTCCGTCGATACATGACAGACGGAGCCGCCATGCATGCAGACAAGCAACTGATCGTCGGCCGCTTCTACTGGGTCCTTCCCGAGGTCGATCCTGATGCTGAAGATCGCGACCTGTGTGACCCGGGTCAGGAGTGGCGGGCGAGATGCTGTGGAATTTTCTGGGTTTCGACGGCCGCCGAACTGGCCGGTGCTGTGGATCGGAGAGGCGATCGAGGTGCCGGTCGTGCCGACGCGGTGTCCGGGGTACTGCACATGTAAAAAAGCCCGCGCGAGGCGGCCTGAATGCCAAGTGCGTCGCCCGATTCAGTGATGCAAATGCATCACGCGGCTTGCGGGAACGGCACGAGTCATTGAGGCCAGGATGCCGATTTCACTCCCGGCATGCGCGGGGTCGTTGCGATCGTCCACGATAAACAATGGGCGCAGCCGCTCTGCATAGGGTCCGTTCTGGACATCACCCGCCTTACGCAACGCGGCCCCTGTGGCGGCCGGATGGGGGGCGATAACGTCAATCAAATCATTTCCGTGCTGGAAGTCAAACCTGTGTATCGTCTGGCTTGCCCCCCGAACGCGGGCATTTCGCTTAAAAACGGCGGCGGGATTGCGAGCAATGACATAAGGTTCAATTTCTGCAATCAGATCTTGCTCCGGCGCTTCGACCTCAAGCTGTTCCGCGCCCCATTGGGCCAAGGCAAGCAAGCCAGTAACCGCTCTTGCAAAACCCGCCGCAGCGCGGTCGGGAGCCGTGAGCATGAAGATGTTGCCGTCATCCGAGACAACCAATCCCCGCTTTTTCAACAACTCGCGGATCGCAGCAAGACGACGAGGCGACCAGACGTCCAGCCCCATCCCGCTGAACTGGAAGAGTGAGTCTCCGTTGTCGCTAATCTTCAGTAGCGTGCTTGGTGTTTCCACCAAGTAGACATTGATTGCCGCCCCGTCTGGCAGACTGAACGGGGTGCCGATCTCCAGACAGGCGTGACCGCCCGTTGTGCGCAGCGGCGCACAATCGTATGTCGTAAGAGCTTTGGCCCAGTTACAGTCCATGGCAATTCGGGTCGGGAATGTCGAAAGGTTCGATGCCTGTGCGATCAAAAAACCACTGCAATGAACCCATCCAGTTATCGCAGTTTACATCTTCGTGACGGATCGCGGTTACGTCCTCGCCAAGATGTTCATGAGGTCCGTAGACAGCGCCGGCGACATCGTTGTGCGTGCGCTTGTTCGAAGGCGCGACTTCCAGCTGGTAGGCGCGCAGGCGGACTCCGCCCTTGAGCTGAAAAATCGTGAACAGAAACAGGCATCGAGCAACGTCACGGGGGGCTTTCACCTCGACCTGCAATGTAAGTCCTGGGATCGTTATCCCCGTATCGGCCTCCGCTAGCTCTCCAACGCCAACAAGATGACCGACATGGTTTGCGCGAGCAGCCAAGCCGCTCCAATTCAGAACTGTCTTCGGTGCTTCAAGCCAGTCGGCCATCACATGCGATTCTTCAACGAAGGCCACTGTGCGAACGCGAACACCCACAGGAGCAGTACATTCAAGATGGGAATGAAACCGAACAGCGACCAGGCTGGGCTATAACCAGCCTTCTTCACGATCATCCAAGCCGGGATGAGCCAGACGATGCCAAAGAACAGGGCAAAGAAAAGCCAGTGCCAGATAGAGAAAGCGCCCACGATTACCCCCGATGATTACGACCTTGTTCTGATACGCAGGATCCTACCGCTCCATTCGAATTTGTTGCAAATAATCCCCCCACCACTGCATCATTCGGCGCCGCTCCGGCAAGTATTGCATGGTTATAGGCCGCCCGGACGTCATTGCGCTCACTGTGCGCAAGCTGCCGCTCGATCCAGTCGGGCTCGAAGCCGTTCTCGTTGAGGATCGTCGACGCCAGCCCGCGGAAGCCGTGCCCCGTCATCCATGAGTGGTAGTCCATGCGGTATTCGGCGAACAGCACCGTGTTCTCGCTGATCGGCTTCTGCGTGTTGGACTGGCTAGGAAACACCCACTTCCACCGGCCGTTGAGCTCCCTGAGCTGACGAATCACCTCGAGCGCCTGCGTCGACAGAGGCACGATGTGCGGGCTCAGCATTTTCATCCGTTCGGCCGGGATGCGCCACTCGGCCTTCGCTTCGTCGATCTCTGACCATTCGGCGAACCGCATCTCGCCAGTCCGCACGAACGTCAGCGCCAAGAACTGCAGCGCCAGCCGCGTCTGCAACTCGCCGTCGTATGCCGCGATTTTGCGTATCAGTTCGGGCAACTCAGCCTCGGTAACGCGCGCCATGTGATTGACCCTCCCGGGTCTTCAGCGCACCCGTTGAGATCCGGCGTCGGGTCGCGCTCGCAGCGGCCGGTGGCCACGCCGAAGCGGAACACCTGGCCGGCGAGTTGCATCGACCTTTTCGACATTTCGAACGCCCCTCGGGCCTCGATCTTTCGAAGCACGGCGAGCAGCTCGGGCGCCGTGATCTCTGCGATCGGCCAAGCGCCAAGCGCCAGAAATAGCTCTTTCTCGATCAGCGCGATCACGCCGTCGGCATAGCTCGGCTTCCACGTCTGACATTTCGCCTCGTGCCATTCGCGGGCGATCGCCTCGAGCGAGTTCGTGCGGCGCAGGACGGCCTCGAGCTTCACGCGGCGCTTCTCGTGGGATGGGTCTAAGCCACCGCGGATCTGGTCCTTGATGGCGTCTCGCGCTTTCCTGGCGGCCAACAGCGACACAGTTGGGTAGACGCCAATGGCGTGCACCCGCTCCTTGCCGTCGACGCGGTACTTTAAACGCCAGTACTTGGCGCCACTAGGCGTCATCTCGAGGTACATGCCTCGGCCGTCGGCCAGCTTGTACGCCTTCTCGCGAGGCTTTGCGGCGCGCATCGCAGCGTCAGTCAAGGGCATCTCAAACGTGGGGGTATTCGATACCCATTCGGTCAAAAAGTACCCCGAAAAGTACCCCCGTGGATTATGGGTGTCAGTCGAAAAACTTTGGCAACGATGGGGAAGTGAACCGGCCGCAAGCCCCTGACTGGCTTGGAACTTTG
>NZ_JBQCDN010000436.1:0-13309 GCF_051961175.1 Trinickia sp. | reverse complement strand
TTCCGGTTCGCGACATGATCGAAGTGCGCGATCGTATGCGCCGTGAAAACCGCAAGACGCTGCTGCTGGGACCGAACTGCCCGGGCACGATCACGCCGGACGAACTGAAGATCGGCATCATGCCGGGCCACATCCACCGCAAGGGCCGTATCGGCGTCGTGTCGCGTTCGGGCACGTTGACGTACGAAGCCGTGGGGCAACTGACGGCGCTCGGCCTCGGCCAATCGTCGGCGGTCGGCATCGGTGGCGATCCGATCAACGGCCTGAAGCACATCGACGTCATGAAGATGTTCAACGACGATCCGGATACGGACGCCGTGATCATGATCGGTGAAATCGGCGGTCCGGACGAAGCGAATGCCGCTTACTGGATCAAGGACAATATGAAGAAGCCCGTCGTCGGCTTCATCGCCGGTGTAACGGCGCCTCCGGGCAAGCGCATGGGCCACGCCGGCGCGCTGATCTCGGGCGGTGCCGATACGGCCGACGCGAAGCTCGAAATCATGGACGGCTGCGGCATCAAGGTGACGCGCAACCCGTCGGAGATGGGTCGTCTGCTGAAGTCGATTCTGTAAGATGCTGCGCAAGGCTTGCGTCTGACGCGTTGCGTTGGGCGCAGCCGATGAGCCGTTTTGGTATCCTTGCGAAATTATTTCGTAAGGCTTCCGACAGGCGAAAAGGAAGCGAGGGAGCAAGCCATGCTCCCTCGCTTTTTTATCGCTGTCGCCCTCTGCTTGCCCTGGAACGGCGATTGCCCTCATGCTCGACGCTATGCTCGAATTTTTTACGACCCTTCATTGGCCGGCGGTTTTTCAGATCGTCATCATCGATATCCTGCTGGGCGGCGACAACGCCGTGGTGATTGCGCTCGCGTGCCGCAAGTTGCCGGCATCGCAACGGATGCAGGGCGTTCTGTGGGGAACGGTCGGTGCCATTGTCTTGCGCGTCGTCCTGATCGCGTTCGCTGTGGCCCTGCTCGACGTGCCGTTCCTGAAGTTCGGCGGTGGGCTGCTGCTGCTGTGGATCGGTGTGCGTCTGCTCGCGCCGTCTCATGAATCGCACGAGAACATTAAACCCGCCGATAAGCTCATTTCGGCGATCAAGACGATCATCGTGGCCGATGCCGTCATGAGCCTCGACAACGTGATCGCGATCGCGGGCGCCGCCGAAACGGCCGATCCGGATCATCGGATTGCGCTCGTCATCTTCGGCCTCGTCGTGAGCATTCCGTTGATCGTCTGGGGCAGCACGCTCGTGCTGCGCATGCTCGATCGGTTTCCTGTCATCGTCACGCTCGGCGCCGCACTGCTCGGTTGGATTGCAGGCGGGCTCATCATCAATGATCCCGCAGGCGACCGCTGGCCGCTGCTCGATACGCCGGTGGCCGAGTATGGGGCACATATCGCGGGCGCGTTGCTGGTCGTGCTGCTTGGATATTGGATCAGGCGCCGGCAGCATCGGCGGCTGGCGGCCGAGGCGTCCGGGTCGCACCATACGCATTAAAGGCAGGCTCGAAGGCCTCGAAGGCCTCGTTGGGCCCGTTCGCGTCGATCCGCGCTCTCGCAGTGATCGAACGCATTAGCCATGCAGCCGACTGCCCGGGCTGAACCATCGCCGATACGCTGAGCACTCGTTGCCCGTCCATCCGGAGGCGGGCCGCCGTTCGAGGAGCGTATCTGCCGATGTCTGCCGCTATTAGTTCGTTTGCTTATCGTGTGTTGATCGTCGCGTTGCGCGCTCGCGCCGATCGCCGCGCCCGGGGCGGTTTTACGTTGATCGAGCTGATGATCGTCCTTGCGATCGTCGGAATCGTCGCCGCCTATGCCGTACCCGCCTATCAGGACTACCTTGCTCGCAGTCGTGTGGGCGAGGGCCTGTCGCTGGCCTCGGGCGCGCGCCTTGCGGTCGCCGAGAACGCCGCGGCGGGCAGTCCGTTCAGTAGCGGCTACGTTGCGCCGCCCGCGACACGCAATATCGAGGCAATCGCCATCGACGACACCACCGGCGAAATTTCCATTCGTTACACGGCGCGCGTGGCGCCAGCCGGTAGCGACACCCTTATGCTCGTGCCGTCGTCGCCGGATGAGTCCGATCCGCCCACATCCCGTATCGCATTAGAGTCCGGTCTCGTACACGGCGGCGCGTTGACGTGGGAATGCTTTGCGTCGGGCAAGCAGGAGTCGTCTCTGCCCGCGCCCGGTGCCGGGCCGATGCCGGTTGCGGCGGCCACTTTGCCGGCCAAGCTCGCGCCGCCCGAATGCCGCACCTGAATACAACAAAAAGGGGCCGACGGCTGCGCACACTGAAAGGAAATTTTTGTATAGTGCGCCGGTTGCTTGCACCCCTATCCTCATGACTTCTCCATTTGCCCGTCATTTGTCGTTTGCGTCCTTGGCCTTCGCGGTGCTGCTGCCTTACGCGGTCACGAACCATACGTACCCGATCCCTACGTTTTATGCCGAGTTCACGGCGCTCTCGCTCTATCTGCTCGTCGGCGGGTCGGTTTTGCTGCTGTTGATGTCGGAAAGGCCGCGCGCGCAGTTTGCGATGCCGGCCGTCGCGCTCGTGCCGCTTGCCCTCGGTGCGCTGCTCGTCTTACAGACATTCGTGCTGCCGCTTGCACAGCCCTCGATGGCTTGGCTAGGTGCTGGCTTTCTGCTGGCGGGCTTCATGGCGACGCAAGCGGGGTACGGCTTCGTGCGGGCGGGCGTGGCCGATACGGCCTTGCGCTGGATGGCGGGCGCATTGATCGCGGGCGGCTTGTTCGCCGTCTTCTGCCAGGTCGTGCAACTGCTGCATCTCGAAGCGAAGCTTTCGCCTTTCGTCGTGGCCTATCACATCACGACCGACCGGCGCCCGTTCGGCAACATGGCACAAGCGAACCATCTGGCGACGGTGATTGCGTTTGCGCTCGCCGCGGCGATGTATCTCGTGCAGACGCGTCGCTTGAACCTATTCGTCTGGGCGGCCGTGTCGGCGATCTGCGTGCTGGGGCAGGCGTTGACGGTATCGCGCGGGCCGTGGCTGCAGACGGCTGTCGTCGTCGTCGCGGGTTTTTGGATGGCGCTCGTCGCGCCGCGGAGCAATGGCTTCTCGCATCGCCGCATGCGGGGGTGGATCATTCCCGTTCTGCTCGTCGTGCTGTTCATCGGCGTGAACCTGGCTGTGCGCTGGGCGAACGTGCGGCTGCAGCTTGGTCTGGACGTCTCGGCCGCGCACCGTTTTCAGGACAAAGGGCAGTTCGTGCTGCGCCTTGCGATGTGGAAGTATGGATGGACGATGTTCAAAGGGCATCCGCTGCTCGGGGTCGGCTGGGGGGAGTTTCCGCGTTTCGAGTTCGAACTCGTGAGGCAGCTCGGCGACGTTGAAATCGCCAACAATTCGCACGACATCGTGATCGATTTGCTCGCGAAGACGGGCATCCTCGGCCTCGGCATCGTTCTGCTCGGCCTGTTGGCCTGGTTGTGGCGGGTGTTGCGCGCGCGGCATACGGCCGAACGCGTATTCGGTCTCGCGCTGATTGGCGCGCTGCTCATGCACGCACTGGTCGAGTATCCGCAGCAGTACATGTTCTTCTTGCTGCCGGCGATGTTCGCCTTCGGGATCTTGGAAACGAAGCCGCTGGCATTCGTGCCTGGGCGGTTCGCACTCGGATTGCAGATTGCGGTGGTGTTGGGCGGGTTTGCCGCGCTGATGCCGATTTATCGCGATTACGCTCGCGCCGAAGTGCTGTACTACGGCGCGCATCCCGCCGACGAATATCGGGCTGCGCCGTCGGTGTTGTTCGGGGCATGGGGCGAATACGGCATGGCTACGCTGCTGCCGATCGATAGCGAGGGCTTGCAGACGAAGCTCGACATGCACGCGAAGGCGCTGGCGCTGTTGCCCGGGGAGACCGTGCTGCGGCGATACGCTGCATTGCTCGCGCTCGATGGCAAGCAGGATCAAGCGCTCGATACGGTGGAACGGCTGAAGATCTTCGCGGAGGTACTGCACGATTGGCCGGCGCAGTTGTCGGCGTTGTACGGGCTCTGCGACGACGAGCCGAAGCTGGCACCGTTCAAGGCGGAGTTGGCCAAACGGTATGGGCCGGCGCCGAAGGCGGCTGAGGATGAAGGGGATGACGGCGACAGCAGCGATTGAATGGCTGACTGCTTAAAAGGATGACTGCCGCCCTGTTCCAGAGCGTCTAGGGGCGGACAGCCAACTGAAAGAGAGATGATATGGGCCGTCTGCAACGGACGAAGGCATCACTTCGTATCAGTGGCGACGAACTCGTCCCAAGCGAAATCACGCGACTACTTCGCTGTGCTCCGACGTATGCGTATGCAAAGGGCGACGAAATCGTTGGAAAGAAAACCGGACGAAAGCGCATTGCCGGATTCGGGATGTGGTTGCGAGCGACGACCGCGTGCGAACCGGGAAACCTCGATGCGCAGATCGGGGCGCTTCTCGCCGAGATGACCGACGATCTCAACGTCTGGGAAGCGATCACGGCCTCCTGCAAGGTCGATATGTTTTGCGGTCTCTTCATGGGTCGATGGAACGACGGCGAATCGCTTTCAGCGGCGACCTTGTTCGCGTTAGGGTCACGGCACATTGAGCTCGGTCTCGATATTTACGGGCCTGACGACAACGATCCTGGTGGTTAAGGCCACCATCGTTAGGTGTTGCGACGCCGTCGAGGCCGGGACTCGATACCGTTCGCCGCGAGTAGCTTCCGAAGCCGATGGTTCTCGGCGAACAGCCCGACAATCACGGCGGTCATGATGATCGGCCCGGACCATTGCCCGGTGTAGTGGTAGAACGCCCACGCGCCCAATGCGCACGCGATCGCCGTGAGGACCAGCGCGATGCGGTCGAGTATCCAATTCATGCGAATGCCGCCTGTTTGTTGGATGTGGTCGCCCGATGGCGTAATGCGTAGCTGCGTGCGCTGCAAGAAAGCCACCGACAGTAGATGTAGCTGGACGATGATAAAAAGCCTTATGAAACAAGGGCCATAGAGGCCTTAACTCCCAGCCACCCAATCCCCCGATTTCCCCCCGTGCTTTTCCTGCACGCCGACATCGGTGATCACCATCCCCCGATCGACGGCCTTGCACATGTCATAGACGGTCAGCAGCCCCACCTGCACGGCCGTCAGCGCCTCCATTTCCACCCCAGTGCGCCCCAGCGTTTCAACCTGTGCCGTGCAATGCACGCCCGGCAGCGCTTCATCGAGCGCAAACTCGATGGCCACGCGCGTCAGCGCGAGCGGATGACACAGCGGGATCAAATCGGAGGTGCGCTTCGCACCTTGAATCGCAGCGATGCGCGCGACGCCGAGCACGTCGCCTTTCTTCGCATGACCGTCGCGGATCAGCGCCAGCGTCTCGGGCTTCATCCGGATCGAGCCGCGTGCGATGGCGATCCGCTTCGTTTCGTCCTTGCCGCCGACATCGACCATATGGGCTTGGCCGGCTGCGTCGAAATGGGTCAATTCAGGCATGTCGTGCTCCTTCGAGGGGCGCCTATCTTAGCAGCCGCCGCCCACCGGCCCGGCGCAGGGAGCTCAATGCGGTTGTGCCAGAGCCGGGCTCGCAACGAAGCCGAACCGGGCTGGTACGTCGGCGCGGCGCACCGTCCCGATCGCCAGCGTCCGATCCGCGCGCCAATCGAAGCTTCCGTTCAATCCCGTCTCGTCGAGCGTCGCCAACTGCGAGAACAGATCGAGGTCGTGGTCATGTAGCACGGCCACGCGCCCACGCTCCGAATCATCGACGAACAGCACCCCGCCTTCATCGTCGACGAGCACCGCCGCCGGCTCGAACGAAGTACCCGTCTGATCCTTGAGCGCCGGGGCCCCGGGCGAAGGCAGCGCCAGCCGCACCACCCACGGCGTATAAGCCAACTCCACATACACGCGCTGCGGCCCATTCTGAAAGAACCAGCACCCACTATCGTCGCGTTCGTAGTTCCGCTCGATGAAGCCGATCAGCGCGGCATGGCGGATCGGCGTTCCGAGCTCGCCACGCGCTTGGGCCCCTTCGTCGCGCATTCGCCACTGGCCACGCCGATCGAGCAGCAGCCAGCCCGTGCAGTGCGGCACGTTGGGCCATTTGGCGAGCGCGGCCTTGACGATGTCATCCATTGTTCGCGAACGGTTCCAGAAAATTGAACACGCGCCGCGGCAACCAATCGATCCGCCCCGGGAAGGGGCCCGTCATGAAGCCGACGTGTCCGCCTGCCTCGGGCTGATCGAGTTCGATCGCCGGGGAGACTTCCGCACGCGTGGGCAGCGCGGCGCTCGGCAGGAACGGGTCGTTGCGCGCATTGAGCACGAGCGTCGGCACGACCACGTCCGGCAACAGCGGGCGCGTGGTGGCGCGCGTCCAGTATTCCTCGGTATCGCGGAAGCCGTGGATCGGCGCCGTCACCACATTGTCGTACTCGTACATCGTCCGGCACGCCAGCACGGCGTCCCGGTCGAACAGGCCAGGGTATTGCTCGAGTTTGCTCAGCGCCTTGCGTTTGAGCGTCTTCAAAAAGCTCATCGTATAGACCAGCGCGAATCCTTGCGACAGCGCCCGCCCGCCGGCATGGACATCCAGCGGCGTGGAGATGGCCGCGGCCGCCGAGACGAAGGCCGCATCCGTTCCGCGCTCGCCGAGCCAGCGCAATAACACGTTGCCGCCGAGCGAAACACCGGCCACAACCAGCGGCCCGCGATGCAGCGCATGGAGGCGGCGCAAGACCCAGTCCACCTCGGCGCTATCCGCCAGGTGATAAAACCGCGGCGCAAGATTGAGCGGTCCGCTGCAACTGCGAAAGTGCGGCACGACACCGTGCCAGCCCATGGCGCGCGCCGACGCCATCAGCACGCGTGCGTAGTGCGAATCGGAACTGCCTTCCAACCCGTGAAACAGCACGAACAGCGGCGCGTCAGGCGGCGGCGCGGTTTCGCCGGCTTGATAGGCGAGCCAATCGAGTTCGATGAAATCGCCGTCGGGCGTATCCCAGCGTTCGCGGCGGTAGTCGACGGCCGGCCGGCGCGCAAACAGGGCCGGAACGATCGTCTGGGCGTGGCTCGTGGGCAGCCATCGGGGCGGGTTATAGAGCAATTGAACGAGCCTGTCGGTGGCCGCGGCCTGGGCGGCCGGTGACGAAACCGGTTTGTCATGCGTGATGCTCATGACCGTCCTCAAATCCTTTAACCGCCTCGACCGGCTGTTCGCTGCCGGCCGGTTAGTGCAATGCGCCTTGTCCGTGTCGAATTTTCGCTGCGAACTCGCTGGCCGTTTCTTCCGGCATCGGGCTCGCATGAATGTGGGCGATTCGCCATTCGCCGCGCTCGTGAACCATGACGTACGTTGCGTAGACCATCCGCGGCGGCACCAGCGGCTCCTGCAGCCGATGCGCTTCCGCGACCGTGTAGACGACCGTGCCGAGACTGTCATAGACGCGCACGTCGAGCGGCTCGATGGCCGCCGGCAGCGTGCGCGCGTCAGCCAGCGCGACCAGCCCCGCGCGGATTTGATCCACGCCGTGCCAGTGCGCTCCGCCCGCATTGACGTAGCTCGCGAACTCTTCGTCGATCCAAAGGGCCATCAGCGCATCGATGCTGCCGTCGGCGACGGCCTGATAGAACGCGTTGAGCGTATCGGTTGCGGCTTCGAACAAGCGGGCAAAACGTGGCATGGCTCTTTGGGCTCGTAGGTATCGCGCAAAAACGCGCCGTCAGGCAAATCGCTCCGCCGCGCATCAATCCGCGCAGCGGGCTTGGCAATACGGTCGTTCAGGCTCGGCGTGCGGCGCCCACGAATCAATGAACGCATAAAGGCGCGCGCGCTTCCGTGCGTCAGCGCTCGCCGAGCAACATCGCACGCAAATCGGCGAACACTTGCTCAGGCGACAGCTCGCGCAGGCAGCGCAAATGACCCAGCGGACACTCGCGGGCAAAACACGGGCTGCACTCGAGATGCAGCCATTGTACCTTCGCGAAGTCGGACAAAGGCGGCGTATGGCGCGGATCGCTCGAGCCATAGATGGCAACCAGCGGACGGCGTAGCGCGGCCGCGACATGCATGAGGCCCGAATCGTTGCTGACGACGGCACCCGCGCGCGCGATCAGGGCGCACGCTTCGCCGAGCGAGGTTTGCCCGCAGAGGTTGCGCACGTTCGGCGCTTCGCCCGCGATCGCCTGGGCAAGCGGAGCGTCCTTGTTCGAGCCGAGCGCGACGATTTGCGTGTAGGGGAACGACTGGCCGACCATCCGTGCGAGCGCGGCGAAATGCTCGGCCGGCCAGCGTTTGGCCGTGCCGTATTCGGCGCCCGGGCAGAACACCAGGAGCGGCACGCGCGTATCCAGATGAAAACGCGCGGAGACGCGCACCGATTCGTTCGGATCGGCTTCGAGGTGCGGCATGCGCAGCCTGCTTGCGAGATTGGGCACGTCTGCCCCGGGCGCGTAGGCGAGGGCGGCGTAGTGGGGCGCCATCGGCGCACGCTCACGCTTGTTCGGATTCGAATGGCGTACGTTGAGCAGGCCCACGCGGCCTTCGCCCGTATAACCGATGCGCAGCCGAATGCCGGCCAGCCAGGGAATCACCGCCGATTTGAGCGAATTCGGCAGGACATAGGCGGCGTCGTACCCATGCTCGCGCAAATCGCCCGCAAGCTGCCAGCGCCGCATGAGCTGCAGCTTGCCGTGCGCGAGATCGGTCGCATGGACCTCGCTGATTTCGGGCATCCGCTCGAGCACGGGCGCGACCCAGGTCGGCGCCACCGCATCGATGACGATGCGCGGATGGAGTTGCTTGAGCAGCGAAAACAGCGGCTGCGCCATCAATGCGTCACCGATCCAATTCGGTGCGATAACCAACGCGCGACGCATCAGTGTGGGTATCCGATAAATAGACGAATGCGGCGCATGGTAGGCGCCGCATTCGGTCAATGTGCGAGTCGTGCCGCCCTGACGCGCCCGGCTCGTCGCCTGCGGCCGGCAGTGCCGGCCGGGCAAGGCGTGCCGCTCGCGCGCGACGCCGCCAGTGAGGCGGCCTCACGCGCCAGTGGGCGGACGAACCGGAGGAGCCGGGCGGGCCGGACGAATCAGTGGTGCTTGACGGTTTCGCCGTCGCGCAGCTTGTAGCGCGTGCCGCAATACGGGCAGCGCGCCTCGCCGTGCGAGACGTCGATGAATACGCGTGGATGCGCGCTCCAGCGCGGCATCGACGGATTCGGGCAGTAAGCGGGCAAATCTTTGGCCGACAGTTCGACCAGCGGCATTTCCTTCGTTTCGCTCATGAGACGGGTTCTCGTTATTGGCGGTATGGCGTGTGGCGTTCGGTGCGGTTCGACTCGGTTCAGATCTTCGTGAGCCAGTGCGCGTACTTGGCGTTCTTGCCCGCGATGACGTCGAAGAACGCCGATTGAAGTTTTTCCGTGATCGGCCCGCGCTTGCCGGCGCCGATCATCCGGTTGTCGAGTTCGCGGATCGGGGTGACTTCGGCCGCGGTGCCCGTGAAGAAGGCTTCGTCGGCCGTATAGACCTCGTCGCGCGTGATCCGTTTTTCGATGACTTCGATGCCGGCGTCGCGTGCGAGCGTGATCACAGTATCGCGCGTGATACCGTCGAGGCACGACGCCAGATCCGGCGTGTAGAGCTTGCCGTTGTTGACGAGGAAGAAGTTCTCGCCCGAGCCTTCGGACACGTAGCCGTCGACGTCGAGCAGCAACGCCTCGTCATAGCCGTCCGCCGTGGCTTCCTGGTTCGCGAGGATCGAATTCACGTACCAGCCGGATGCCTTGGCACGCACCATCGACACGTTGACATGGTGGCGCGTGAAAGACGACGTCTTCACCCGGATTCCCTTGGTGATGCCTTCCTCGCCCAGGTAGGCGCCCCACGGCCAGGCCGCGATCGCCACATGGATAGTGTTGCCGCGTGCCGAGACACCGAGCTTTTCCGAGCCGACCCAGATGATCGGGCGCAGATAGGCCGTCTCCAGCTTGTTTTCGCGCACGACTTCGCATTGCGCGGCGGCCAGCGTTTCATGGTCGAACGGTACGTCCATCTGGAAGATCTTGGCCGAATTGAGCAGACGCTTCGTATGCTCTTTCAGGCGGAAGATCGCGCTGGCGCCGTCGACCGTCTTGTACGCGCGCACGCCCTCGAAGACGCCCATGCCGTAATGCAGCGTGTGCGTGAGGACGTGGATCTTGGCGTCGCGCCAGTCGATCAGCTTGCCGTCCATCCAGATCTTGCCGTCACGATCGGCCATTGACATAGATATCTCCTAGTGGTGCGGTGGGCTTTGCCCCAGTGAGTTCGCCATTTTAGCGTCTTTTGCCCGCTTCCCGGCACCGCGTGGCCGCTTGACGGGCGCTTCGCAGATTCCGCCTCTATAATCGGACACCTTCTGTTTCGAATGCGCGGCGGGGCGCATGCAAAGCCCGCCGCCGTCCCGCCCCCATGCTTTCTCGCCTCAGCCCCGCCGACCGCACCGCCTTCATGAGCGGCGTGCGCGACTATTCGCCGACGCTGATGGCGATGTTCTCGTGGGGCCTCGTCACGGGCGTCGCGATGAGCAAGTCGGTCTTGAGCGTGCCGCAGGCGGTCGCGATGTCGCTGCTCGTGTACGCGGGCTCGTCGCAGCTTGCCGTTCTGCCGCTCATGGCCGCCAAGCTGCCGATCTGGACCGTGCTGCTCACGGCTGCGATGGTCAATACGCGCTTCGTGATATTCAGCGCGGGGCTCGCCCCCCATTTTTCATACTTATCGTTCTGGCGGCGACTGACGCTTGGCTATTTCAACGGCGATGTCGTCTACCTGCTGTTCCAGAAGAAGGCATTCGCAAACGGGTATGTGCCGGGCAAGGAGGCGTATTTCTGGGGGATGTCGCTGTTGAGCTGGGTGTTCTGGCAAGTCTCGTCGATCGCCGGCATCCTGCTCGCCAGCGTCGTTCCAGATAATTGGGGACTCGATCTTGCGGGAACCCTTGCTCTGGTGCCGCTGATCGTGAGCGCCGTCATCAATCGAGCCATGCTCGTGGCCGTCGCGTCGGCGGGCGTCGTCGCGCTTGTCGCCATCGATCTGCCCTATCGGCTCTCGTTGCCGCTCGCCGTGTTCGCCGCGATCGCGGCGGGCAGCATCGCGCAGTTCGTTGCCGAGCGCGCCGATTTGCGCCGCATCCGCGCGGCGAGGCCCACGGCGTCCGCGGCGAGCCGCGCCGATCTCGGCGATAAGGAGCCCTGACCGATGTCGGCGACGGAAATCTGGCTTGCGATCATCGGCAGGACGCTTGTGACGGCCGCGACGCGGGCATTCTTCCTGCTCGGCGGCGAGCGCGCCGTGCTGCCCGAACGCGTGCAGCGCGCGCTGCGCTTCGCGCCGGCCGCAGCATTGATCGCGGTGGTTCTGCCGGATGTGCTGCAGACCCCGCAGGGCATCTCGTTCGCGTTGTCGAACCATGCGTTTTATGGCACGTTGGCCGGACTCGCCTGGTTTCTCTGGCGCCGCAGCATGGTGGGGACGATCGTCGTCGGCATGCTCGCCTACACGCTGCTGCGCCTGTTCGCGTGATCGCGACGCAATACCCCGAATTGCGACATACGTTCGCCGAATACGCGACATTCGTCGCGAGATCGGCTTCCCGGGCGGGACGATCGGCTAAAATGCTCGACTGCCGCTCTCGCTGCGAGCCGGGTCCGCCCGTTCGCGGCGTGCGCACTCGCCCGCCCACCAACCTGCATGCGTACATTCCCATGAGCCAAGTACTGCGTCTCTCCGATCTGATCGCAAAGGGCTTGCTATCCGGCAAGCGCGTCTTCATCCGCGCCGATCTCAACGTGCCGCAGGACGAGCAAGGCAATATCACCGAAGACACCCGCATCCGCGCGTCCGTGCCCGCCATCGAGGCGGCGCTGGCCGCCGGCGCGGCGGTCATGGTGACCTCGCACCTCGGGCGTCCCACCGAGGGCGAGTTCAAGCCTGAGGATTCGCTCGCGCCTGTCGCCAAGCGCCTGGCCGAACTGCTCGGCCGCGAGGTGCCGCTCGTCGCCAACTGGGTCGAGAACGGCGTGAACGTCGCGCCCGGGCAGGTGGTCCTGCTCGAGAACTGCCGCGTCAACAAGGGCGAGAAGAAAAACAGCGACGAGCTCGCGCAAAAGATGGCGCAGCTGTGCGACGTCTATGTCAATGATGCCTTCGGCACGGCTCACCGCGCCGAGGCCACGACGCACGGCATCGCCAAGTACGCGAAGGTCGCGTGCGCCGGCCCGTTGCTCGCGGCGGAGCTCGACGCGCTCGGCAAGGCGCTCGGCAATCCGAAGCGTCCGCTCGTGGCGATCGTCGCCGGCTCGAAGGTGTCGACGAAGCTCACGATCCTGAAGTCGCTCGCCGAAAAGGTCGATCAGCTGATCGTCGGCGGCGGCATCGCCAATACGTTCATGCTCGCAGCCGGCCTGAAGATCGGCAAGTCGCTCGCCGAGGCCGATCTCGTGAACGAGGCCAAGGCGATTATCGAAGGCGCCCGCGCACGTGGCGCGTCGGTGCCCATCCCGACCGACGTCGTCGTGGCGAAGGAGTTTTCGTCCTCGGCCGCGGCCGTGATCAAGAACGTCGCCGACATCGAAGCCGACGACATGATTCTCGACATCGGCCCGCAAACGGCGAAGGCGCTCGCCACGCAGCTTTCGAGCGCCGGCACCATTGTGTGGAACGGCCCCGTCGGCGTGTTCGAGTTCGATCAATTCGGCAACGGCACCAAGACGCTGGCCGAGGCGATCGCGAAATCGCCCGCGTTCTCGATCGCCGGCGGCGGTGATACGCTCGCGGCCATCGCCAAGTACGGCATCCACGACAAAGTCAGCTACATTTCGACAGGCGGCGGCGCCTTCCTCGAATTCCTCGAGGGCAAGACATTGCCGGCCGTTGAAGTGCTCGAGTCGCGGGCCTGATCATGGGCGCGCGCGCTCCGAAGTCGGACAAGCGCCCGGCCGCCAGGCCCGCCCGACCGGTGCGCCGCGCGCCGGCCGCCACGCCTCTCGGGGATACCCCCGCCCCGCAGGTGCAGGCGGCCGTGCAGGTCTTGCCTGCCGAACCTGTCGCGGTGCCGCTTGCCGGCACGGCGGCCGCGGTTCCCGCATCGAATGAAGTCAAAGCGACGCCGGCTCGATCCGGCGCGCAACCCAGCCCCAATACGAGCGCTTTGCCCCAGGCGCCCGACGCATCATCTCGCAGCCCGTTTACCAGCGACACCACTCAGACGAGGAGATACATGCATCGCGCCACCAAGATTGTCGCCACGATCGGACCGGCATCGAGTTC
>NZ_JBQCDN010000435.1:0-6191 GCF_051961175.1 Trinickia sp. | reverse complement strand
ACGCATGGCCGCTCTCGAACTTGTCTTCGTCGAACGCCGACAGCGGCACCGAGACGTGCTGCTCCTTGCCGCGCGTATCGGTGAAGCGAAAGTCGACAAACTTGACGTCCTCGTCCTTCACGAGCTGAATGACGTCGGCCACGGATTTACTCATATCCTCTTCTCCATTGATAGGTTCGGCGGTTCTTCGCTTTTATCGAGCGTCGGCTCATCGCGCCTTCCAGCGCCACAGCCGATCTTGCAAGCGATCGCCGCGGGTAAAAGCAGCTTCCGTGCCAGGGCGTTCGCACGAATCCGCCTTATGTGAGGTGTGGCCCGTCGGGCCGCGCCCCGTGGTGGACCCGAACGCGCACCGCCGCGAACAACGCTTTCCAAGTTCGAGCAAGCCAATGCACATCACTGGTGCGCTGCCGGGCATTTTTCGGGCTGTACCGCCCATTGTGGTGCATCGCTGTGTAAATTGCACTGTTTCGGCGCATCGCGTTGGCAACCGAGCGCATCCCCGTTTGTGCCGACCCGGTGGAAGCGCACGCAGACGCGGGGCTAGAATGTCCCTTTACCAAACCACGGAGAAGACGGGCCATGAGTTCGCTCGAACAGATCCTCGCGCAAGCCGGCGCGCGCCGCGCCGAACATCAATTGCCCTATGCCGGCGCCGTGTCGCCGCATGAAGCGTTCGAGCTTTTGCAGCTGGACCCGCGCGCGCGTCTCGTCGACGTGCGCACGCGCGCCGAACTCGACTGGGTTGGCCGGCCGCTCGTCGGCGACGGCCAATACGTGCATCTCGAATGGACACGGTATCCGGGCGGCGTGCCGAATGCGGAATTCGTCGAGCAACTGACGCAGGCGGTGCCCGCCAAGGACACCCCCGTATTGTTCCTGTGCCGCAGCGCGGCGCGCTCGAAACTCGCGGCCGTCGCGGCCGCACAAGCCGGATTCGAGCACGCCTACGATCTGCTCGAAGGGTTCGAAGGCGACAAGGACGGCAACGGCCACCGCAAGACGGTCACCGGCTGGTGCTTTCGCGGGCTGCCGTGGATGGGGGCCTGATTTTAGGGCGTGGATTTCAGGCCCGGATTCCGGGCCTGATTCCCGGGCTTAATCCGCCTGCGGCTCGACGATATCGCCGCCGAGCAGATGCACGCCTTCCCTGAGCTTGACGAACGCGGCGGCAACCGCCTCGGGTTCGCCTTTGACGCCCAGATCGATATGCCGCCGCGCGAAGACGCCGCCGCGCTCGGCATCGCCGACGCTCGGCAAGCTGAACACGCGCACGCCCGGAAAATCGGCTTCGATTTTCTCCATGAGCGGCGTCAGGGTCGATTCCATCAACTCGAACACGTAGAGCGAGCGCTCCGCGTGCGCAACGGCGTGGTGCAGATTCGCGTAGCGGGTATCGAGCACCCATTCGATCATCGGCCAGGCCATGACCGGAAAGCCCGGCACGAAATGATGATCGCCGAGCGAAAAGCCCGGAATCTTGTTGTAGCCGTTCGGGATGATCGTGGCGCCGCGCGGAAACACGCCCATGTTCATGCGATGGAGATTCTCGGGCGCGTCGAAGTCGATCGGTTCGGCGGCGCCACCCGTGCCTGACGCCGCCTGCATGTCGCGGATGCGGCTACGGATCAGTTCCGCCGCTTCGGGATGCAGTTCGAGCGGCACGCCCGCCGCCTGCGCCGCGCATTGGCGGGTGTGATCGTCGGGCGTCGCACCGATCCCGCCCGTCGAAAACACGATATCCCCCGAGGCGAACGAACGCTTCAGCGTGGCAGTGATGCGCTCGCGATCGTCGCCGACATATTCGGCCCAGCCGAGCGCCAGGCCGCGGGCGCTCAGCAATTCGATGACTTTCGGCAGGTGCTTGTCCACGCGCCGGCCCGAAAGGATTTCATCTCCGATGATGATCACGCCAAATGCCATATACCGCCCTCAAGTGGATGGAAGCGCCTCGTCGGCGCGCAGGCGCTGCAACGCGTCCAGGCAATAATGGCCGAACCATAGCGCCGAAAACACGAGGATAAACGCATAGATCCAGATCGTGGCGGCGGTAATCAACGGGAACAATACGACGAGCCAGACGGAGCCGGCCCAAATGAGCGTCGGCACCGTGCTGATCAGGCCCGACACCACCCCGATCGCAAACAGCGGCCCCCGATGGCGCCGGATCAGCGCCCGGCGCTCGGCGGGGCTCGCATGCAGCGCGAGCGCGTCGTAAGTCATGACGCGGTAGGTCAACCAGCCCCAGAGTAGCGGCGGAATCACGGCGAACAGCGGTGGGATGAGCCACAGCGGCAGCGTCACGAGGAACAGCACGACGCCCACGACGGCCGTCACGAGCGAATGCGCGAGCGAACCGTACCACGATCCGCCGCGACGCTGCTCCAGATCGGGATAGCGCCGCAGCGACAGATGGCGCACCACGAGCGGCATCGAAATGGTGGCGATCAAAAGCAGCACCGTCGTCACGATGAGCGGGATCGATAACGCGACCACGACAAACGGCCCCAGTGCCGCATGCAGCGCGCTCATGCCCACCCAATCGAAGGCGTGATCGAGCGTGGTACCCAGCCACGAGGCGGCCAGCCAGGCGCGTGCCGCACCCACGAGCGGCTGCCACATGAACCAGAAGAAGGCCCCCCACCCGGCCGCGGCCACCACGAACGGCAGGAACGTGAGCCACAGCATGCGCGGATGCACAGCGCCGGCCGCCGCCTTGCCGAGAGCGCGCAAAAACTCGCTCATGCGCCCGCCCCGTCAAACCGCGGCGGCATCCCCGCCGCCGGAGCGACGCAGGCCGAGCCGGCGCGCGATGCGCACGAACGCGAGCCAATGCTGTGCGAAAAAACCCTCTCCATACGATTCACCCTCGATCTGCTGGCGGATGCCGGTCGGTTCGACCGCGCGATTCCAGGACGCTGTCTTGAACAGCATATCCCACCACGGGAACAGCACACCGAAGTTGCAGCCGTAGGCCGTTCCCTCGTGGCCATAGCCGACCGCATGATGCCGGCGATGGAACGAGGGGCTGATAATCAGCCGCTCCAGCAGCGGGCCGAACGGCAGCCGCGCGTTCGTATGCTGCACGCTCTGGGCGAAATTCGTGACGGCGCTCAGTACGACGAACTGCGTCGGCGCAATGCCGATCGCGAGCGCGATCGCGGCGAAAAAGCCCGCTTGAATGACGTCGTCGAGCAAATGGTTGCGGTCGTCGCACCACAGCGACATCTGCCGTTGGCTGTGATGCACGGCGTGCAGTTCCCACCACACGCCGAAGCGATGCTGCCAGCGGTGATACCAGTAGCCGGCGAAATCGAGCACGATGAGGTAGATCGCGAACGCAACGATCGGCTTGGACGTCACGCCGGGCCAAAGCGTATCGAGATTGGCGTTCGCGATGCCGTGATAACGGAGCCAGACCTGGCTCCGATCGAAGATCGGCTGAAACGCCACGAAAAAGAACAGGTTGAAGAGCCCGAGCTTCGTGACCCAGGTGTACAGCACATCCACGCGCAGCGCTTTGCGGTTTTCCCACCGCTCGACAGGCCGCCATGCCTCCAGCGGCCGCAGCAACGCGTACATCGAGACAATTGTCAGAAAGCCGACGATGACGGGGTACAGCGCGTCGTACGTGTCCTCGTCGTAATCCATCCAACCGAACTTGAACAGCAGCGGCTGGATGACGTCGATGTAAAGCGAGGTTTGCAACGACGAGACGACCCCATCGAGCAACGCGACGATCGTATGCAGCATGGCGACAGGTCCCGCGCTCAAGCGCCGTTCGGTGCCGTCACCGGCGCACGGTCGTCAAAGAAGATCCCGTGCGGCGAGCGGCCGACGGCAATCGTCTTGATGAGCTTGCGCGTGTTCATGTCGATAATGCCGACGTGTTTGGCGAAGCGGAACGTCACCCACATATACCGCTTGTCGGAGGTCAGCTCCATGTCGTCGGGACCGGGCAGCAGGCCCGTGATGTCGCCCACGTTCGTCAGGGTGTTCTCGTCGATGATGCTGATCGTGCTGGCCACGCGGTTGCTCACAGCAACGTGCACGCCATCGTCCAGGGAGCGGAAGTTGTGCGCGCCCTTGCCCGTCTGAATTCGCTTGACGACCTTTTGCGTGCGCCAATCGATGACCGCGACGTCATCCTCCCCGGTCATGCCGACGAGCAGGTATTTCTCGCCCGGCGTCAGCCAGAGGCCGGCCGGCGTATCGCCAACCTTCATCTTCCACTTGACCGTTTGCGTCGGCAGATCGACGGCAGCCACTTCGCCCGACACCTGCAGCGTGACGAACACCGTCTTGTTGTCCTTCAAGAACGCCATATGGCTCGGCATTGTCGCGAGCGGCAGGCGGTTGACGAGCGTCGGCGTCTCCGTCTTGGAGTCATACGAGTAAATGTCGAGGCGATCCAGACGCAGCCCCGTCGTCACGAACCACTTGCCGTCGGGCGAGAAACCCAGTTGGTATGGATCTTCGACACCTTCCAGGCGCTTTTGCAGCTTGCCGGTTTTCGGATCGATGAACATCAGATCGTTCGATACCGAATCGGCCACGATCAGCGAGCGGCTGTCAGGCGTCAGCATCAAATGGTGAGGCTCCTTGCCCGTCGAAATCCTGGTGCCGACGATCTGTTCCGTCGCCTGATCGATCAGCGAGAGCGTCGCTTCACCGGAATTGAGCACGATGACGTCGTTCGCGTGTACCGCCGGGGATGCAGCCGCAACGCAAGCGGCCGCGAGCACACCGGCGAGCTGCTTGGCCCGCGCAGTGCGTGTGAGAAAAGAGATAAGCATGGGAACCCGTTCGAAAAAGCCGCCGCCATCATAAAACGTTTGCGCCCCGGCGCGGTTGACGAAGATTCAAAAAACTCGGGGCCCCCGCAGCCGGGAATGGAAAGCGGATATGGGGCGGTATCGCGCCGCCGTGCTCATCGCTGCATCGATTCCCACACTTTGTGCAAACGCTTGACGGAGACTGGCATCGGCGTGCGGAGTTCCTGCGCGAACAGCGAAACACGCAATTCTTCGAGCAGCCATCTGAATTCCGTCAGCCGCGGATCGGCCACACCCGCGCGCGCCGATTGCGCGCGCTGATACTGGATCAGCAACGGCTGCATCTCCGCGAACGAGCGCGCATCGCGCGCAGGGTCGGCCTTGAGTTTATCGATGCGCTGCCCCATCGCTTTCAGGTAGCGCGGAAAGTGCGCGAGCTGAGCGTAAGGCGTATCGACGACGAACCGCTTGCCGATCAGCGCCTGCAATTGCTGCTGCATATCCGCATAGGCCTGCGCGAACGGCTTGGCCTGCGCAAGCTTCTTGGTCACGGCCGCGTATTCGGTCAGGATCTGTCCGACCAGACGCGCGATTTCCTGTGCCAACAGCGACAGCCGGCCCTTGCCCTCGTCGCGGCGCGCATGGAAGCTCGCGTCGTCCACGGGCAGCGGCTCTTGCAGACAAGCGCGTTCGAGCGTCATGTCGATCAGTTGATCGCGCAGCACCTCCTGAGTGCCGAGCGGCATGAACTGCATCGCCATTTCGCGCAAGCCCGGCAGGTTCTTTTCCAGGTACTTGATCGGCTCGCGCAGCTGCAACGCGAACAAACGCCGCAGCCCGGCCCGGTGGATCCGTGCGGCTTCTTCGGGCGAATCGAATACTTCGACGTCGCAATGGGTTGTGCGATCGACGAGCGCCGGATAGCCGAACAACGTCTGTCCGCCGCGCCGGATCTCGAGCAGTTCCGGCAGCTTGCCGAAGTTCCACGTCGTCAGATTGTCGTAGAGCGCCGTTCCGGTTCCGATTCCACTTCCCTCTCCCGTTCCCCCAGGGGCATTCGCCGCGGCGACGCCAGCCTTGGCGCCCGGTCCCGCGAAGGGACGTGCGCCGCTCGCCACCCGCCCCGCTGGCTGTGCCTCGCCTGCCGCGCCGCCCGTGTTCAATGCCGCTCCCGCTGAGAGCTTCTGGAAATGCCGCTGCGCATCCGCCCCCATCTCCGCGCGCAGTTGCGCGAGGTTGCTGCCCATGGCGAGCTGCCGGCCATGCTCGTCGATGGCCTTGAAGTTCAGGAACAAATGCGCCGGCAACGTCTCCAGCTTGAAATCGGTCGATTTGAGCGCGACCTGGGTCTGTTCGCGCACGTCGGCAATCAGCCCCTCGACCAGACCGCCCGCGCCGGCGCGCGACTCGTGGCGC
>NZ_JBQCDN010000434.1:0-18416 GCF_051961175.1 Trinickia sp. | reverse complement strand
CAAGCAATCGTGGCTGCACGGCGAACTGCATCGCGCGCGCAATTTCAAGCAATGGATGAGCAAGGGCTTGTATCTGGGCACGCTGATGGTCGGCATCGAACAGAAGTTGATGGGCGGTAACGTGCCTTGGACGCTGCACCATCAACACCGCGATCACGAGATGCTGAGGCCGGCCTCGCAGTGCACGCCGATCGAGTATCCGAAGCCCGACGGCAAGCTCACGTTCGACCGACTCTCTTCCGTGTTTATCTCGAACACGAATCACGAGGAGAATCAGCCGGCGCATTTGACGCTGAAAGATGCATCGGTGCCGGTGAACGTGAACCTGCGGACCTACGCGGGCCCGGAAGCACGCTTTTGCCCCGCGGCGGTGTATGAGTTCGCCAAGAACGAGGACGGCAGCGATCGCCTCGTCATCAATGCGCAGAACTGCGTGCACTGCAAGACGTGCGACATCAAAGATCCGACGCAGAACATCGTGTGGGTCACGCCTGAAGGCGGCGGTGGACCGAACTACGCGAATATGTAAGGCAACAGGCCGCGTTTAACGCGGCCCGACGTTGTCTCTTTCGTGGCAAGGGGTAAAGCGCGGACTCGATAGATTGCCGGGCGCCACACGCTCTCGCCCGCCCCCGATTCGCTTGAGCGTCAAGCCGGTTCATCCGGTTCATCCGGTTCATCCGGTTCATCCGGTCCAGCCGGCTTCCGGCTAGGAGCGACGCTGCGATCAGGGTGCGCTGGCGGCGATTTTCGGCGTGGCCACGCTCACGTCGCCGCATTGTGCGCGATGACGCAGCGCATGGTCGATCAATACGAGCGCCAGCATCGCTTCCGCGATGGGCGTCGCTCGAATGCCGACGCACGGGTCGTGCCGCCCGAACGTTTCGACCACTGCCAGCTGGCCATCCTTATCGATCGAACGGCGCGGCGTGCGGATACTCGACGTAGGCTTGATTGCGATCGACACCGTGATGTCCTGCCCCGTCGAAATGCCGCCGAGTATGCCGCCGGCGTGATTGCCGACAAAACCCTCGGGCGTCAGCTCGTCGCCATGCACCGAGCCTCGCTGTGCCACGCTCGCGAATCCGGCCCCGATCTCCACGCCCTTGACGGCGTTGATCCCCATCATCGCGTGGGCGATGTCGGCATCGAGACGATCGAACAACGGTTCGCCCCAACCGGCCGGCACGCCGGTAGCCACAGCATTGATGCGCGCACCGATCGAATCGCCATCCTTGCGCAACGCATCCATATAGGCTTCGAGCTGGGGCACCACCTCGGCATTGGGCGCAAAGAACGGGTTCTCGTGAACGTGCGACCAATCGACAAACGGGATCTCGATTTCACCGAGCGCGCTCATATAGCCGCGCACCTCCACGCCAAATCGTTCGCGCAGCCACTTCTTCGCGATAGCGCCGGCCGCCACCGTCGGGGCCGTCAACCGGGCCGACGAACGCCCGCCACCACGATAATCGCGCACGCCGTACTTTTGCCAATACGTGTAATCGGCATGTCCCGGGCGGAAGGTCTGAGCGATGTTGCCGTAGTCCTTGCTGCGCTGATCGGTATTGCGAATCAAAAGTGCGATCGGGGTGCCTGTGGTCACGCCCTCGAATACCCCGGAGAGAATCTCGACCTTATCGTCCTCCTGGCGCTGCGTAACGTGCCGCGACGTGCCGGGCTTGCGGCGATCGAGTTCGTCCTGAATATCGGCTTCCGCGATCGTCATCCCCGGGGGGCAACCGTCGATCACGCAGCCGATGGCCGGGCCATGCGACTCGCCGAACGTCGTGACGGTGAAAAGCGTGCCGAGAGTGTTGCCGGACATGGAAATGGCCTCAGAAATGATAAGGAGCATGGATCGAGCAAGGCGATATTATGCCCTGCCCGGCACCAAGACGTTCGAGGCGCGCGTGACACGCCCGCCCGTGCACACGCACGCCGGGCGGGTGGGAGGCTAACGCCGCGCGCCGCGCAGCTCGGCGACGATCGCCTGAAGCGCTTCGGGCGTCGCGGCGCCCGGTTCCAGCGGTTCGGCCACCGCGAGCGTGAGCCGGCTCATGACGCCCTTGTTCAGCGGGCGCGGCCATCGCGCATCGGCATGACGAGAAAAGACGCTCCCCCACAAGCCGCGCAGCGCCATCGGGATGACGGGGACAGGCGAACGCTCCAGGATCTGCGTCACACCGTGGCGGAATGTATTGAGTTCGCCGTCGCGTGTGAGCTTGCCTTCGGGGAAGATACAGACCAGTTCGCCTTCCGCCAGCGCCTGCGCACAGGCGTCATAGGCCCTGGCGAGCATCGCGGGATCCTCGTGCGCGGGAGCGATCGGAATGGCCTTCGCATGGCGGAACAGCCAGCCCACGAACGGCGTGCGAAAAATCCGATAATCCATGACGAACCGGATCGGCCGCGGGCTCTCCGCCATGATCACGACGGCATCGACATAGCTCACATGATTGCAGACGAGCACGGCCGCCCCCTGTTCGGGGATGCGATCGGCCTGCACCAGCCGGATCCGATAGAACGTATGAACGAGCATCCAGGCGACGAACCGCAGCAGGAACTCGGGCACGAGCGAATAGATGTAAGCCGCGACAATCACGTTGAGCAGCGCCGTGACCGCGAAAATCCCCGGGATGCTGACGCCGAGCGAAGAGAGCCCCATCGCCATCAATGCCGACATGATCATGAAAAAGGCATTGAGAATATTATTCGCCGCGATGATGCGCGCCCGGTGCGTGCTCTCGCAGCGACTTTGGATCAGCGCGTACAGCGGCACGCTGTAAAAGCCGCCGAACATGGCGAGCAGGAACAGATCCGCAAGAATGCGCCAATGGCGCGCATGCCCGAGAAATTCGGCGACGCCAATCAGCCGCCCCAGCTGCGGCAGCCCGTGGCTCGCCCAGTAGAGATCGAATGCGAACACGCTGATACCGATCGAGCCGAGCGGCACGAGCCCGATTTCCACACGGCGCTTCGAGAGCCGCTCGCATAGCAGCGAGCCGGTGCCGATTCCGAGCGAGAACGTGGCCAACAGGACGGTGACGACGTCGGGGTTACCCGATAGGACGTCCTTCGCATACTTGAAGAACGAGGTGAGGAACGTCGCGCCGACGAACCAGAGCCACGAAATGCCGAGCAAGCTCAAAAAGACGGTGCGGTTCGTCCGCGCCAGCGCCACGTTGCGCCAAGTCTCGGTGAACGGGTTCCAGTTGATCCGCAAATCCGGTTGCGACGCGGGCGAGACCGGTACCCGGCTCGACACCGCCCGCCCCGCCAGCGCCACCGCGAAGCAAGCCCCGGCCAGCACCCAGGCGCCCCGCGCCGGAAAGCCGGCGGCGGCCCCGCCGATGATTGTCCCGATCAGAATCGCGACGAACGTGCCCATTTCGACGAGGCCGTTGCCTCCGACGAGCTCGCGATCGTCCAGGTGCTGCGGCAGGTAGGCGTATTTGACGGGCCCGAACAGCGTCGAATGGACCCCCATCAGAAAGGTGCAGAGATACAGCAGCACCGCATGGTGTGTGACGAAGCCGGCCCCGCCGATCAGCATGACGGCGATTTCGAACGTCTTCACGAAGCGCGTCAGGGTCGCCTTGTCGAATTTGTCGGCGATCTGCCCGGACGTGGCCGAGAACAGCACGAACGGCAAGATGAAAATGGCCGAAATCAGGAACGGCGCAGTTTCCGGGTTCACGCCCGAAAAACGCGCCGCCTGATAAGTGACGAGCGAGCTGAAGCCGACCTTAAAAACGTTATCGTTCAGCGCGCCGAGAAACTGCGTCCAGAAGAACGGCGCAAACCGCCGCTCGCGAAAGAGCGTGAATTGAGAGTGGCTTTCGCGCGTAGCGCGACGCGGCAACGAGGCCGCGGGTAGCGGTTGATCGCTCATGCGTCAGCGCGTCTCCTTGGCTTGCCCTTCCTCGGGCCAATCGCGGATATACGCTTTCAGCATCCGGTTCTCGAAGCTTTGCTCCTCGACCACGGCCTTCGCGACGTCATAAAACGAGATAACGCCCATCAGCGTCCGATTCTCCATGACCGGCAGGTAGCGGACGTGGTGCTCGAGCATCATGCGGCGCACTTCGTTCACGTCCGTCTCCGGCGTGCAGGTGATCGGATGATCGTCCATGACCTTGCGGATCGTGGCCGAGCCTACTGTGCCGTCGTTCTTCTTCAGCGTGAGGATGATTTCGCGGAATGTCAGCATCCCCACCAGATCGCCGAACTCCATCACGACGAGCGAGCCGATGTCGTGTTCGGCCATCGTATTGACCGCGTCGTGCAGCGCCGTCTCGGGCGTGACCGTAAACAACGTGTTGCCCTTGACCTTCAGGATGTCGCTGACTCTCATTTCTGTCTCCTGGTAATGCCCGAGTGGATCGGTCGATCCTATCGGAAAGGCCCCCAAAAGGAAAGCGAGCGGCCGCTGGCCGGATGGCCAGCGCCTCGGCGCGCCCCGATTCGATCGGGCACCGGCCAATGTTACGATGGCCGCCACCCTATCCTTTGCCGGGCCCGCCCGGCCGACGTCATGTCCGCCAACCGCTTCGATACGCTCGCGCTGCACGCCGGCGCGGCCCCCGATCCCACGACGGGCGCGCGCGCCACGCCCATCTACCAAAGCACGGCCTTCGTCTTCCGCGACACGGACCACGCCGCCGCCCTCTTCAATATGGAGCGGGCGGGCCATGTCTATTCGCGCATCTCGAACCCGACCGTCGCCGTGTTCGAAGAGCGCGTCGCCGCACTGGAGAACGGCGTGGGGGCGATCGGCACCGCCAGCGGCCAGGCCGCCCTGCATCTGGCCATCGTCACGCTGATGGGCGCCGGCTCGCATATCGTCGCTTCGAGCGCACTGTACGGCGGCTCTCACAATCTGCTGCACTACACGCTGCGCCGCTTCGGCATTGAAACGACGTTCGTCAAACCGGGCGATCTCGACGGCTGGCGTGCAGCCGTCCGCCCGAATACGCGCCTGTTGCTGGGCGAAACGCTCGGCAATCCGAATCTGGAGGTGCTGGACATCGAAGCCCTCGCCGGGATCGCCCATGCCCATGGAGTACCGCTGCTCGTGGATTCGACGTTCACCACCCCCTACTTGCTGAAGCCGTTCGAGCACGGTGCCGATTTCGCCTATCACTCGGCGACGAAATTCCTCGGCGGCCACGGCACGACGATCGGGGGCGTGCTCGTGGACGGCGGGACGTTCGATTTCGCCGCGTCGGGCCGGTTTCCCGAATTCACCGAGCCGTACGACGGCTTTCACGGCATGGTCTTCGCAGAGGAAAGCACTGTCGCGCCGTTCCTGCTGCGGGCCCGCCGCGAGGGCCTGCGGGATTTCGGCGCCTGCCTGCACCCGCAAGCCGCGTGGCAGCTGCTGCAGGGCATCGAGACGTTGCCGCTGCGGATGGAGCGGCACGTCGCGAACACCCGCAAGATCGTCGAATTCCTCGCCGCGCAGGCTACCGTCGAATCGGTCGCCTATCCCGAGCTGGAATCGCATCCCGATTACGCGCTCGCCCAACGCCTGCTGCCGCGCGGTGCCGGCGCGGTGGTCAGCTTCAACCTGCGCGGCGATCGCGCCGCGGGCCGCCGCTTCATCGAAGCACTGACGTTGTTTTCGCACCTCGCGAACGTCGGCGATGCGCGCTCGCTCGTCATTCATCCAGCGTCGACCACGCACTTCCGGATGGATGCCGCCGCGCTCGCCGCGGCCGGCATCACCGAGGGCACGATTCGGCTGTCGATCGGCCTCGAAGATCCGGACGACCTCATCGACGACCTCAAACGTGCGCTAAAAGCCGCCGCCAAGCCCGGCACCAAGCCGAACACGGGCTCGGGCTCGGGCGCCGCGTCGCGCAAGGAGCCGTCATGAACCTGACCGTCCAAGGCAAGATCGCCTACGCCTACACCGGCGGCAAACGTTTCGATTCGGCCCTGCCGACGGCCGTCTTCGTGCATGGGGCTCAACACGACCACAGCGTCTGGGCGTTGCAAAGCCGCTACTTCGCGCATCATGGCTGGAACGTGCTGGCCGTCGATCTGCCGGGCCACAACCGCAGCACGGGGCCCGCGCATCCGAGTATCGAGGCACTGGCCGATTGGCTCGCCGATCTGCTCGATGCGGCAGGCGCCGCCAGCGCGCTGGTGATCGGACACAGCATGGGCTCGCTGGTCGCCCTCGAATTCGCGGCGCGCTACCCATCGCGGGTCCTAGGCGCCGCGCTCGTGGCCACGGCGGTGCCGATGGCTGTCTCCGACGCCCTGCTCGACGCGGCGCTCCATCGCGAGGACGAAGCCATCGAACTCGTCAACCGCTGGTCGCACTCGACGATCGCCGCCAAGCCGTCGTGCCCAGGCCCAGGCTTTTGGCTGCACGGCGTCAACCAGCGCCTGATGGAGCGCGTCTCGGCGCGAGGCGAAGCCCATCTCTTCCATACGGACTTCGCCGCCTGCAACGGCTACGCCCACGGCCTCGAGCGCGCCGCGCAGGTGCGCTGCCCCGTGCGGCTTGTACTCGGCGCGAAGGACATGATGACGCCCGCGCGTGCCACGAAGGTGCTCGTCGATACACTGAAAGCCGCCGGCGCCCCGGTGGATGCGGTGACGCTCGATGCCGGCCATGCGCTCATGAGCGAGCAGCCGGACGCGACGCTCGACGCACTTTACGCATTCGCGGGGACAGCCGCGGCGGCTTCTACCCAAACCAGCTAACGGTCTGCCCTCCCGGCCCCCCTCCGAACGGGCCCCGCGTCGCGACCAGACCGAACGGCCGGGTTGCGCCTTCGCGGCAATCGCCGGACAATGGTTTTCGTCAGCGGGGGCCTTCACGCCCATGGCTCCAGGCGGCTTGCGCATCGGCATCGCCGGCGCAACCCGGCCGGTCAAGCCGTCGCGGTACGCCCCATCAGCGCATAGGAGGAAGCGATGACTCACGGCGCTCATACGGCTCACTTCGCGAGCTTCGCCGAGTTTTA
The DNA here is from genome assembly GCF_051961175.1 of Trinickia sp. Classification (GTDB taxonomy): domain Bacteria; phylum Pseudomonadota; class Gammaproteobacteria; order Burkholderiales; family Burkholderiaceae; genus Trinickia. The sequence continues at coordinate 11,433 of NZ_JBQCDN010000434.1, read as the reverse complement.
TCCGTTCTATCTCGGCGAGCATCGCAATACGGTTTGCCGCCGCCTGCATTTCATCGGCTCACTCGGCGTCATCGGCTGCCTAGCGATGGCCCTCGCGACGGGCGGCTGGCTCTGGCTGCCCGCCGCGATCGTCTGCGGCTACGGATTCGCCTGGGTAGGCCATTTCTTCTTCGAAAAGAATCGCCCCGCCACGTTCCGTCACCCGCTCTACAGCTTGATGGGCGATTGGGTGATGTTCAAGGACATCTGCGTCGGCAAGATCCCGTTGTAGCGGCAGGAGTATGGGTAGCGGTCGCATGTCGCAGCGGTCGCATGTAGCAGCAGCCGCACCGGCTGCCCCCGGGCCTTGTCGCACGGGCCTTGTCGCACGGATTCGCGGCTTGCGAACATGCCTTGGCGCCGTCGCCTATGCCGGCTGATGCGGCCACGGCGCGCGCGCCGGCTGGCCCGGACCGCCTCGGCCCACCGCGCCGCGCGCGCTACGCGCCGCCACCAGCGTGGCGATCGTCAAATCGAGCTTCGGGTTATGCAATGCGTCGAGCAACAAGGCGGTATCGACGCGTGTCGAATCGAGCCGCAATTGATATTCGAGTTCCGCCCGGTCGATCACGAACATATCGAACAGCCGCCCGACCGTAATCTGGGCGGGATTCGCGATCAGCACGAACCGCATCTCGCTATCGTCGGCGAGCCGCGTCACCCACTCGCGCCGAACAAATTTGCCGATGAGCCGCGTCACGGTGTCGATATCACAGCGGAGCAGACGCGCGAGCTCCATCGGCGTCAGGCCGGGCCGGCCCGATTCTCGCGCCTCGTCGAATCGCACCAGCATTTCCAGGGCGTCGAGCAAGTCGCTGCCCGCGTAATGGCGCCGATGGAATTCCCCTGCGCGGATGGCCGGCAACGCGGACACGATCGTCGCCCCCGCGAGCGTGATGAACCAGCATAAATACACCCACAGCAGGAACAAGGGAACGAGCGCGAAGGCGCCGTACACGGCCGTGTAGGTGGGCATCCGGCGCACGTAGAAGCCGAAGCCGCGCTTCGCGAGTTCGAATGCGATCGCGGCCAGCAAGCCGCCCACGACGGCGTCGCGCCACTGCACCGTGCAATTGGGCAAATACACATAGAGCAGCGCGAACGCGAGCGCGGTCAACGGCAACGCGGCGCCCGTCAGCGCCCACTCGAGCAACATCGACGCGTGCGTAGCCGACAGGATGCTCGACCGCGCGAAAAGATACGACGAGATCGATAAGCTCACGCCGATGAGCAGCGGGCCGAGCGTGACGATCGCCCAATACACGAGCACGCGCTGCGCGAGCGGACGCGGTTTCGCCACCCGCCAGATCACATTGAAGGCCGCTTCGACCGTCATCATCGTCATGACCGACGTGACGAACAGCACGATCATGCCCGCTGTCGTCAGCCCTTTGGCCTTTGACGCGAACTGGTTCAAATATTTGAAAATCTGGCTGTTGATCTGATCCGGCATGAGGTGCTGGGCGAGAAACGCCTGCAGCGATGCCTGGAATTGCGCAAAGATCGGAAACGCCGTGAACAGCGCGAACGCAACCGTCGCGAGCGGAACGATCGCGAGCATCGTCGTAAACGTCAGGCTTCCCGCCACTTGGGCGATGCGGTCTTCGCTGCTGCGCTTCGCGGCGAAGCGCGCCAGACGTTTGAGGGTGTTCAGTTCGGAGCTGAGCGTCCGCAAGTATGCTTCTCCCGTTCATTCGATGGCCGCTGGGCCTGGCGGCCGGCGCGGCGCCCTGCCCCTATAATAAGCCGCTCACGACCGATCCCTATGAAAGACATACTCGTACTCTATTACAGCCGGCACGGCGCCACACGCGATTTGGCCTTGGCCATCGCCCAAGGGGTGGACAGTGTGCCCGGCATGCAGGCACGCGTGCGCACGGTGCCGGCCGTTTCGGCCGTGAGCGAAGCCACCGCGCCGGCCATCCCCGCCGATGGCCCCCCGTACGCGGAAGTGCGCGATCTCGAAGAATGCGCCGGGCTGGCGCTCGGCTCGCCTACCCGTTTCGGCAACATGGCCGCCTCGCTCAAGTATTTTCTCGATGGCACGGCGCCCCAGTGGATGAGCGGCGCGTTGGCGGGCAAGCCCGCCTGCGTCTTCACATCGACAGGCAGTTTGCACGGCGGCCAGGAATCGACGCTGCTCTCGATGATGCTGCCGCTGTTGCATCACGGCATGCTGATGGTCGGCATCCCCTACACCGAAAGCGCGCTTTCCACGACGCAAACCGGCGGCACGCCGTACGGCGCCTCGCACGTCGCAGGCAGCGGCGCGCGAGAAACGGCGATCTCGGCGGACGAAAAGACGCTCGCCATGGCGCTCGGCGCCAGGCTGGCGCGCACGGCCTCGCTGTTGGCCGGACGCCCATGACATCGGAACGCATGAGCGCCGGCTCGGCTCCGGCCCCGGTGGCCGCGCGCGGGTATTGGGCGCGCGGCGCCGCGCTCGCGCTGCTGGCCCTTTTCGTGCTCGCGATCGCATGGGAGTGCTGGCTCGCCCCGCTGCGTCCGGGCGGATCGGCGCTCGTGCTCAAGGCGCTACCGCTCGCCTGCGCCCTGCCCGGCGTCTGGCGGCGCAAGCTCTATACGCTGCAATGGGCCTCGATGCTCGTGCTGCTGTACCTCGCCGAAGGCATCGTGCGCGGCATGACCGACGGCGGGGTGTCGGCGCGCCTCGGATGGGCGGAAGTGGCGCTCGCCGCGCTGTTCCTCGGCTGCGCACTCGCCTACCTCGCCCCGTTCAAACGTGCGGCGCGCGCGGCCCGCCGCGACGCCGATGTTCCGGAGTAGCCAGCTCGACACGCTCATCATGACCGATTCCCCCTCCCCCGCCCGCGACGCCTTCGTCGCCGCTTGCCGCGACGCCATCGGCGCGTCGTACGTCCTCACGGAGCCGCACGATACGGCACCCTTCCTGACGGATTGGCGCCGCCGCTACACGGGTTCCGCCTGCGCCGTGCTGCGGCCCGGCACGGCCCAGGAAGTCGCCGCTATCGTCAAGCTCGCCCACGCGCATCGCATCGCACTCGTGCCGCAAGGCGGGAACACCGGACTCGCGGGAGGCGCCACGCCGGATGGCACGGGCAGCCAGGCCGTCGTGAGCCTCGCCCGCCTGAACCGCGTGCGCTCGCTCGATCCGCATAACAATACGATCACGGTGGAAGCGGGCGTCGTTCTGGCCGAAGTGCAGAACCACGCGCGCGCGGCCGATCGCCTGTTCCCGCTGAGCCTCGCAGCCGAGGGCAGCTGTACGATCGGCGGCAATCTTTCGACAAATGCAGGGGGCACCGCCGTGCTCCGCTACGGCAATACGCGCGAGCTGTGCCTGGGGTTGGAAGTGGTCACGCCGGAGGGCGAGATCTGGGACGGGTTGCGCGCGCTGCGCAAGGACAACACGGGTTACGACTTGCGTGACCTGTACATCGGCGCGGAAGGCACGCTCGGCATCATCACGGCCGCCGTCATGAAGCTTTACCCGCTGCCGGCCGCAAGCGTCACAGCGCTTGCCGCGCTGGCCTCGCCGCACGCCGCGCTCGACTTTCTCGCGCTCGCGCATCGCTGTGCGGGGCCGCTTTTGACGGGCTTCGAACTGATGTCCGATTTCTGCCTGAAGCTCGTCGGCCGGCATTTTCCGCAGATGCGCTACCCGTTCGCGGAGCCACACGCGCAGATCGTGCTGCTCGAACTGTCGGACAACGAAAGCGAAGCGCACGCGCGCACCCTGTTCGAGCAGATGATGGAACAAGCGCTCGAATCGGGCCTCGTCGAGGATGCCGTCGTCGCCGAAAACCTCGCGCAATCGCGCGCGTTTTGGGATCTGCGCGAGCACATCCCGCTCGCGCAAGCCGAGGAAGGCTTGAACGTGAAGCACGATATCGCGGTGCCGATCTCGCGCATCGGCACCTTCATCGACGAAACCGACGCGGCCATTGCGGCGGCGGTGCCGGGCGCGCGCATGGTCACGTTCGGCCATCTCGGCGACGGTAACCTGCACTACAACGTGCAAGCGCCGGAAGGCGTCGACGCGAAAGCCTTTCTCGCGCAATACCAGGCGCAGCTCAATCGCATCGTCTACGACAGTGTCCATCGTCACCACGGCACGTTCAGCGCCGAGCACGGGCTGGGACAGCTGAAAGTGGAGGACGCGGCGCACTACAAGTCTTCGATTGAAATGGGACTTATGCGCACGCTCAAAGCGGCACTGGATCCGCTCGGCCTGATGAACCCTGGCAAAGTGCTACGCTAAGCCACATCGACGGCCGCGAAACGCGGCACGTTCCCGATTCAGGCCGCTTGCGTTAAAGGTGTCCCCGTGAAGATTCGCGTGTTGTCAGATTTGCACCTGGAGTGCGACGAACCGGAGGCGATCGCGCATGTCGACGCCGATCTCGTGATCCTGGCCGGCGATATCCACAACCATGCCGAAGGTATCCGCTGGGCCGCCGAGACGTTCGGCACCGATGTTCCCGTCGTCTATGTGCCCGGCAATCACGAATATTACGACGGCGACTTCAGCGCGCTCGAAGTGGCGATGCGCGATGCGGCCTCCGGCGTCGAAAACGTCCACTACCTCAATAACGACACGCTGATTGACCGCGAGGGCCGCTGGCGCGTACTCGGCACCACCCTATGGACCGATTTCGAGCTCTTCGGCGCGAGCGAAGAAGCCGTTGCCACCTCGATCGCCGCAGCGGAAAAGGTCATGCTCGATTTTCGCGGGCCGATTCAGGTCACGTGGCCGAGCGGCGCAGGGGCGAGCGCCACCGCGGATACCCAGGGAAACCCGCGCTTATTCACCGCGGCCGATACGCTTGCGCTTCATCGCCGTGCGCGGACGTGGCTCGCACGTCAGCTCGCCGAACCGTTCGCGGGCAAAACCATCGTCGTCACCCATCACGCACCGCATCGTGCGAGCCTCGCCGATCGCTTCGCGGGCGATCTCGCTTCGGCCGGCTTCATCAGCCACCTGACCGACCTCGTCGGGCCGCCTGTCGATGTATGGATCCACGGGCATACGCACACGCCGTTCGACTACGTCGCCAATGGCACCCGTGTCGTCTGCAATCCGCGCGGTTATATCGACCATCGCCGTCATCGGCCCGAAAACCCGCTGTTCGAATGGGACAAGATCGTCGAACTTTAATCGGGGCGGCCAGCGTCACGCCCGCGCGAGGCTGTTTGGCGGGCGGATAGGTTGCCGCGATCGCGGGATAGCGATAGTCTGCATGGCACCGAGCGCCCGACGAGCCATGCCCCGCCATGCGACCAACGATCCCCCCGTTGACGAGCCTCAGAGGTATCGCAGCCTTATTGATCGTCATCAATCACATGGCCTTGCTGATGCTCCCGTTGGGGCACACGTCGGCCAAACCGGCACTGATCAAAACAGGCATTCTCGGCATGACGATTTTCTTCGTGCTGAGCGGCTTCGTCATGTACTACAACTATGCCGAGCGCATCGCGACCCATCGTGCGCAAGGGATCGGGCGATTCCTGTTGGCGCGGTTCGCACGGCTCTATCCGCTGCTGGCCGCCTACGTGCTGTTCAACTTCGTCTTGAATGTGTCGCGCTCGCTGGCGCACGGCGACGCGGCAGGTGCGTCGCTGTATGTCACTACCCTTCCGCTTTATCTGCTCGGGCTTCAATCCTGGCTGTACGCTGTCATCAACGACGTCAACGTGACGATATCGCAGTCCTTCGGCAATCCCGCATGGTCGATCAGCGCCGAATGGTTTTTCTACGTGCTTTTTATTCCGCTGATTGCAATACGCAAGGCCAGCGGCCCCTCAGTTTCGCGTGGCATGCTCATCGTGACTGGATCGATCATCGCACGCGGCGTCTTCCTTCTCGTGGCCGATTCGACTGCTGTCCAGCAGGGGATCGCGGCTAAGCTCGGCGAATCGAGTTCGCTGAGCGTCTATGCGTGGCTCGTCTACTACTGCCCCTACGGACGGTTTTTCGAATTCCTCGCGGGCATGGGTATCGCAGAGATATGGCTCGCGCGCCGGCAACCGCCTCACGCCACGCGTGCAGACAGGAAGGATCGGCTGAACCCGATCGGCTTGCTCGCGGGGGGAAGCGGACTGGCCTATATCGCCGCTTCGTTCCTTAGCGACATCGGTTTTTCAATTCCATCGTTATTCGAAGGCACGGCGACGCATTTCTTTTACATCGTGGCCGTGCCGCCGGCAATCTACTTTCTGAGCCGCGAACGGGGTGTCGCAGCGAAGATCCTGTCGTACTCACCGTTGCTGTTCCTCGGCGAGATCAGCTATTCGCTGTACTTCGTTCATACGCTCGTTTTTCCCTTATTCAGAATCGCGCCCACTACCGATCTCGCCAACCATCTGCCAATGGCAGTGGGCCGCTGTGCGGCGTTCCTCGCGATGACACTCATCGTTTCCACCCTCGTGCACCGGATATTGGAGCGCCCGTCCCGGGCCGCGCTTTTGCGCGCGTTCGGCCTGCACGGGCGCACGCAGACGGACCGGTACCAAGCACGGAGCCGGTCAGCGGTCTAGCCGGCAGGCAATGACGACGGACGCGATCCCTCGGAAAGTAGCCGCCCGTCTGGACGCGCACCACGAGCCCGCGGGCGTACAATCGGCGCTCAGCGGTGCGCCCCTCTCTCTATCGGACAGGCAGCGATGACCACTCGCAAGAACCTCGAAATCGAACGGCTTCGCGCCATCGCCGTGTTGCTGACGATTCTTGTCCACGCGCCCTTCAAACAGCTGTTCAGCCCATTGCTGTATTCGACCTTCACCGGTGTCGATCTGTTCTTCGTTATCTCCGGGTTCGTCGTCACCACGTCTTTTCTCGCGACGTTGCCGGCGTCGCTCGGCATGGGGATGGGCGAACGCCTGGTCAATAGCCAGCGCGCGATCTTCCAGTTCTACTTGCGCCGCTTGTTCCGCATTGCGCCTTCGGCGTTTTTTTATGTCGCGCTTTACTGGCTCGTGGCGTCGATCATGGCCGCGACGGGCAGCATCGAACCCTACGCGCAGCCCCAGGACATTTTCCGCGAGGCAGTGGCCTTCGCAGGCGGCATTTACAACTATGCGATGGTCTATGGCGGCATCACGACCCACCTCGCGCACTACTACAGCCTCACGATCGAAGAGCACTTCTACCTCATCGCACCACTTTTGCTCGTGCTATGCGGCAGTACGTCCAAGCGCTTGATCGCACTCTGCGCGGGCGTGGCGCTCGTCATCTTCGTCGCACGCCCGCTCACGACCGTCAGTATCGCCAATCTGTCGCATACCCGGTTCGACGAACTGTTCGACGGCGTCATACTCGCGCTGCTCGCCCCGCGATTGAAAGAGGCGCTCGCGCGCCAATCCGACGCCCTCAGCCGCGCGTCCGGCGAATGGCCAAGGTTCGCCATCGTCCTGGCCGGGGATCGGTGTAAGCGGCTCGTCAAGATCGCCGTCGGCGTGACGCTGTGCTCACTGCTTGCGCTGCTTCCCGGTGTCACGAACACCGAAGTGCTCGACGGTACGACGGGACCGTTTTACTTTTCCGTTTCGAGCGCCGCGTTCTGCAGCTATGCCGCCGTCTCTGTCGCGCTCGTCGCGCTCGCTTCGCTCGAGCGAGGGTGGATCCTCCCGATTCCCGGTTTATCCACCGTGCTTGAATATATCGGCACGCGCTCTTATTCGCTGTACCTCGGGCACATGCTGATCATCTACGTCTATAACGATCTGTACTTTCGATGGTACGAAAGGATTCCGGATCTGCTTCGACTGACCCGCCTTGGCTATACGCTGCAATGTGTCGCTTTTCTCGTGCTCGCATCAGGTTTGGCGGAATTTTCGTATCGGTGCATCGAAACGCCCTTTAGAAAGGCGGGCCGCGACCTCACGCGTTCGTTGACGGAAACTTTCGCATGAAGCGCGCAATGGCGGCCGCTCTCATCGCCCTTTCATGCATTCCGATCACAGCCCTTGCGCAATTCGACTATAACGATGACCTCACGCGGGCGGTGGACGCACATTACCCGCCCCTTGTCCGGCTGCTCATCACGAAAGGCGCGCAGCAAAATACGCAGGATCCCGACGGCGACACGCCGCTGATGCTGGCCATCCGGTCGCACGATCGGGAAATCGCCAAGCTGTTGCTGCAATACCAACCTAATCCCTATCTGCTCAGCGTGACCAATCATTCCGCGGCAACCGAAGCGGTGCTGGCGGATGACCCCGCCAGCCTCAAAGCCGTTTTGATGCGGGACGATCCTCTGCAAGTCGCTCAAGCCTTGGGGCTCGCGACGAAGCTGGACCGCAGTCGCACGCTGAACACGTTCGCGCAACTCTATGGCGCGGCCGCTGCCGACGAAATCGGACACGGCTTTCTGCATGCGCCACTCGACTATTTCCGGATCGGCAGCCAGGTCGCCCTCGCGTTTTCGCCGAACGACGAACGCCATGATGTATGCGCGACGCGCATGTCGAAGCTATTGCTTCAGGGAAAAATCTGCAAGGTAGACGGCGAACGCGTGACCATCGAATGGGAGAGCCTGTCCAATCTCGACAACGCGGATCGACAGTGCTCGCAGCAAAGGCATTTCCGCCTCGAACGAAAAGCCGATCCAGCCTGGGACGCCAAATTCCTGGGCACGTGCGGGACTTCGCCCAGTTACTTCCCCTCGCTCCCCGCCTCCTTCGACTATCGGATATTTGTGCTTCCCGAACTCCGATAAAGCAGCCGCATCGAATCGATCGGCACCGGCGCGCATCGTGCTGCCGCAAGAACCGCGCCTCGAATTCGCGCCGATGCCCCACCTATCTCAACATTTAGGCTCACCTGGCCCAAGGCGATTTTCTGACCTATCGTAAGAACTCAAGAAGAACCTCCGCGGACGCCACGAGACATGAAAGCAGTCTTGCTAGCCGGTGGATTGGGTACCCGAATTTCAGAGGAGACGCATTTGAGGCCGAAGCCGATGATCGAGATCGGCGGCAAGCCGATCCTTTGGCACATCATGAAGATCTATTCCAAACATGGGATCGACGACTTCATCATTTGTTGCGGCTATAAGGGCTACGTCATCAAGGAATATTTCGCCAACTATTTTTTGCATATGTCCGATATCACATTCGACATACGCAGCAACAAGATGGACGTCCTGCAGAACGGCGTCGAATCGTGGCGCGTCACGTTGGTGGACACCGGCGAGCACACCATGACCGGCGGGCGCCTCAAGCGCATTCGCCCCTACCTCGGGGAGGACGATTTCTGCTTCACGTACGGCGACGGCGTCGGCAACGTCGACGTGACAGCCGCCATCGAGTTTCATCGCTCGAGCGGCAAGCTCGCCACGCTCACCGCCACCCAGCAGCCCGGGCGATTCGGCGCGTTGGACCTCGAAGGCCACGTCGTGCGCAGCTTCCGAGAGAAGCCGCGCGGCGATGGCTCATGGATCAACGGCGGCTTCTTTGTCCTCAATCCGAAGGTGATCGACTATATCGAAGGCGACGACACGCTGTGGGAAGCGGAGCCGCTCGAAAGGCTCGCGGCCAACGGCGAACTCCAAACCTGGTTTCACCGCGATTTCTGGCAGCCGATGGACACGCTACGGGACAAAACCTACCTCGAACAGCTCTGGGCCACGGGCAAGGCGCCATGGAAAGTCTGGGAATAGACGATGCGTTTTGGCGCGGCAAGCGCGTGCTGGTCACGGGACACACCGGCTTCAAGGGAGGCTGGCTATGCCTGTGGCTGCAAACGCTCGGCGCCGATGTGGCCGGTTACGCACTCGGCCCGCCCACGACGCCGAATCTGTTCGACGCCGCCCGCGTGGGTCAGTCGATGCGCTCGGTCATCGGGGATATCCGCGATTTCGAGGGGCTGCTCGAGATCGTGCGAGCGCATCGGCCCGAGATCGTCGTTCATCTGGCGGCGCAGCCGCTCGTGCGGTACGCCTATGAGGCGCCCGTCGAAACATACTCCACGAACGTAATGGGGACGGTCAATGTGCTGGAAGCCGTGCGGCTTGCAGGCGGCGTGCGTGCCGTCGTCAATGTGACGAGCGACAAATGCTATGACAACCGCGAATGGGTCTGGGGCTATCGGGAAAGCGATCGTTTAGGCGGCTTCGATCCGTACAGCAGCAGCAAAGCGTGCGCGGAGCTCGTGACCGATTCCTATCGCAACAGCTTTTTTAACGCCGCCGATTTCGCGCGGCATGGCGTGGCGCTCGCCAGCGTCCGCGCAGGCAATGTGATCGGCGGCGGCGATTGGGCGGCGGACCGGCTCGTCCCCGATATCGTCCGCGCACTGTCTGCCCGGCGAACCGTCGTCGTGCGCCATCCTGAGGCCGTGCGCGCCTGGCAGCATGTGCTCGAGCCGCTCGGCGGCTATCTCCGGCTCGCGCAGGCGTTGTGCGTGGATGGGCCGGCTTACGCCAGCGCCTGGAACTTCGCACCCGACGATGCCGACGCCCGGCCCGTGCGTTGGATCGTCGAGCGCTTCGCCTCCCGATGGGGAAGCAATATGACCTGGGTGGCACAAGGCGGCGAGCATTGGCACGAAGCGAACCTGCTCAAGCTCGACGCTTCCAAGGCACGAATGCGGCTCGGCTGGACGCCGCGATGGCCGCTTTCGAAAGCGATCGACAAAATCGTCGAGTGGCATCAAGGCTTCCTTCGCAACGCCGACATGCACGCGTTGACTCAATCGCAAATCCGCGCCTACGCAGACTCATGACCCCGAACCTCGAACGGCTTCGCACTCAGATCCTGCAGTTGGTCGACGAATACGGTGCCATCGCCGGCAGGGCTGCCCCATTCGTACCGGGCCTCTCCGTGGTGCCGCCCTCGGGCAAGGTGATCGGGGCGGCGGAACGGGTAGCCATGGTCGAAGCCGCGCTCGACGGCTGGTTGACCGCCGGGCGCTTCAATGACGCGTTCGAACGCCAACTCGCTGCGTTTCTCGGCGTGGAACATTCGCTCACCGTGAACTCCGGTTCGTCGGCCAACCTCGTGGCGTTTTCGACGCTGACGTCGCCGAAGCTCGGCGAGCGCGCGATTCGCCCCGGCGATGAAGTCATCACTGTGGCGGCCGGCTTTCCGACGACCGTCAATCCGATTCTCCAGTTCGGGGCCGTACCGGTATTCGTCGATGTGATGCTCGGCACGTACAACATCGATGCGTCGAAGGTGGAAGCCGCGATTGGCCCAAACACCCGAGCGGTCATGCTCGCGCATACGCTCGGCAATCCATTCGACGTCGAGGCCATCGTTTCGCTATGCCGGCGCCACGGCTTATGGCTGATCGAAGATTGTTGCGATGCGCTCGGCTCGACGTATCGCGGCCAGCTCGTCGGTACGTTCGGCGATCTTGCCACGCTGAGCTTCTATCCCGCCCACCACATCACGATGGGCGAGGGGGGAGCC
>NZ_JBQCDN010000433.1:0-4364 GCF_051961175.1 Trinickia sp. | reverse complement strand
CGGTGGATACTTCATCCCATTAACACCACTCTCTCGCGCTCGATGTTGGGTCGGGCATCAGTACACGTAATCCGAGGTAGCCGGTTGCCGCACGACGAAGGGAACAAGATGACGGTGGGACACGCGTCGCCGCGCATGCGCGTGCGGATCGCCGCGGTTGCCATCGCCGGCGCAGTGGCGAGCCTGATCGTTGCCGCCGATGCTCACGCGCAAACGCCGCAGCGCGAGCGCTCGCATCCGCCGCACCCTTTCCGCCATCGCTATCTGCCGCCGCAGAACGCGACGCATCCCGCGCCGGTCAGTGCACCGCCTACGCCGATCGTGCGGACGGCCTCCTCGCCGGAGGAGTTCGGGGATCGTCAACGCGACGGTCACATGACACCCGACGAGCGGCGGCTGCTGCGCCAGCATATCGAAGATGCCGTGCGCGAACTCTATAAGCGGTGATTGACATTCGACGCTGAGGGAAGCGCGATGCGAACACGTTTGCTGCGTTGCCCTGGCGCGATCTGCGCGGTCGGCTTCCTCGTCACGACGTTGGCGTCGGCGTGGGGCGCCTCGGCCGATGCTCACCACCTCCACTCGAAGCCTACGCTCGCTGCGCATCCCGTTCGGCACTTGTCGGACGCACAGCCCATCGCCAAGGCCGACGCCGCGTCGCCATCGCCGCTGCTCGACGAGGACGACGCCCGTTATCTGCTCACTCGAACGGGCTTTGCGCCGGACGCGCAGGCGCTCGAGCCCTACGTGGGTCTTTCGCGTCAGCAAGCTGTCGATCGATTGTTGGCTACGGCTCGCACAGCGCCTGCCACGCCGATGCCTGCCTGGGTGGGCGAGCCGATCCCGACGCGTGCGCAAGAACACGCGCTCGATGCCGATGCACGCCGAGCCGAAGCGGCCGAACGGGGACGCCGGTTCGAAGCGCTACGCGGATGGTGGCTTCACGAGATGGTCGTGACGCCGTCGCCGCTCACCGAACGCATGACGTTGTTCTGGCATGGGCACTTCACGTCGGCGCAGGACAAGGTGCCGTACCCGCAGCTGATGGCGCGGCAAAATGTATTGCTGCGCCGCGATGCGTTGGGCAGCTTCGCGCACATGCTGCATGCGATGGCGAAGGACCCCGCGATGCTCCTTTACCTCGACGGCGCGAGCAATCGGAAAGGGCATCCGAACGAAAATTTCGCGCGCGAGGTCATGGAGCTGTTCACGCTCGGCGAAGGGCAGTACACGCAGCATGACGTCAGCGAGTCGGCGCGCGCCTATACGGGCTGGAGCCTCGATCCCGATACGCGCGAGTTCGTTTGGCGCGCCGATTGGCATGACGTTGGCACGAAGACGGTGCTGGGCCAGGTCGGCGCATTCGACGGCGATGCGGTCCTTGACCTTTTGCTGGCGCAGCCGCAAACGGCAACGTTCATCGTGACGCAGCTCTGGCGCGAGTTCGTATCGGAGAACCCGGACCCGGCGCAGATTGAACCGATCGCCTCGCGCTTTCGCGCGAGCGAATACGACATTGCCGTGGCATTGCGCGGGCTGTTCTTATGCGACGCGTTCTGGGACGAAGGCAACCGTGGCCTGCTCGTCAAATCACCGGTGCAATTCGTCGTCGGCACGTTGCGCTCGTTCGATGTGGACGATGACGATATGACGCCGCTCGCCCGCACCGTGCGCAACCTCGGCCAAAACCTCTTTGCGCCACCGAACGTGAAGGGCTGGCCGGGCGGGACGACGTGGATCAACAGTACGACGCTGCTGGCCCGCGAGCAATTCGTCGAACAGCTTTTTCGCGCGACGGAGCCGGGCCGGGCACAGGCGAAAGGAGCTCCGGCGCCGTCGATGTCGGCGCCGGCTGCCGAGGCAGCTTCGATGCTGCTTCAGCATGACGGCCCGCGCGATATGACGGGTAACCGGACGGCGGCCGTATCGATGCAAGCGGTGCCCGGTGGCCCCTCGCGCGCGCACGGCATGCGCTTCGATCTCGAAGGCTGGCTCGCTCGTTACGGCACGGCGCCTACGCAGCGTCCCGGGCTCTCGATCGAATTGCAATTGCAGCACGCGGTACTGCCGATCTCACCCGTCGATCCGATCGATACCGGCACCTCGAGCGCGGCGTACTTGCGCGCGCTACTGATGGATCCTGTTTATCAACTGGACTGAACATGTTGCGACGCCGCTTTCTCCGTTCGATGACGGCTGCCGCCGGCGCGGCACTGTCGATGTCCGCCGGGCGCGCACTCGCGCAGGGCGCATCGCCGCTCGTGGCGGCGCCGCCTCGCACAGGGGCAGGGGCTTATCGAAATCTGCTGATTCTCGTCGAGCTCAAGGGGGGCAACGACGGGTTGAATACGGTTATCCCCTACGACGAGCCGAACTACCGTGTCTTGCGCAAACACATCGGCATCGAGCGGGAGCGCGTGATCACGCTCGACGAGCGCACGGGCCTGCATCCCGCGCTGGAACCGCTGCTGCCGTTGTGGCGCGAGGGGCATCTGGCGATCGTGCAGGGCGTGAGCTACGCACAGCCGAATCTCTCGCACTTTCGCTCGATCGAGATTTGGAACACGGCATCGCGCGCCGACGAATATTTGAACGACGGTTGGTTGACGCGCGCGTTTGCGCAAGCTCCCGTACCCGCCGGCTTCGCGGCCGACGCGCTTGTGATCGGTAGCGCCGAGATGGGGCCGTTGGCCGGGGGCGCGCGTGCGGTCGCGCTCGTCAATCCGGCTCAATTCGCCCAGGCATCTCGGCTCGTGCAGCCCATTGCGCTACGCGAGCACAACGCGGAGTTGGCGCATATCCTCGATGTCGAGAACGACATTGTCCGTGCCGCGCTCCGTTTGAAGCCCCACCCGGGGGCGTTCGTGTTGAAGACGCCGTTCCCCGCCGGCGCCTTCGGCACTGCCGTCAAGACGGCGATGCAAGCGCTCGCCGGTGCCGGCACGCCGAGCGGGCAGCCCATTGCAGGGCAGGGTGTCGCGGCAATCCGCCTGACGCTGAACGGCTTCGATACGCATCAAAACCAACCGGGGCAGCACGCGGCGCTGCTCGCGCAACTGGCGCAGGGGTTCGCGGCCATGCGATCGGCGTTGATCGAGTTGGGGCGATGGGACGAGACGCTGATTATGACTTACGCCGAATTCGGCCGGCGGCCGCGCGAAAACGAGAGCAACGGGACCGATCATGGCACCGTCGCGCCGCATTTCATCGCGGGCGGGCGTGTGCGCGGCGGGCTCTACGGCGCGCCACCGGTATTGGCCCGGCTCGACGGCAACGGCAACTTGCCCGTCGGCGTCGACTTCCGTCAGTTGTATGCCAGCGTGCTCGGCCCTTGGTGGGGCCTCGATGCGAGCCAAGTGCTGCGCGGACGCTTCGAACCGTTGCCGCTTCTGCGCGTGTAGAGCGGACGCGCTCGTCGGTCTGCTTGCCTACACGGCTTTAACGCTTGCGCGCCGCGCGCCAGGCGATCCACAGTTTGCGGATTGGCGTGAGCGCGATCCGTTGATGGAGGACTTGGAAATCGTCGCGCTCGATTTCGTCGAGGAGCGCCAGCGCCATTGCCGCCTGTGCCCGCAACGTGCGTTGCGTGGGGCGCTCGGCAGCCGGAATGGCGGCCAGCGCCGTATGCAGTGCTTCGCGGGCGCGATTCGTCTGGAAGCGCATCAGTTCGGAGAACGCCGGACTGTATTTGCGGTTGATGATCTCCGCGGCGGTCACGCCATAGCGCTGTAGCTCGTCGATCGGCAGATAAATGCGCCCGTGCCGCGCGTCGTTGCCGAGCTCCTGAATGAACTGCGCCAGCATCAGCGCGTTGCCGAGCGCGGACGCCCATTCGTCGACGCGCCCGGCGTCCCGTGCCGTGGCGCGCGCAACGGCCACGGCGAATGCTCCGCCGACGCGGTCGATGTAGCGCGCGAGGTTGGGAAAATCGAGGTAGCGGGCCTGATCGAGATCCATCTCGAAGCCGGCGACGAGTGTGCGCAGGATCGATGCTTCGGCCTCGATGTTCGCGCAGTGCTTGGCGAGGGCGTGCGAGACCGGGTGCGACGGCTGCCCAGCGGCCAGCGCTGCCGTTTCCTTTTGCCACCAGGCGAGCTTCGTGCGCCCGACCGTCGGGTCGCTCGTGTCCTTGACGGTTTCCTCGAGCTCGCGGCGCAACGCGAACAGCGCCGTCAGAAAAGATTGCCGCGACGCGGGCGCCTGGCGCAGCGCGTAATAGGCGCTCGAACCGGCGGGCGCCGCTTTCTGGGCGCAATTGTCGTCGAAATTCTGGGGGGCGGAGGTCGGGGCTTGTGGCACGGCGAACGAGGGGTGAGGCACTGAGTGGGGGTGGGCAGTCGTGTCATCTGCGGGCAGGCCGCGAG
>NZ_JBQCDN010000432.1:0-5652 GCF_051961175.1 Trinickia sp. | reverse complement strand
CCGAAGAACTGATCGCCCGCGCCTCGGTCACGCCAGACGATCAACACTGCCAGAAGCTGCTGATCGAACGGCTGGAAGCGGCCGGCTTCGCCTGCGAAACGATCGAATCGCACGGCGTCACGAACCTGTGGGCCGTCAAGCGCGGCACGGACGGCGCACGCGGCAAGCTGCTCGCCTTCGCGGGCCACACTGACGTGGTGCCGACGGGCCCGCTCGAACAGTGGAGCTCGCCGCCCTTCGTCCCGACGCACCGCGACGGCAAGCTGTTCGGCCGCGGCGCCGCCGATATGAAGACGTCGATCGCCGGCTTCGTGGTCGCGAGCGAGGAATTCGTGGCCGCGCATCCGAACCATCGCGGCTCGCTCGCGTTTCTGATCACAAGCGATGAAGAAGGTCCGGCCACCGACGGCACGATCAAGGTGGTCCAGGCGCTGCAGGCGCGCGGTGAAACGCTCGATTACTGCATCGTCGGCGAACCGACCTCGACGCATACGCTCGGCGACGTCGTCAAGAACGGCCGGCGCGGGTCGATGTCGGGCAAGCTCGTCGTCAAGGGCGTGCAAGGCCATATCGCCTACCCGCATCTCGCGCGCAATCCGATCCATCTGATGGCGCCAGCGCTGGCGGAACTCGTTGCCGAGCACTGGGACGAAGGCAACGACTATTTCCCGCCCACGACGTGGCAGGTGTCGAACCTGCACAGCGGCACGGGCGCGAGCAACGTCATCCCGGGCCGCGCGGAACTCACGTTCAACTTCCGTTTCTCGACCGCGAGCACCGTTGAAGGGTTACAGCAGCGCGTGCATGCGATTCTCGACAAGCATGGGCTCGAGTACGATCTCGACTGGACGGTGAGCGGCTTGCCGTTTCTCACGCCGCGCGGCGACCTTTCGGACGCGCTCGAGCGCGCGATCAAGGACGAAACGGGCGTGTCGACAGAGCTGTCGACCACCGGCGGCACATCCGACGGGCGCTTCATCGCGCGTATCTGCAAGCAAGTCGTCGAATTCGGCCCGCCGAACGGCAGCATCCATAAAATCGACGAGCATATCGAGCTCGCGTTCGTCGATCCTTTGAAAAACATTTATCGGCGCGTGCTCGAAGCGCTGATCGCATAACGGGCCCCGTACCGCACCAGGAGATGCCGAGATGACCACGCCGTTTCGCACCGTGCGCGATTTGCTGCGCTATGCGGTGTCGCGCTTCAACCAGGCGGAGCTCGCCTTCGGACACGGCAGCGCGAATGCCTACGACGAATCCGCCTATCTGATTTTGCATACGCTGCATCTGCCGCTCGACACGTTGGAGCCGTTCCTCGATGCGCGCTTGCTCGACGATGAAATCGACGCCGTACTCAAGGTGATCGAGCGCCGCACAACCCACCACGTCCCTGCCGCCTACATTACGCAAGAGGCGTGGATGCACGGCCTGCGCTTTTATGTTGACGAGCGTGTCATCGTGCCGCGCTCGTTCATCGGCGAATTGCTGGAGGACGGGTTACAGCCGTACGTGGCCGATCCCGACGAAGTCAGTGCTGTGCTCGAACTGTGCACCGGTTCGGGCTGCCTGGCGATTCTCGCCGCGCAGGCGTTTCCGAATGCCGATGTCGATGCCGTCGATATTTCGCCTGAGGCGCTCGAAGTCGCGCATATCAACGTCAACGAATACGCGTTGGACAACCGTATCGCGCTGTTCGAGGGCGATTTGTTCGCCCCGCTGGCGGAACGCCGATACGACGTCATCATCGCCAACCCGCCGTACGTCAACAGCACCTCGATGGACGCGTTGCCGCCCGAATATCGGCACGAGCCGCAACTCGCGCTGGCCGGGGGCGAAGATGGCATGGATATCGTGCGTCGCATCGTCAAGGACGCGCGCAATTGGCTGACGGAAAACGGCCTGCTGGTGGTGGAGATCGGCAACGAGCGCGCCAATGTGGAAGCAGCGTTCGGCGGGCTGGACCTGGTCTGGCTGTCGACGAGTGCCGGGGACGACACGGTATTTTTGATTCAAGCCAGCGATCTGCCGGCCGTTTGAAGGCGCCTGGGTGCCTGCCTCGTCCCCCGCTTGATGCCCATTTGACGGGCGTTTATACGGTCTTGCACCCGTTTGACGCTCGTTTATTCGATCGACCTTCGAGAGGCCATAGCGCCCATGCCCGCTCCGGAACCGACGCCCGCCGGTCGACACGATCACCACCCGGGCGACGACGATCGCGACGGTGCCAGCGATCGCTCCCGTCCGATCGAAAGCGCCGAGTCGCAATCGCGGCGATTGTGGCTCCTCGCCGCCGCGGCGGGGCTCGCGTACGGTGTGTCGTTGCGCGATGCGCCCTATCCCGATCAAGCGGCAGCCAAGGTGTTGATGTGCGCGCTGCTATTCCTGGCTTGCGCGCGTCATGAGCCGATCAGCGAACGCGTTCGGTTGATGGCCGCGCTGGCGGCGTCGGCCGTTGGCGACGCCTTGCTGGCACTGCCGCAGCTGACGTTCTCCTTCGTCGGTGGCCTCGGTGCGTTTCTCGTCGCGCATTTGGCGTATTGCGCCTTGCTGGCCCCGCGTGCCGTGCGCACCGGGCTGTGGCGCGGCGTCGAAGCTTGGCGCCGCATCGCCATCGCCTTGCTGTGCGTGGCTGCAGTGGCGATGTACATCGTTTTCTTACCGAATCTCGGGCCGTTGGCCATTCCGGTCGCGCTCTATCTGCTCGCGCTGTGCGCGATGGCGAGCTGCGCCCTGTTGGTACGGCCAAGCGGCCCGGCGCTGCCCCTCGGCGGCCTTGCCTTCGTCGCTTCCGACGCCATGATCGGCGTCGACCGCTTCCTCGGTGCGTTCCATGGCAGCGGATATGCGATCTGGTTCACCTATGTCCTCGCACAGGTCTCGATCGTCGGGGGCCTCCTACGTTCTGGTGCGCGTTGACGACCGAACCGTTCCTCGGACGCAAATGGCCTTCCGGCCATGGCAGATAAGCCTGCCCTCAATCCGGCGCTTCGGTAAGATGCACAGGGATCGCGCGCCGGTAACCCGGCGCATCGGATAGACGCCACGCCCTTCATCAACCGCACATGCATTTCGACTGGCTTTCTCTCGGCAGCCTGATCTTCGCCGCACACGTGCTCGGCGTGATTGCCGCTGGCCACGCCATTCTCAATACGCGAACGTCGCAAGGCGCAATCGCTTGGGCGGTTTCGCTCGTGGCCGTGCCCTATGTGACCGTAATCCCGTATCTCTTCCTGGGCCGCAGCAAGTTCTCGGGCTATGTCGACAAGCGCCGCATCGAGAGCGAGCTGCTGCGCACGCGCGCTCATCCGAGCGCCTGGGATACGCGCGCGTCATCGATGGGACGCCCTGCCGATGCGCTCGGCCATGCGGTTGTGCGTGCGCTCACGCGTCTGTCCGGCATGCCGTTTCTGCCCGGCAATCATGTGCGCACGCTCGTCAACGGCGAGGCCACGTTCGCAGCGATCATCGATGCGATCGAGCACGCGCGCCATTACGTGCTGATTCAATTTTTCATCGTCCGCGACGACGCGCTCGGCGAAAAGCTCAAGGCGCTGCTGCTGGCGAAGGCGGCGCAAGGCGTGAGGGTCTGCTTCCTGTACGACAGCATCGGCAGCTTCGATTTGCCGCAGAGGTACATCTCGGCGTTGCTCGAAGGCGGGATCGAGATGCATCCGTTCGCGACAAATCAGCGCTTCGTCAATCGCTTCCAGCTCAATTTCCGCAATCACCGGAAGATTGTCGTTGTCGACGGCGAGCGTGCTTTCGTCGGTGGCCACAATATCGGCGTCGAATATCTCGGTGGCAATCCGCGCCTGTCGCCCTGGCGCGACACGCATATCGAGCTGCGTGGCCCCGTGGTCGCCAGCGTGCAGTTCGTCTTTATCGAGGATTGGCATTGGGCGACGCAGCGCCTGCCGCGGCTCGAACCGTCGCAAGCCGAAACGTCGCATAGCGCGGGCGATGCCGATATGCATTGCCTCGTCATCGCGCCCGGGCCCGCCGATAAAGAGGAAACGGGTTCGCTGTTCTTCGTGGAGGCGATCAACGCGGCGCAAAAGCGGATTTGGATCACGACGCCCTACCTCGTGCCCGACGAGGCCGTTTTTTCGGCATTGCGGCTGGCCGTCATGCGTGACGTGGACGTGCGCATTCTGATCCCGAGCCGGCCCGATCATTACGTTGTGTTCGAGGCGTCGAAGCTTTACGCCTATGACCTGATTCGCGCGGGCGTGAAGATCTTCCGCTATCAGCCCGGGTTCCTGCATCAAAAGGTCATGCTGATTGACGACGTCGCCGCGGCGATCGGCAGCGCCAATCTCGATAACCGTTCCTTCCGGCTCAACTTCGAGATCATGGTGCTAACGATCGACCATGCCTTCGCCGCGGAGGTGGAGGCCATGCTGACGCGGGACTTCGCCCATGCGTGGGAAGTGACCCGCCAGGAGTACCGCAAAGCGTCTGCGCTGCGGCGCATCGTCATGCACGTGGCGCGGTTGTTCTCGCCGATTTTGTGATCACCGCTCCGCCGCAACCGCTGCGCACCGCCTCAAAGCAACGCTTCGATATCCGCCGCAATCGACTCAGGCGTCGTTTTGGGCGCATACCGCTTGAGCACGTTACCGTGACGGTCGACGAGGAATTTCGTGAAGTTCCACTTGATCGATCTCGTGCCCAGCACACCCCGCGCCTCATCGGTCAGATAGCGAAACAATGGGTGCGCATCGGGGCCCTTCACGTCCACCTTCTCGAACATCGGAAACGTCACGCCGAAGTTTTTTTCGCAGAAGCTGCCGATCTGCGCGGCATCCCCCGGCTCCTGTTTGCCGAACTGGTTGCACGGAAAGCCCAGCACCTCGAGCCCGCGCGCACCGAACCGTTCTTGCAGGTGCTGCAAGCCGGCATACTGCGGCGTGAACCCGCATTCGCTGGCCGTATTCACAATGAGCAGAACCTTGCCGCGATACCGGTCCAGACCCAGCGGCTCGCCGCCCAGCGCGCGCGCGGAAAACGTATAGAGCGTACTCACCGAGTCGCCTCCGAAGGAAAAACACAAGTCTATGCGAAAGCGCCGGGCGGCGCCCGGCGCAAGATTGGCGCCGGATTGGCACTGCCCCAGCGCGTGACCGTCTAAAATAGCGCTTTTCGAGCTGCCGGCCCCGTCGTGATCCGTTTCAATCAATTCAGCTTAGCCCGCGGCGTCAAGCCGCTTTTCGAAGCCACCTCGTTCACGCTGAACCCCGGTGAAAAGGCCGGACTCGTCGGCGCCAACGGTGCGGGCAAGTCCACCCTGTTCTCGGTCCTGCGCGGCGAGCTGCACCCCGATGCGGGCGACTTCTCGCTGCCGCCCTCGTGGCGCATCGCGCACGTGGCGCAAGAGACGCCCGCCGTCGACAAAACCGCGCTCGAGTACACGCTCGACGGCGATGCCGCGCTGCGCGAGATCGAGGCGCGCATCGCCCAAGCCGAAGCCAGCCATGACGGCGAAGCGCTCGGGCACGCGCACGCGGCGTTCGCCGACGCCGACGGCTACACCGCCCCGGCCCGCGCCGAGGCGCTGTTGCTCGGCCTCGGGTTCACGCTGGCGCAAACGCGGGAACAAGTGGCGAGCTTTTCGGGCGGCTGGCGCATGCGTCTGAATTTGGCGCAAGCGCT
>NZ_JBQCDN010000431.1:0-21713 GCF_051961175.1 Trinickia sp. | reverse complement strand
GGCATCGGTGCCGCGTTGATTCCGCAGGCGGCGACGCGGCTGCGGTTCGAAGGCGTCGTCATGCGCCCGATCGACACCGATCCGCCGCGGCCGGTCGAAACGATCTGCGCGTTTCGGCGCAGCAACGATAATCCCATTCTGACGATCGTCAAAAACCACATCCTGCCGGCCTTCGCCACGCGATGAACTCAGCGAACCGCTGCAAGGCGGTCCGGTCGCATCGCAGGCCCTTTCATCGATCTATCCAAATTTTGAATCGGTCGAGTCACTTGTTGATTTGATCCTGAATCGATCTCCTCCGAGAATGTAACGGACAACACACTCCGGAGCGATTCGCCGGCACACGGCGAAGGCTTCGAATCGGAGGAGACGGAGATGGAACAGGTACACGCGCCGGATGGGGCGAGTGGGACAAGTGGGGCGAGTGCGCCGATCGCTGGCAAGCTTGCGTCCCGCACGCGGTGGGGCATCCTGGCGATGCTCTTTATCGTGACGACGATCAATTACGCCGACCGCGCGACGATCTCTATTGCCGGTGCGGCGATCCGCAAGGCGATGGGCCTTTCGCCCGTCGAAATGGGCTACATCTTCTCGGCGTTCGCGTGGTCGTACGTCATCGCGCAGTTGCCCGGCGGCTGGCTGCTTGATCGATTCGGCTCGCGTATCACCTATTTCTTCAGCATTCTGTTTTGGTCGCTCTTCACGCTGTTTCAAGGCGCGGTCGGCTTTCTGACGGGCGGCGCGGCGGTCGCCGTCTTGTTCTTGCTGCGCCTCGCGGTCGGCGCGGCCGAGGCGCCGTCGTTTCCGGGCAATAGCCGCATTGCCGCCGCGTGGTTTCCCTCGCACGAGCGAGGCTTGGCCGCTGCGATTTTCAACTCGGCTCAGTACTTCGCCACCGTGTTGTTTGCGCCGATCATGGGATGGCTCGTGCACACCTACGGGTGGCAGAGCGCGTTCGTGTTCATGGGGGTGGTGGGCATCGTGTGTGCGGGGTTTTGGCTCAAGGTGATCCACGGGCCGATGGAGCATCCGGGCGTCAGCGAAAGCGAGCTCAGGTATCTCGAGGAAGGCGGTGCACTCGTCGCGCTCGATGCCGTCCGTGGCGAGGCGAAGCCCAAACAAGTCGAGACCTGGGCTTGCGTCAAAGAGCTGCTCGGCAATCGCATGTTGCTCGGCGTCTATATCGGCCAGTACTGCATCACGACGCTCACTTACTTTTTCCTGACATGGTTTCCCGTGTATCTCGTCCAGCAGCGTGGCATGACGATCCTGACGGCAGGGTTCGTCGCATCGCTGCCGGCGATCTGCGGGTTCCTCGGCGGGATCATTGGCGGCTGGCTGTCGGATCGGATGTCGACGTCGGGCTTCTCGTTGTCCGCGTCGCGCAAGACGCCGATCGTCATCGGCATGTTGATGTCGATGAGCATGATCGCGTGCAGCTATATCAGCGACAACACGCTCGTCGTCATCGTGATGTCGCTTGCATTCTTCGGTAAAGGCGTGGGTGCGCTCGGATGGGCTGTTGTGTCGGACACTTCGCCGCGCGAAGCCGCCGGCTTATCGGGCGGGGTGTTCAATACGTTCGGCAATACGGCAGGCATTACGACACCGATCGTCATCGGCTACATCGTGCAGGCAACGGGCTCATTCGCTGGCGCGCTGGTATTCGTTGCCGCGAATGCGGCGATGGCCATCGTCAGCTACCTCTTCATCGTCGGCGAAATCAAGCGCGTGCACCTCGTGAAATCGCTGGCGAGGTGACATGTGCCGCCGATCCTTTCTACTCAGCGGAGCGTTTAATGAATACGACTTTTTCCGGCACGCCGGTCGTGACCGACCTGCGGGTCATCCCGGTTGCGGGCCAGGACAGCATGCTGCTGAATCTCAGCGGCGCGCATGGTCCATGGTTCACGCGCAACATCGTCATCGTACGGGACAGCGCCGGCCGCACGGGCCTTGGCGAAGTGCCGGGCGGCGAGACAATCAGAAAGACGCTTGAAGATGCGCGCGCGCTCGTCGTGGGGCAGCCCATCGGCCGGTACAACGAAGTGCTGAACGCGATGCAAGGCGCGTTTGCCGATCGCGATGCGGGCGGGCGTGGCCTGCAGACATTCGATCTGCGCACGACGATCCACGCGGTGACCGCGATCGAATCGGCGCTGCTCGATCTGCTCGGGCAATGCCTCGATGTGCCCGTCGCGGCACTGCTGGGTTCGGGGCAGCAGCGCGATGCGGTGGAGATGCTCGGTTATCTGTTCTACGTTGGCGATCGAGGCAAGACGTCACTCGATTATCGAGCGGAGCAGGAAGCAGACGACGCGTGGTTCCGTTTGCGGAACGAGGCGGCACTCAGCCCCGAGGCCGTGGTTCGGCTCGCCGAGGCGACGCAGGCGCGCTACGGGTTCAACGACTTCAAGCTCAAAGGCGGCGTATTCGAAGGCGAAGCAGAGATGGAGGCGATCGGCGCCCTGCATGAGCGTTTCCCCGATGCGCGCCACACGCTCGATCCGAACGGCGCCTGGTCGCTCGCCGAAGCGGTGCGTCTGTGCCGCGACAAGCACGGGGTATTGGCCTATGCGGAGGATCCGTGCGGGGCGGAAAACGGCTATTCGGGCCGCGAAGTGATGGCCGAATTCCGCCGCGCCACGGGCTTGCCGACCGCGACGAACATGATCGCGACCGACTGGCGCCAGATGGCGCATTCGATTCAATTGCAATCGGTCGACATTCCGCTGGCCGATCCGCACTTCTGGACGATGCAGGGA
Organism: Trinickia sp.; assembly: GCF_051961175.1. GTDB lineage: Bacteria > Pseudomonadota > Gammaproteobacteria > Burkholderiales > Burkholderiaceae > Trinickia. The sequence continues at coordinate 18,948 of NZ_JBQCDN010000431.1, read as the reverse complement.
TCGGTGCGCGTGGCGCAGTTGTGCCAGATGTTCGGGCTCACGTGGGGATCCCACTCGAACAATCACTTCGATATTTCGCTCGCGATGTTCACGCATGTTGGTGCGGCCGCGCCGGGCAAGGTGACGGCGATCGACACGCATTGGATTTGGCAGGACGGGCAACGCCTGACGCGCGAGCCGCTGCGGATCGTTGGCGGCAAGATCGAGGTGCCGCGCAAGCCGGGCCTTGGCATTGAGATCGACATGGACGAAGTTGAGAAGGCGCATGCACGTTATCAGAAGCATGGTCTGGGCTCGCGTGACGATGCCGTTGCGATGCAGTACCTGATTCCCAACTGGAAATTCGACAACAAGCGTCCGTGCCTCGTGCGCTGAGCCCCACGACTTCCGCCATTCACTCTCTATTCACGAACATCACGCGCAGGACCCAGATCATGACTACACCGCAAGAACTCAAGACCATCATTTCGCAGGGGCTCTTATCTTTCCCCGTGACTGACTTCGACGCTCGCGGCGACTTCCGGGGCGACACCTATGCGGCTCGCCTCGAATGGCTCGCACCCTATGGCGCCAGTGCGCTGTTTGCCGCTGGCGGGACGGGAGAATTCTTTTCGCTGACGAAGAGCGAGTACTCGCAGGTCATTCAAACGGCGACGGAGACCTGCAAGGGCAAGGTGCCGATCCTGGCTGGCGCGGGTGGCCCCACACGTGTGGCAATCGAATACGCGCAGGAGGCAGAGCGCAAGGGTGCCCAGGGCATTCTCTTGATGCCGCATTACCTGACCGAAGCATCGCAGGAAGGCATCGCCGCGCACGTCGAGCAGGTCTGCAAGGCCGTGCCGAAGATGGGGGTGATCGTTTATAACCGTGCGAATTCCAAACTCAATGCCGATATGCTCGAGCAATTGGCCGATCGTTGCGAGAACCTTATCGGCTTCAAGGACGGGGTCGGCGAGATCGAGGCCATGGTGACGATCCGCCGCCGGCTTGGCGATCGCTTCGCTTATCTCGGCGGTTTGCCGACGGCGGAAGTTTACGCGGTGGCCTACAAGGCACTCGGGGTGCCGGTGTATTCATCGGCCGTGTTCAATTTCATTCCTAAGACGGCCATGGCGTTTTACCGCGCGATTGCATCCGACGACCATGCTACCGTGGGGCGGCTGATCGACGATTTCTTCCTGCCGTACCTCAAGATCCGCAATCGTCGCGCGGGATACGCCGTGAGTATCGTGAAGGCGGGCGCGAAGCTGGTTGGACGCGATGCGGGCCCCGTGCGCGCGCCGCTGACGGATTTGACAGATGACGAAACTGCGCAGTTGGATGGGCTGATCAAGAAGCTTGGGGCGCAGTGAGGCGGGATGCATCGGGGGCCTGCCTGCGAGTGCTTCGCTGCAGGACCTTAGCGCATCGGTCAGGCAAGCGTGACCTGCACGATGTCCGCAATGGCCCGGCCGAGCGCGACGTGCTGCTCGGCGTCGAGATGAATGCCGTCTCGAGGGCTTGTCGTTGTCACTGTGCCTGCGTCGAATATCATGCAGCCGTGTGAGGTTGCGACATCGCCGTACGCATCTGCGAGGCCAACGCACCGGTGTTCACTGCCGAGGAACTTGGGCATGGTGGGGCCATCGGGCACCCTGATGGCCGGTGGCACGACGATCAGTATGGGCGGAACAGGCATACCGGGTTCGACAGGGGCATGGCGTATCGAATCGATCAAGGCGCTGATGCCCTGGGCTGAATGCCATGCGGTGTGGGCATGGATGGCTTGAAAATCGTTGGTGCCGAGCATCAGGATGACCAGGTCCAGCGGCGAGTGCATTTCGATGACTTGCTGGATACCTTCGATGCCGTTGCGCCCTGGCTTGAATGGATCATCCCATACGGTCTTGCGGCCGTTCAGGCAGTTCTCGAATACGCGCGCCGCCATGCCTCGGGCATGCAGGATATTTTCCATCACCCCAGGCCAGCGTGCATCGAAGGGCAGGCGCTGACGCGTTCCAGGAACGATGCCCCAGGACAACGAATCGGCGTAGACGAGAATCTGTTTCATGTTGGAGGTGCCCTTGGTGGGCGCACAAAAGGAAACGCCACCGGCCTTCGGTGGCGTTGCCCGATGGGGCTCATCCTGCGCTGGAATTTTTTTGCTAGTCGATTATACAGGGCGTCGAGTTTTGCTATTTTCGGCACACAGACGTTCCGCAATAGCGGCCGAAAGCCGTTATGCCGCGTCCCCACTACGAGAATCAACAGCGCTCACAGCGTACCGGCGCGCTATGCTCCTGGGAGCAGATATGGCTTAGCGACTATCGATGCCAAGGCGCTTTATTCGGCCTGGGTCAGTCGACGACGCCTATTTGCGTCCCGCTGTATGCTGGGTGCCTTTCTCTTCTGGAGCTTGTCATGTCACGTACCGTCGCCGAAAAACGCGCTGCCTTCCGTGCCTTGCACGCATCGGGCTGCTTCGTGCTGCCGAACCCCTGGGATGCCGGCAGCGCCCGCTATCTGGCCAGCCTCGGTTTCCAGGCGGTGGCCACGACGAGCTCGGGATTCGCCTGGTCGAATGGCCGCGCCGATAACCATGTGAGCCGCGAGGCGGTGCTTGCGCATCTACGAACCATCGTGCAGGCAACCGATCTGCCCGTTAACGCCGATTTCGAAAACGGTTTCGGCGCCACGCCCGAAGAAGTGGCCGAAAGCGTCAAGCTGGCAGTCGCAGTCGGTGTGGCGGGCCTGTCGATCGAAGACTCCACGGGCGACGCCGGCTCCCCGCTGTTTCCGATCGAAGTGGCGGTGGCCCGGCTCAAGGCCGCGCGTCGGGCGATCGACGAAAGCGGCGGCGATACCTTGCTGATCGGCCGCGCAGAGAACTTTATCGTTGGCGTGCCCGATTTGGACGATACCCTCGCGCGGCTCAAAGCCTACGCGGCGGCAGGCGCCGATTGCCTCTATGCGCCGGGCATCGGGACGGCCGAGGAGATCAAAGCGGTGGTGCAGGCCGTGGCGCCGAAACCCGTCAATGTGCTGATCGGCGCGAACTCGTCCTTTACGATTGAAGATCTCAAGGGGTTGGGCGTGCGCCGCGTCAGTGTGGGCGGCGCACTCGCGCGGGCCGCTTGGGGTGGGTTCATGCGCGCCGCGCAGTCGCTCGCGCAAGGGCGTTTCGATGGATTCGGCGATGCGGCGTCCGGCGCACAACTCAATGGCCTGTTCGAGGGGGATTCCCGGTAAAGCGCCAGGGCGCGAGTGGCCTTCGCTAATGCCCTCCATACGGGCGCGTCAGGATCTCGAGAAGATGGCCGCTCGGATCCTCGAAGTAAGCGCCGTGCCCGCCGTCGCGCGTATTGATTTCGCCTTCGTGCCGCTGGGCCGGATCAGCCCAATACCGTACGCCGCGATCCTTGATGCGCCCCATGATTTCAGTGAACTCGGTTTCACTGACGAGAAAGGCGTAATGCTGCGAACTGGGTGCCTTATCGGCCCGCAGGTAGTCCATCGTGACGTCGTTGCTGAGACGGACAGTGAGAAATGGCCCGAACGGTGTGGGTTCGGGCAGCCCGAGAATATCGGTGAGAAATGCGGCGGACGCATCCCGATCGTGGGCATAAACAATGGTGTGGTTCAACGCGACGCTCATGGCTGCAAACCTCCCTATCCGAGCGGTGCAGGGGCGGGCGGGCGCAGCCGGCGACCAAGCGATCGAGCACAGTGATCGTCGTTCCGACGCACACTCGGCCCGGGCCGCGCTTCACCTGCCTGTTCGACGAGTTTACGCGCGTTTCGGGCTCACGGTACGCCGTCGCCGCACCACGAGCCACCCCGCGGTGCGGCGACGTTCTCAACACGGCTCGACCGCCCATGCAGGGCGGCCAACCGCGCGAAGCGCGCAAGCCTTATCGGGCGGGCGCCGCAGCCTGAATCGCACCGCCCAGCGCAGCGTTGTCATAGCCTCGCCCGCCAATTCCCCAAGCGCCATCCGCGGCATAGACGACGTTCACCCACACGCGCTCGGGCACGATCCGGCCGCTCGAGGCCCGCGCGACGATCTGTGTCGCGCTTTCGATGAAACGCCGCTTGGCATCGGGCGACGCCAGCGCCACCGCCGGCAGCTTCAATTCGACGAACGCGGCCTCCGCTGCGGCGCCACCCGAGAAGATCCGATTGCGCGGCAACACGTTCAACGTGCCCACGACGTTCGGCACCATAAACGCGTTATCTTGCAGCCCCTCGATGTCGAGCAGGGTGTCGGTCAGTTCGGCGAATACCTTCGCCTCGGTATCGGCATTGAAGACGCCTTCCGGCACGGTCAATGTGATTGGCATAGCACTTCCTCCAGGTCGGTTGACTGGTACGTGATATAAATAGCGATCGCTCTCTATAGAATACATACCATCTGCTCTCTATGCAATAGAGAGTGGGTGCTCTATAAGATATTTATGCGCTACTCCATCGAACACAAGCAAGAGACCCGCGAGCGGATCCTGGACGCCGCAGCCCGGTTGTTCCGGCGCGAAGGGTATGGCGGTTCCGGCATCGGTCCGCTGACGAAAGAAGCCGGCGTGACGAACGGCGCGTTCTACGGCCACTTCAAGTCGAAGAGCGAGGCGTTTCGCGCCGTGGTGCTGTCCGGCATGCAGCAATTGAAAGACGCCGTCACGGCGCTGAAAGCGGAGCAGGGGGCGCGATGGCGTCGCTCGTTCATTGCGTTTTATCTTGGCCAGCGCCGTACGTGCGACCTCGATGAAAGCTGCGCGCTCGTGAGCCTTTCGCCCGAGGTGATGCGGGCCGACGACGAGACGCGCGACGAATACGAGAAGGTACTGGCCTCGATCATCGAGGAAGTGTCGTCCGGGCTACCCGATTTACCGGGGGATGATCATGACGACCGCGCGATTGCGCTTTTGTCGTTGTTGGCCGGCGGTGTTACGCTGGCGCGCGCCGTGCGCGACCCGGCCGTGTCGGAGCGCATCGCGCATGCGGTGAGCCGCTACGCGACTGCGCTGACAGAGCCGGCGGAGCCGGATCGGGATTAGCGCGAAGGCGCAGCGATGTTGCCTGAGGCCGGCGAACGGGCGAAGGCATCGAAGCGTCCGGCGGTAGCAAAGAATGAGAGACCCAAAGAAAACGAGAACGACATGAAAAAAATTCGCATGCTCCTTTCGGTCGTGCTGTCCCTGTTCGTCGTGCTGATCGCGCGGCACGCATTTGCGGCGCCCGCGCCATCGGCCGATTTCGTATTGGACGTCCCTGCGGAGTTCACTGCCTCTTCGATCACGGCTGTCGGAGATGGGCTCTATTGCGTCTCCGGCGATGTCTTCCATGACGAGGTCCCGAACTACAGCGCAATGGTGGCGCTCGTCGATTCGCGCACACGGCGCACGCGCTGGAAGACCAACATCCCCTATGCCAAGGATCATTACCAAAACTCGGCGGGCAAGTGCATTCGCGACGGCGAGTTCTACTACGTCCTGACCGAGGAACGCACGGATTCATTCGAAGCGCAGAGTCATACTCAATTGATCGTGAGCAAGATTTCGTCGACGGGCAAATTGCTGAAGAGCCAGCGGGTCGATGTCGCCAGGGATGTCTGGTCGAACCTGTTCGAGGCGGGCCCGGAAGGGTTGTCGATAGTCGGGGGGGCAAGCACCGATTCGGTCGGTCGCGGCGGCAGGCGCAGCTTGTTCTGGGACCGCCTCGATCGAGATCTTTCGCGCAAGCAACTCGTCGTATTGCCGACAGGCGCCTTCTGGACCGGGACGTATGCGAAGCTCGACGGCGCGAGCTTGGTCATTTCTGGAGCGTTCCTGGCCAACGCCGGTACGGGCGCATCTGCGCGCGAAGGGTACGCCGTTTCCAAGGTGGATCTGAGTCGAGAACGGTATGTTTGGTCGACGTTCGTTTACCCGTTGAAAATGGAAGCTCAGAGGGCTGTGTCGGTAGCGGACGGCAGCATCGCGTATGTCGGCGTCAATGAAGATCATCTGTTGGTCTCGGTGATCGATGCGTCCGGACGCGTGGCGCGGAGCATGTCGGCGCAAAAGGCGGTGTGCAGCGTGGATGCCCTGGGCGTCAAGGCCGCGGCGTTGCAGGTTGTGGGTACGCGTTGCGGCAAACCGCAGTCGACGCTGCTGCTCGATATGGATCCCACGACAGGCGCGATCGCGTCGTCCCGGGATATCGGCGAGGGTACAACGGCCGCGTTGATCGACGGCGACGCCATATGGATGGTCCTCGCGAAGCCCGATTCCGATCGCAAGATATTCCGCCGCGTGCCGCGTTGAGTTCGCAGGCGAACCTCCTGCGTCATTCGTTGGATGACTGGAGCAGTCGGTACATCTAACCTGTTCGAAGATGTTCTGCAGCAACAGTTACAAGTTTGAAATACGCCTATTGGAGCCGCCGCGCTATAGTTCCTCGCAACCACGCTACGTATTCAAAGGTGTCAACATGAAATCGCTCATTCGCATTGTCTCGTTGGCCGCCGGCGCGCTTGCCGTCGGTGTTTCCAGTTCGGCGATGGCGAGGGTGGATGTCGGCGTCAACATCGGCATTCCTGCGCCGGTGTACGTCGCCCCGGCGCCGGTCTATGCGCCGCCGCCGCCGCCGCCCGTGATCTATCAGCCGGCTCCCGTTTATGTGGCGCCCGCAGTGGTGATTGGCTGGCATGGCGATCGTTATTGGGACGGCGACCGCTGGTGGGGGCGCGACGAGTGGCGCCATCGTGGCTGGGATCACGATCGCGGTTGGGATCACGATCGGGGCCACGGCTGGGGGCATGACCACGGCCATGGTCACGGCCATGGCGATGACTGATCGCGCTCAACTTAACGAGTGGCAATCAGGGTAGAGGTTTCGGCGCGAGCCTTTCAGGGGCAGGCCGGAGAAAAGCAAAACCGCCTGGGCGTGCGCCGCAGGCGGTTTTCTTTTATGCGCGGCACCGGTGGCGCGGGTGCCTCCAGCATTCGAACGGCGAGTACGCGTCAGCGTCAGACACGTCAATCGCAACGCTTCGTCTTACTCGGCTGCTTCGGGTGCCATTCCGCCGACAACGGTGCTGAAACCGCTATCGACGTGCATGATCTCGGCGGTCACGCCGCTCGCGAGATCGGACAGCAGGAACGCGGCCACGTTGCCCACTTGCTCGATCGTCACGTTGCGCTTGAGCGGCGCATTGTGTTCAACGAAATCGAGGATCTTGCCGAACCCTTTGATGCCGCTGGCGGCCAGCGTCTTGATCGGGCCTGCCGAAATGCCGTTCACGCGAGTGCCCTTGGCGCCGAGCGAGCCGGCCATGTAGCGCACGCATGCTTCGAGCGCAGCCTTTGCCACGCCCATCGTGTTGTAGTTCGGGACGACCTTCTCGGCGCCGAGGTACGAGAGCGTGAGCAGCGAGGCGTTCTCGGACAGCAGCGGCAGTGCGGCTTTGGCCAGGGCAGGGAAGCTGTACGCCGAGATGTCATGCGCGATGCGGAAGTTCTCGCGCGTCATCCCATCGAGAAAATCGCCCGCGATGGCTTCGCGCGGCGCAAAGCCGATCGAATGCACGAGGCCGTCCAGCTTCGGCCAGTGCTGGCCCAGCGAGGCGAACAGCGCTTCGATCTGCGCGTCGTCGGCGACGTCGCACGGAAATACGAGTTCGCTGCCGAATTCAGCGGCGAATTCGGTGATGCGGTCTTTAAAGCGATCGCCGACATACGTGAAAGCGAGTTCGGCGCCTTCGCGTTTGCAGGCTTGCGCGATGCCGTAGGCAATCGAGCGGTTCGACAGCAGACCGGTCAGCAAAATGCGTTTTCCAGCGAGAAAGCCCATGAATTCTCCTAGCGTTTTCGGTGCCTCGCGCCCTGCGCGCGAAGCGCGGCGCGGCGGTGGCGGATAGGGTGCGGGTAGAATTCTCTCACATTGCCACTCCCGATCCTCCAATGAAGGCGACGATCCCCCTTAGCCGACGCTCGGATGTAACGCCCGGTGCGCGTAAGCGCCGCATATTCGGGGCACTAGTGTGTGGTTTCATGTGGGCGCTCGTCGCGGCGACACCGGCGCACGCCGTCTATGCGATCGCGCAATTCGGCGAGCCCAAGTACCCGGCGGGCTTCCAGCACTTCGACTACGTGAACCCCGACGCACCGAAAGGCGGCACGCTCGTGCTGGCCAACCCGAGCCGGCTCACGAGCTTCGACAAGTTCAATCCGTTCACGCTGCGCGGCAATGCCGCTCCGGGGCTTGGCATGCTGTTCGAGAGCCTGACGACGGGCAGCAGCGACGAAGTGGCATCGGCTTATGGTCTGCTCGCCGACGATATCCGGATCGCGCCCGATCGCCTCTCGGTCACGTATCACATCAATCCGGGCGCGCGGTTCTCCAACGGCGATCCGGTGACGGCCGCGGACGTCAAGTACTCGTTCGATACGCTGAAGAGCCCGCAGGCCGCGCCGCAGTTCGCTGTGTTCTACGGCGATATTACGCGGGCGGTCGTGGTCGATCCGGCCACGATCCGCTTCGAGTTTCGCCAGGCGAATCGCGAATTGCCGTTGATCGCGGGCGGCATTCCCGTTTTCTCGCACAAGTGGGGGCTCAACGCGGACGGCACGCATGTGCCGCTCGATCAACTGGCGTTCCAACAGCCGATCGGCAGCGGCCCGTACGTCATCGATCACTACGACGGCGGCAATACGATCACCTACCGGCGCAATCCGTCGTATTGGGGCGCGTCGCTGCCCGTGCGCGTCGGCACGAATAACTTCGATCGCATTACCTACAAGCTGTATGCCGACAGCACCGCGAGGCTCGAGGCGTTCAAGGCGGGGGAATACGATGCGCTCGTGGAGTACGTATCGCGCAATTGGGTACGGCGGGACGTCGGCAAGCGTTTCGACGACGGCGAACTCATCAAGCGTGAGTTCCGGCAGCACAACGGCGCGGGGATGCAAGGCTTCGTGATGAACTTGCGGCGGCCCTTGTTCAAAGACGTTCGCGTGCGGCAAGCGCTCGATCTCGCGTTCGATTTCCAGTGGTTGAACCGGCAGCTGTTTTTCGGGGCGTACACGCGGCTCGACAGTTACTTCGCCGACAGCCCGCAGCAGGCAACGGGCATGCCGGGCGCAGGCGAACTTGCGATTCTCGATCCGCTGCGCGCGCAGCTCGATCCGGTGGTATTCGGGCCGATGACGGTGCAGCCGAATACCGATCCGCCCGGTTCATTGCGCGCCAATCTGCTGAAGGCCCGCGCGCTGCTGGCGGAAGCGGGCTGGCACTATCGCAATGGCGCCTTGCGGAACGAAGCGGGGGAGCCCTTCAGCTTCGAGATTCTCGACGATTCCGGACAAAGCGCTGCAATCGCGCCGATCGTCGGCGCGTACACGCACAATCTGAAGAAGCTCGGCATCGACGCCACTTACCGGGCGGTCGATTTCGCGCTGATCCAAAAGCGCTACAACGCGTTCGACTTCGATATGACGATGTTGCGCTATCCCGAAGTGCAGGTGGCGGGCACGGAAGAACTGTCGCGCTTCGGCAGCAAATCGGCCGACGAAGAAGGATCGGACAATCTGATGGGTTTGAAGTCGCCTGCGGTCGATGCCATCCTGCACACGCTGGTGCGCGCGCAGACGAAAGATCAACTGCTCGACGCGACACACGCGCTCGATCGGGTGCTGATGCACGGCTATTACGTCGTGCCGCAGTGGTACAACGCCACGCATCGCGTGGCCTATGCCCGCTCGCTGCGTTACCCGCAGACGCTGCCGCTGTACTATTCGGCGGAAGATTGGATTGTGTCGACCTGGTGGTTCGCGCCGTCGTCGCCGAGTGGCAGCCAGGCCGCGGCGCATTGAAGGTAAATAAACAGAAGGCGAGTGAGGCGAACCGCATTGCGCGTGGGCGCTTACACCTTGCTTAGTCAGATTGCTCTTCGCTCATCCACGGGTGCTCGATTATGTGGAGCTACATCCTCAAACGGTTGCTGTTGATGATTCCGACGCTGCTCGGCGTGCTGACCGTGACGTTCATCGTCATTCAGTTCGTGCCCGGCGGTCCGGTCGAACAAGCCGTCTACGAATTGCGCAAAGGCGCAACGCAGGAAGGGCAGGCGCCGCCGTTCGGCCTGCGTGCGCATACGGGCGTCGACGCACAACAGGTCGCTCAACTCAAAGCGCTCTACGGCTTCGACAAACCGCCGCTCACGCGCTATGGGCTCATGTTGTCGCGCTTCGCCCGCTTCGATCTGGGGCAGAGCTATTTTCATCATGAAAGCGTGTGGTCGCTCGTCGTCTCGAAGCTGCCCGTCTCGATCAGCATCGGGTTATGGACATTCTTTCTGACCTACCTGATTTCGATCCCGCTCGGCATCGCCAAGGCCGTGCGCAACGGCTCGTCGTTCGACGTCGCCACGAGCCTCGTTGTGCTTGTCGGTTACGCGATCCCGGGCTTCGTACTCGGCGTATTGTTGCTCGTGCTGTTCGGAGGCGGTTCGTTCCTGCAGATCTTCCCGCTGCGCGGCCTGTTCTCCGATAACTTCTCGCAGTTGAGCCCGCTCGGCAAAGTCGTCGATTACCTTTGGCATATCGCGCTGCCGGTGACGGCTTCAGTTGTCGGCAGCTTTGCCGTCGTCACGATGCTGACCAAGAACGCGTTTCTCGACGAGATCAAGAAGCAATACGTGCTGACGGCGCGCGCCAAAGGCTTGAACGAAAAGCGGGTGCTGTGGAAGCACGTGTTTCGCAATGCCATGCTGCCGCTCGTGGTCGGATTTCCGGCGGCCTTCATCGGAGCGTTCTTTACGGGCAGCCTGCTGATCGAAACGCTGTTTTCGCTCGATGGCCTCGGGCTGCTGTCGTACGAATCGGTCGTGCGGCGCGACTATCCGGTCGTGCTCGGCACGCTCTATCTCTTCACGCTGATCGGGCTCGCCACGAAGCTCATCTCGGATCTTTGCTACGTCTGGGTCGATCCGCGCATTCAATTCGAACGACTGGAGCGCTAACGTTGAGCCAAGTTCGCCCCCGTACCGGTCCCGATGCCGTGGCGCGCAGTGCGCTGCTGGGCCTGCCTGCTTCGCCGTCGCCGATGCGCCGCGTATGGCGGCGCTTCAAGGCGCAGCGGCTCGGTTACTGGAGCCTCGTGCTGTTCGTCGTTGCGTTTGCCGCGAGCCTGGCCGGGCCGCTCTGGTCGAACGAGAAGCCGCTCGTTGTCCGCTATGACGGACACTATTATTTCCCCATCGCGAAGACCTACGCCGAGACGACGTTCGGCGGCGACTTCCCGACGCCGGCCGATTACCTCGATCCGTATGTCCGGCATCGCCTCACGTTGCCGGGCAATTTTGCGATTTATCCGCCGAACCACTACTACTACGACACGCTGAACTATTTCTCACGCGAACCGAATCCCGCGCCGCCTTCGCACGAAAATTGGCTCGGCACCGATGCGCAAGGGCGCGACGTCTTCGCCAGGCTGTTGTATGGCTTTCGCGTATCGGTCGAATTCGCGCTGGTGCTGACGCTGATCGGCAGCGTCATCGGGATCGTCGCGGGCGCGGTGCAAGGCTTTTTCGGCGGTCGCATCGACATCGTCGGGCAGCGCCTCATCGAAATCTGGAGTGCGTTGCCCGAGCTTTATCTGCTGATCATCTTCGCGTCGATCTTCGAGCCCAGCTTTCTGTTGCTCATTGTCTTGCTGTCGCTGTTCGGATGGATCGGCTTGTCCGACTACGTTCGCGCCGAATGTCTGCGCAATCGTAACCAGGACTATGTGCGCGCCGCGCGCGCCATCGGGCTGTCGAACTGGCAGATCATCTGGCGCCACGTGCTTCCCAACAGCATGACGCCCGTCATCACATTTCTACCGTTTCGAATGAGCGGATCGATTCTCGCGCTGACGAGCCTCGACTTCCTCGGCCTGGGGGTGCCCGCGCCGACGCCGAGCCTCGGCGAATTGCTCTCCGAAGGCAAAGCCAATCTCGATGCGTGGTGGATCTCGCTATCGACGTTCGGTGTGCTCGTCGCCACGCTGCTGTTGCTGACGTTCATGGGCGATGCACTGCGTAACGCGCTCGATACACGCATCGCCGATGCGATGCGTGCCGGAGGCAACCAATGAGTGCACAGGCTATCGGACAAGCGGCTCAGGACGCCGTGCACGCGCCGCTGCTCGAACTCGAGCACCTGCGCGTGGCATTCGGCGATACCGTTGCCGTCGATGATTTGACGTTCGCGATCGGGCAGGGCGAGCGTGTTGCACTCGTCGGCGAATCGGGTTCGGGCAAGACGGTGACCGCGTTGGCGATCTTGCGATTGCTGGGCGACGCACAAATAAGCGGCGCCATCCGTTTCGGGGGAGAAGAACTGCTCGGCAAAAGCGAGCGCGCGATACAGGGCCTGCGCGGCTCGCAGATCGCGATGATCTTTCAGGAGCCGATGACGGCGCTCAATCCGCTGTTCACGGTGGGCGAGCAGATCGCCGAAACGATCGTCGCGCACGAGGGTGTCTCGCCGCAACAGGGCCGCATGCGCGCCGTCGAACTGCTGGCGCGAACGGGCGTGACCGAGCCTGAAAAGCGGGTGCTCAGCTATCCGCACCAGCTATCGGGCGGTCAGCGTCAGCGCGCGATGATCGCGATGGCGCTGGCCTGCCGCCCACGCCTGTTGCTGGCCGACGAGCCGACCACCGCGCTCGATGTCACGATCCGCGCTCAAATCGTCGATCTATTGCTCGATATTCAGCGCGACGAGGCGCAAAAGCGCGGCATGGCGGTCTTGCTGATTACGCACGACCTCAATCTCGTGCGGCGATTTGCGCAGCGCGTCGCGGTGATGGAGCAGGGCGTGCTTGTCGAAAGCGGCCCGGTCGACCGGATCTTCGAAGCCCCCCAGCATCCGTACACGCAGCGTTTGATCGCCAGCCGCCCGCAGCGTCACGTGACCCCGGTGCTGCCGATCGCCCCCGTGCTGCTGGATGCACAGGACGTCTCCGTATCGTTCGCAACGAAGCTGCCCGGCATGCGCGGTTGGTTTCGCTCGGGCCGCTTCGACGCCGTATCGAATGCCACCTTGAGCGTGCGGCAAGGCGAGACGCTCGGCATCGTCGGCGAATCGGGCTCGGGCAAATCCACGCTGGCGATGGCGCTGCTCGGGCTGCAGCGGACGGCGCAGGGCGCGATCGAATTCCAGGGCCGGCCGCTGTCGAGCTACCGAGGTCACGACCAGACGGCGCTGCGCTCGAATCTGCAAGTGGTGTTTCAAGATCCATTCAGCTCCCTTTCGCCGCGCCAGACGATCGAGCGTATCGTCGGCGAGGGGTTGGCCCTGCACCGGCCACAGCTTGATCCGGCCGCGCGCCGCGAAAAGGTCATCGCAGCGCTGCGCGAAGTGGGGATAGATCGGACGTCGCTTTCGCGATATCCGCACGAATTCTCGGGCGGGCAGCGGCAACGGATCGCGATTGCGCGGGCCATCGTGCTCGAGCCGCGCTTACTCGTGCTCGATGAGCCGACCAGCGCGCTCGATGTCTCAATTCAGCAGCAGGTGCTGACCCTCTTAAGTACCCTGCAACACAAGTACAACCTGGGGTTCGTATTCATCAGTCACGACCTGGCGGTGATCGGGGCCATGGCCCATCGGGTGGCCGTCATGCAAAACGGTGCCATCGTCGAAACAGGGGACGTCGAAAAAATCTTCTCCCAACCGCGGCATCCGTATACGCGAAAACTCTTGGAAGCGAGCCTGCAAGAGTGAATCGCGGCAATTGTGACGCTACCCCGATTGTTTTTTTTAATTTGTTTTGACATTCGTTTCTATCGTGGCTAGTATCGTCCAAACTTTTCGCAGTTCACTCGCAATCCTCTGATTCTTAAGCAAAACCTACCGACCAATGCAGCACCGATATTTTGCCCAGGCTTGTACGCGCGTCGTCGCCGGCATGTTCATTGGCGTGTTGATGACGGCAGCAGCCGGCGCGTTCGCAGACGAAACGAGCATTTCGCAGCAATCCGCTTCTCCCGCATCGGCTCGTATCGAGTCCGATGCCTCGTCCTCCTCTCTCGCTTCCCCCACCGCAGCCCCGAGCGATACCACCACGAGCGGCCGTGCCAAGGCGTTCTTGTCGGGCGTCGCGGGTAAGGCTGGCGATGTGGTTGTCGGCGCGCTCAATATGATCGGCGTCCGTTATCGTTGGGGCGGCAGCTCCCCCGATTCGGGGCTCGATTGCAGCGGTTTCGTGCGCTACGTGTTTCAAGACACGCTGGGTTTGGCCCTGCCGCGCCGCGCCGAAGAGATGAGCCGAGTCGGAGAGAAGGTCCAGATGGCGGATCTGAAGCCGGGCGATCTCGTTTTCTTCAACACGATGCGCCGTTCGTTCTCGCACGTCGGCATCTACATCGGCGGCAACAAGTTCGTGCATTCGCCCTCGACGGGCAGCACGATCCGTGTCGACGATCTGGATGACGGTTATTGGGAAAAGCGCTTCACCGGCGCGCGCCGGATTGAAACGGCTTTCCCGATCAAGGCTGACGATCTGCGTAAGCGCGTCAGCGCGACGCTCGGTGGTAACGCGGCTGCAGGCGGCGACGCAGGCGGCGCGGGCAAGAACTGATCGATGACGATGTCGACTCGCCGGCGGCGATAATCCGCCGGTGGTTGTATCGGCTGCAGAAAAGAAAAAGCAAAAGCCCGCATGCAAGCGGGCTTTTGCTTTTTCTTATGCGCCCGGCATGGGCGCATTCTTATCTTTGCTGCGTCTGCGCGAGCGGCGCTTAAGCCGCCGCGGCTGTTCCCGCGCGCCGGTCGGCGAGCTTGCGCTCCAACTCCGGCCAAAGCTTCGAGACGGCCGCTTCACCGGCCAGAATCGCTTCGTTGCGGTGGGCGAAATCGGCGCCGCTCATTGCAGAGAGGGCCGGGCGAATAACGAAGTCGGCATAGCGTTCCAGTTCGTACGTCTTGATCGTCTGCCCCATGATCGTGAACGTTTGGAGCAGGACGTCGAACGAACTCGTCGTTTGCCCCGTTTCGGGATCGGCCGAAATATCGACGGCGATCACGAAGTCGGCGCCCATCTTCCGCGTGAACGAGGCCGGCACCGGGCTCACGAGCCCGCCGTCGACATATTCGTGTCCGCCGATCTTGACCGGCTCGAAAATCGACGGGACGCTGCTCGAGGCGCGCACCGCGATGCCCGTATCGCCTCGTTGAAACAGGATCGGCTGACCGTTGCGAAGATTGGTGGCGACGACGCCGAACGGCTTGACCATCTTTTCGATCGGCCGATTGTGCAAGGTCGTATTCATGTAGTTCTGCAGCGCGATACCTTGCAGGAAACCGCGCGTGCGAAACGGCATGGCCCAATCGCTGATCGACGCTTCGTCCATCGTCAACGCCAGCTTGTTGATTTGCAGGCCGCTCATGCCCGAAGCGTAGAGCGCGCCGACCACCGAGCCGGCGCTCGTGCCGCAGACGATGTCCATCTGGACGCCACGCGCTTCGAGCGCTTTGATCACGCCGATATGGGCGAAGCCGCGTGCGGCGCCGCCGCCCAGGGCGAGCCCGATGCGAAGGGGCTTGGCCGGAGCGGCCGGCGGCCGGGCCGGGGTGGCGTTCGATTCCGGTGTGGTGCGTGTAGCCGGCGAGGTGCAGGCCGCGAGCAGGGCCGATGCACAGGCAATGGAAAAGCCGCGGCGGGTCAGTCGAGGGGAAGACGGTTTCAAGTTATCTCCAGCAGCGCGTCGAACGAGACGGGCATCGATGCGCCGGCCAAGGGCCATGCCCCGCCGGCACGCCGCGCGGGACGCGGCGCGCGCACATCATACGGCAAAGCGATCGTGCGCGGCTGAGCCCTTCCTCAGGTCTGGCGGCTTGCTTCGAACCGGGCGGGCAGGGCAGGGCGCCGGGTATAATTGCGATCTATTTTTCTTCGCTCGATGGCATGTGGCTTGTCTTCATGCCGTCGAACTACCGACGCTATCTATGACCACCGTCCGCACCCGTTTCGCTCCGAGTCCCACTGGTTTCATTCACCTCGGAAACATTCGCTCCGCGCTTTATCCATGGGCGTTCGCGCGCAAGATGCAAGGCACGTTCATCCTGCGGATCGAGGATACGGACGTCGAGCGCTCCACGTCCGAATCGGTCGACGCCATTCTCGAAGGGATGGCGTGGCTCGGTTTGAACTTCGACGAAGGCCCGTTCTATCAAATGCAGCGGATGGACCGGTATCGCGAAGTCGTCGCGCAGATGCTCGAGCAGGGGCTGGCGTACCGCTGCTATATGTCGATGGAAGAGCTCGAAGCATTGCGCGAGCGCCAGCGTGAAGCGGGCGAGAAGCCGCGCTATGACGGGACCTGGCGTCCCGAGCCGGGCAAGACGCTGCCTACGCCTCCGGCCGGTGTCGAGCCGGTGATTCGCTTCAAGAATCCGATTGGTGGCGTCGTGGCCTGGGACGATGCCGTCAAGGGGCGCGTGGAAATCTCGAACGACGAACTCGACGATCTGGTGATCGCGCGGCCCAACGGTACGCCGACGTATAACTTCTGCGTGGTCATCGACGATCTCGACATGCGGATCACGCACGTCATTCGCGGTGACGATCACGTGAACAACACGCCGCGGCAGATCAACATCTTGCGTGCGCTCGGTGGCCAGACGCCCGTCTACGCGCACTTGCCGACGGTGCTGAACGAGGCCGGCGAGAAGATGAGCAAACGGCACGGGGCGATGAGCGTAATGGGTTATCGCGATGCCGGCTATTTGCCTGAGGCGGTGCTGAACTATCTCGCCCGGCTCGGTTGGTCGCACGGCGACGCCGAAGTCTTTTCGCGCGAGCAGTTCATCGAGTGGTTCGATCTCGATCACCTGGGCAAGTCGCCCGCGCAATACGATCACAACAAGCTGAACTGGCTCAACAACCACTACATCAAGGAAGCGGACAACGCGCGCCTTGCTGAGCTGGCCAAGCCGTTCTTCGCCGAAATCGGCATCGATGATGCCGCGCTTGCACAAGGTCCCGATGCGGCAGCGGTGGTGGGGTTGATGAAGGATCGCGCGAATACGATCAAAGAGATCGTCGAGAACGCGGCGATGTTCTATCGCACGCCGGCGCCGGAGCCTGAGGCCGTGGCCCAGCATGTGACTGATATTGTGCGTCCCGCGTTGGCCGAACTGGCCGCTGCGCTGCGCGGTTGCGAGTGGACGAAGGAGGGGGTGGCGGCTGCGTTGAAGGCTACGCTCGCGGCGCACAAGCTCAAGATGCCGCAGTTGGCGATGCCTGTGCGTTTGCTCGTGGCCGGTACGACGCACACGCCGTCGATCGACGCGGTGCTCGTGTTGTTTGGGCGGGAGTGTGTGGTGAGTCGCATCGAAGCGGCGCTCGCTGCTTGACGAGCGACCCCTTCGACGGTCGCTTCGCAAAAATATGCAAAAAGATCGACGAAGGGTATTTACAAGACTGATAGAGCTCCATATAATCTCATTTCTGTTCTGCAAGGGGGTATAGCTCAGCTGGGAGAGCGCTTGCATGGCATGCAAGAGGTCAGCGGTTCGATCCCGCTTACCTCCACCACCCGATCATCCGGGGCGGTCCAGAACAGTCAGAAAAGCCTTGAGAAATCGAGGCTTTATCTTTTTCTACGGTCCGTAGAATTCCCCATATTCCGCAGTGTTCCCGCGTTTGCGCCTGACTTACGGCTGAGCTGCTCGAGTTGCTCGGGATCCTCCCTGGGGGTATTCGGCGGTCTTGGTTCCGGTGTATGGGGTGCCTCTGATTGCGCATCACAATGCGGCAGTTTCTCGTGCCACGCGTCCGATTCTTCGGTTCGCGTTCTTCGAAGCTGTCAGTTGCTACGAAACGCTCAACTAACGCGTTTCGAGCCTGACGATCCCACGCGCCGCTATTAATCTCTCGTCCGGTGGCCGCTGCCAATCCTAGGCCAAGAGTGTCTACTGGTTCCGGGGAGGGCCAACCAGCGCGTCGTACAGCGTCAGCGCGGCGCCGATACCCAAGCCCACTGCGAAGACCGCCGTTGCCATGGCGATCGCGCGCTCGAATCCGTCCGGGGTATCGAAGATCAGTTCGCCGTCGTCGAGCCGCGCGGCAGCCCACTCATAGGCATCCAATACGTTCATATTCGTGCCCCCGGCGTGTTCGAATCAGAGCAGATGCTCGACACCGTCGTAGGTGCGCGCCACTTCCTGAATGGCGAAATCCTTCACCGACTGGACTCTAACCGGCGCGTCGCCTTGATACTGATGCGGATGGTAGCGATCTCGATATTGTCGACGACCCGCCTCCCGAGCTGTTGCTGCTTCGCGAGATGTCGCTGTTCGACATCGGCGGCATCCAGTGCGCTCTGCAGGATCTGCTCGGCGTGCCGTTGGACGTTCTCGCGCCGAAAGGCCTCTCACTCAAATTCAGAGTGGCTGTATTGGCCGAGGCTGTGCCCGTATGAACGCGAAGCAACAACGGATGAGGCTGCCGCATTACCTTTCGTACATGCTTGAGGGCGGCGATCAAAGCCGAGTGTCCACGAACCTGCGGGGCAGGGGGCGAGTTCGCGGCCAGCGAGCCACTTGTCGGCATGGGGTTCGCGGTCGGCGGCTGCGTCGCGACCCGAATCGGAAAACTGCTTGCGCAAATACATAACGCATGCGTATAATTCAGGGCTCTGCTGTTCGAGGTGTCGCGTGTAGTTCGATATTGCGCGATGCACCGAGCGCGCGGTGTTGAAGTGCTTTCAAAGTGCGGTAGACGAAAGAAAAAACTTCACAAACGCCGAGCGACGAGTTAGAATAGCGTTCTTCGCTGTTGACGAAAGTTGAAGCGAAAGCGCAGTAAGTGAAAAGATTTTGTCCCCTTCGTCTAGAGGCCTAGGACATCACCCTTTCACGGTGAGTACAGGGGTTCGAATCCCCTAGGGGACGCCAAACATCGCGGTGCTTCATCGAAAGTGAGGCGTTGCAGCTTGCGAAACGA